>CAZXDD010000120.1:0-6010 GCA_964639415.1 uncultured Armatimonadia bacterium
GAGATGGAATCTCGTGACTGGAGTTCAGACGTGTGCTCTTCCGATCTTGACGCAGTCGATTTCCGGATCGGCCAGCATCTCCTTGTAGTCGGTGTACAGCGTCTGGATACCGAAGCTGCCGCCGACCGCTCCCAGGACCGCCTCGTTGAGGTCTGCCAGGGCCACAACCTGCGCTTTCGGGTGCTTCTGGTAGCCCTCGATATGGAACTTCCCGATGCCGGCGCCGATAACACCGGCCTTGATACCCTTCGCCATGATAGGCCCTCCCATGTGCGCAATGCCGGCACGGAGCCGGTGTCCGGGGGTGAACCGCCGACAGGGAGCTTCGCCGCGACAGGCGGGCATTCCTCCCGGCTGTTGCCCGGCGGCACGCGGCTTGCAGCCCAGAGGCCAGGAACCCGACCGGTGTCTGGGTGGCCAGTCTACGTCGCTCCGGGGTCGGCGAAGGTGGAAGCCACGGATGCGGCGAACATGGCGGTGGTGCGGGGCACCGGTCTTGCTCGCAGAGACCCTGAATGAGGTGAGCCTTGCATGGGGCGTTATCCGAACACGTTCTCTCCGCTGGAGCTCGGCAATCTGGCCCTCCCTAACCGCATCGTGATGGCGCCGATGGGCACGGGGTATGCCGATGAGGCCCATCACGTCACACCACAACTGGTGGCCTACCATGTTGCCAGAGCCCGAGGCAAAGTGGGCCTGAACATTGTCGAACATACAGCGGTGGAGCCCGAGGGTCTCACGGGCCCCAGGATGCTGGGCGCGTTCCGCGATGACATGGTTGACGGTCTCAGCCTGCTCACCGACGAGGTGCACAACGCCGAAGGACGCATCGCCCTGCAGTTGCAGCACGGCGGCCCGCAGGCGGACCCGGCGGTCAACGGCGGCGAGCTGCTGGGCCCGTCGGCCATGGCCTGGGGGCGCGAGGGTCGCACGCTCAAGGAGCTGCACCCGCGGGAGATCAAGCGCATCGTGCAGAGCTTTGCCGATGCCGCGTTCCGCGCCAAGAAGGCGGGGTTCGACGGGGTCGAGGTGCACATGGCCCACGGCTACCTGGGCTGCGGCTTCCTGTCGCCCTTGACCAACCAGCGCAGCGATGCCTATGGTGGTGATACGGCCCGGCGCACGCGGTTTGCCGCCGAGGTGGCCCAGGCCATCTGTAAGCGTTGCGGACCGGATTTCCCCATGTGGTGTCGGGTGTCGGCGGACGAGATGGTGCCCGATGGCATCAACCTGGAGGAGATGGTACGGATCGCGCCGCTGTTGGCGCAGTACGGGTATTGCGCCATCCACGTCTCGGCCGGGACGGGCGCCACCGCCCACTGGGCCTCGGCGCCCTACACGGTGCCCGAAGGCCATCTCCTGGACCTCGCCCGGGCGGTGAAGGATGCCGTCACGATCCCCGTCATCGGAGTAGGGAACCTGCGCTCCCCGGCCTCGGTGGAGACGGCCATCAGCAAGGGGCGCTGTGACGCGGTGGCTCTGGGGCGCGCTCTGCTGGCCGACCCGGACTGGTGTCAGAAGGCCCAGGGCGGCCAGGACGAGGACATCATCCCGTGCATCCAGTGCAATCTGGGCTGCAGCGACCGCCGGCGCAACGGCGAGGGACAGTTGGAGTGTGTCACCAATCCGTGCACCGGGCATGAGAGTGAGTGGACGGACTGGCCGGACGGTCCGGGGGTGGAGCAGCCCAGGAACATCCTCATCGTCGGCGGAGGGCCTGCGGGGATGACGGCCGCGGCCGTTGCCGCCCGACGCGGCCACAAGGTGATCCTGTGGGAGAAGCGGGCCACCCTGGGCGGGCGGCTGGACGTCATGGCCTGCTACGAGCGGGGCACGGTGTTCCGGCAGTGGATCACTCGGCTGACGGGTGCGCTGGATGAGGCGGGTGTGGAGGTGGGCTGGCAGACCGCGGGTGAGGCCGGGACGGTCATCGGCGCCGGGGCGGACGCGGTGGTCCTGGCCACCGGGGCACGATACCTGAAGCCCGAGGAGGTTCTGGCCGAGGGCTGCGAGGTCAGGACGCTGCATGCCGCGGACTACCTGATGGACCCGGATGTGGAGCTCTTCAACCTCGTTGCCGTCTTGGGCGGCGGGGAGCTGGGGTGCCAGGCGGCGCTGCGACTGGCGCGCAGCGGACACATGGTCATGCTCTTCGAGCGCCGGCCGGAGCTGGCGACGAACATGGTCGGCTCGGTACGCCAGTTCCTGCTCAAGGACCTGGCCGATGCCCAGGTGCAGGCCATCACCAATGCCGAGGTGGTGAGTGTGTCGGCCGACGAGCGCGTGACGATTGTGGTCAATGGCTCGGAGCGTGAGACGTTCCCGCCGGCCAGCGTCATCGTCGCTCTGGGGCGGGCCAGCGAACAGGAGCTGGCTCCGCTGCAGCAGAATCTCGACGTGCCCGTGCACATCATCGGAGACGCGGCCGAGCCCCGTACGATCCACCATGCCGTCTGGGAAGGAGCCCAAGTTGGCCGCCTACTGTGATGCCGGGCGGGGCCAATCGCCCCCTCTTCCGCGGCCTGCTCCGGCGGCGGAGATCGCTGACTGCCCGCGACCTCAGCGTGCCCGCGGGGCGGGCTTGGGGCGCTATCGTCAAGGCCCCGGTACGTTGCCGGGGCTCGTCGCTTGCATGGCTCTGGCGTGCCTGTGCGTGAGCCCCGCTCTGGCCCTGGATCGGGGAGTGCTGGTGGAGGCTCTGCGCCTGCCCCCGATCACGATGAACCTGAACGTCACCTTCGCCACCAGCGAGCTCAAGATCCCTCTGGCTAAGGACCCGGCGGCCGAGGTGCTCGCCATACGGGCGCGCCTGGTCGAGGAGGACCAACCGGCACTGCACCTGCGCCTGGGCAAGCTGCTCACTTCGCTGGGGCGGACGGAGGAGGCCGGAGCCGAGTACCGCATCGCCCTCCAGGGGTTCTCCGAGCTGGTGGCGAGGAAGCCCGACGACGCCATGGCCCATGCACAGTACGCCGAGGCGCTGATGGCCATTGGCGACGACGCCGAGGCGGCGTCGCACATCGAGAGGGCACTGATCCTGGACTCGAGCCTGTGGCAGGCCCACCAGTTGTCGGCGGAGCTGCACTCCAAGCACGCCGTCCTGGCGCTCAACCAGCGGATGGTGAACCTGATGCAGGGGCACCTGCGCGCGGCCGAGAGCGAGGCCCAGGAAGCCGTGCGGCTGGCCCCCCAGGAGGCCCAGCCGCTGGTGACCCTGTTCGTGGCCAAGTGGCTGCCTCTGGTGCTCATCCTCCGCGCCGACCCGGCCTCCGGCCTCAGGTCGCTGGGCAGTTTCGAGGAGATGGCGGAGCTGCTGAAGAAGGCGGCGGACCTCACCCCGGACTACCCGCGCCTGCGGCAGTTCAGCGTGGCCGCCAAACTCACGCCGTTCTTCGCCCTGCAGATGGTCCGGGGGCTGGAGAAGGGGCTCTGGGAGGAGCTGGACCAGCAGCAGCGGCGGATACTGACCTCCTGCCGCGATGAGCTGCAGGCGCTGGCGGCGCAGGCCCCCGAGCTGAAGGCCGATGCTCTCCTGTTCCTGGGTGTCACGACCTTCATGATGGGCGACAAGCCCCGGATGTACGCGCTGCTTCGGGAGGCGGCCGAGGCCGACCCCACAGGGACTGCCGCCCTCGAGGCCATCATCGGCTTCCAGGCCAATGAGGGCAACTGGGAGGCGGCGCTCAAGACCGCCAATGAGGCGGTGGCGAGGCGGCCCAGCGGCAAGGCCCACACGTGGCTGGGCCGCATCTACGCCGAGCAGAGGAAGTGGAAGGAGGCCGAGCAGTCCTTCCGTGTCGCAATGAGCTACCGCGACAGCGTGGGGCTGGCCAGTCTCGGCCTGGGAGTGGTCGTCCTCAAGAGCGGCGGCAACGCCGCGGTCGCCCTGGAACCGCTACACACCGCGGTTGCCTCGGGCCAGGCGCAGCCCGAAGCGCTTCTGGCCCTGGCCGTGGCGCAGTGTCTCGTCGGCGACATGGCAAGCGGCCGCAGGACGGCCCGTGAGGCGCTGTCCATGATGGCTACTACCCCAGAGCTGGAGCGGGCGGCCAAGGAGATGGGCGTCTCGACGGGGTAGCGGCGGCGGAGCCACATGCGCAGAGGGCCGAGTGTCACACCGCGGCTCTGGGTCTGTGAGTGCCGCATCAGTTGCCAGACTCTCATAGCGCGCCGGCGGGGGAGAGCCGCCGGCCATATCATGTTCTGGGGGAGCCACAAGACTATGGACGCAGCGGGCAAGCTGATCGCGATCGCCGCCTACATGATCGTCATGCTGCTCATCGGCTACTTCTCGATGCGGCGCACCAAGAACGTCGGAGATTTCTTCATCGGCGGTCGCACCATCGGTCCGTGGGTTACGGCCATGGCGTACGGCACGACGTACTTCTCCGCAGTGCTGTTCGTCGGCTTCGCCGGCAAGCTCGGCTGGGGCTTTGGGATGAACGCGCTGTGGATCGCCGTGGGCAACACGCTCATCGGCGTCCTGGGCGTGTGGCTGCTGTTCGCCCGTCCCACCCGGGAGATGACGGAACGGCTGGATGCCATCACGATGCCGGAGTTCCTGGACACCCGCTACGGCCTTCCCTGGCTCAAGCCCCTGTCGGCGCTGGTGGTGTTCGTGTTCCTGGTGCCCTACTCGGCCTCGGTCTACCAGGGCCTGGCGTACCTGTTTCAGGTCAACCTGGGCATGCCGTACGGCCAGGTCATGGCGCTGATGGCGGTACTGACCGGCGTCTACCTGGTGATGGGCGGCTACTTCGCGGTGGCGACCACGGACCTGGTACAGGGCTTTCTGCAGATCCTCGGCGTCACGCTGATGGTGATGCTGGTAGCGGAGGCCGCCGGGCAGGGCGTCTTCGAGTCCATCGTGCTGGGAGCGGACATCGCCAATGCCCCCGGCCTCAAGCCCAACCCGGAGGCGCTGTTTCCGGGCTGGGTCGTGCTCTCCTCGCTGGTGTTCATGACCAGCTTCGGACCGTTGGGGCTGCCGCAGATGGTGCAGAAGTTCTACTCCATCAAGGACCGCAGAGTCATCACCACCGGGGCGGTGGTGGCCACGGTCTTCGCGGGCATCATCTCGTTTGGCGCGTACTACTGTGGCGGCCTGTCCCACAGGTTCTTCTCCGCCGCGACGCTGCCGAAGCTCGAGAACGGCACGGGTCCGGACTTCGACCGCATCATGCCGCAGCTTCTGTACGAGCACACGCCCCCGTGGTTCTCGGTGATCATCCTGCTGGTGATCCTGGCGGCCTCGATGTCCACTCTGGCGTCCCTCGTCCTGGTCTCCAGCGCCGCGGTGACGGTGGACCTCGTCGGAGCCCGCGACCGCCGCGACAAGACCAGCAAGAAGGGCCTCACCTTCCTGCGCGTGATGTGCGGCGTGTTCGTTGGTCTCTCGGTGCTGATCGCCTCCAAGAGGATCGACGCCATCGTGACCCTGATGTCCATGAGCTGGGGTGCGCTGGCGGGTTCTTTCATCGGGCCGTACGTCTGGGGCGTCCTGTGGCGGCGCACCACGGCCGCCGGGGCGGCCGTGGGCTTCGTCGGCGGTCTGGTCACGGCCATCACGCTGTTCATAGCCTGGGGGGGCGCCAACTCGCCGGTCTCCGCCAGCGTGGCGATGCTCGTCTCGCTGATCCTGGTGCCTGTGGTCAGTGCATTCACTCCCGCGCTCCCCGCCGAGAAGGTGGCGCTGGCCTTCGGTGACGATCGGCCTGCGGAACAAGCCGCGATTCAGGAGGCAGAGCAATGAAACTGGCTATGGTAGGCTTCCGCCACGGACACTCCGGGGCGATCTACAAGACGGCCCAGGCGCTGGACTTCGTGGATGTCGTGGCCTGCGTGGAAGAGGACCCGGAGGCCCGCGGCGGCATCCCCGCCGACCTGGGGATCGAGCTGACACATGACAGCTTCGAGCAGGTTCTGGATGAGGTTCAGTTCGACGCCCTGGCCTGCGTGGACTACTACGCCAGGCGCGGTCCGCTGGTGCTGCGGGCGCTGGAGGCGGGCA
>CAZXDD010000120.1:6020-15482 GCA_964639415.1 uncultured Armatimonadia bacterium
AGCATGTGGTGACCGACAAGCCCCTGTGCACCGAGATCGAGCAGCTCCGGCAGATCGCCGCGCTCTCCCGCGAGAAGAACCTCATCGTCCATGTGGACCTGACCATGCGGTACAGCGGGGCGGCGTTGACGCTCAGGAATCTGGTGCGTGAGGGGGCCATCGGCAACCTGGCGACGGCCACGGTCTTCGGCCAGCACCCTCTGTCCTGGGGCTCGCGGCCGGGCTGGTACTTCGAGGCCGGCAAGCAGGGCGGCACCATCAATGACATCATGATTCATGGGATCGACATGCTGCGCTGGGTCACCGGCAGGGAGTTCAGCCGGGTCCTCAGCGCCGCGGGCTCCAGCGTCCCGGGCAGCCCGGCGCCGGAGTTCTTCCAGCAAAGCGCCCAGTGTTTCCTGCAGATGGAGGACGGGGCCAGGATGTTCGGCGACGCCTCGTACCTGGTGCCCGCGGGCCACTATGCACCATGGCGCTTCTTCCTGTGGGGCAGCGAGGGCAGCCTGGAGTATGATACCTCGGACAGATTGGTCCTGCGCCGTGCCGGAGAGCAGGAAAAGCAGGTGCCACTGCTGGAGGACCCCGGCATCGACCCCTTCGAGGACTTCGCGCGCCAGGTGGAGTTCGGCCGGGAACCGTTCCTGTGCAAAGAGGAGTGTTTCCGCTCGACGATGGCGGCGCTGCACGCGCAGAAGGCCGCCGACAGCGGCGAACGAGACCTGGAGATCGAGCGCATCTAGCCGGAGGAGGACGCCGCACGATGGACCTCAAGCCGCTCATATCGACGTTTGTGCTCCTGTTTGTCTCCGAGCTCGGGGACAAGACCCAGATCGCCGTCATCCTGCAGGCGGCGAAGTTCCAGTCGCCGCTGTTGGTGCTTGTCGGGGCCGCCTTGGCGCTCACACTGGTGAGCGCCATCGGGGTCGGCGTGGGACATGCCTGTGCGGCGTTTCTGCCCAGAGACCTGATCCGCTACATCGGCGGCGGGCTGTTCATTGTGATGGGTGTGCTGATGCTGCTGAAGGTGATCTAGAGACCCGGCCGGAAGGCCCGGCCGGCCCGGCTCCTGTCATTGCTCGCTATCTCGCGTAGCGGGATAGCGAGGAATCTCGCTGAACCCCGGGAGATTGCTCAGTCTGCTCCGGGAGTGAGCAGCTCCGGAAGTCCCGCTCGCCGTGGGCCGTGGGCCCGCCGGTTTGCATTCCCCCGCTGCCTTGTGCTACACTGCGCCCTGCGGCTAGGGTGCCCTCCGCAGCGCCTCCGGGCGCATCTCCCCATGGTGGCCGGCATTGAACAGGCAAGGCGTACTCCTCGTGGTCTCAGGCCCTTCCGGCGTCGGGAAGGGCACCATCATCCGCGGGCTGATGTCCCGGCGGCCGGACCTGCGCAAGTCCGTCTCCTGCACGACCCGGAGCCCGAGACCGGGTGAGCGGCCGGGCGTGGATTACCACTTCGTCTCTCCCGCCGACTTCGGTATCATGCGGACGCGCGGCGAGCTACTGGAGTGGGCCGTGGTGCACCAGGACCTGTACTACGGCACCCCACGGCGACCCGTGGAGGAAGCGCTCTCGCGCGGCGAGGACATCATCCTGGAGATCGACTATCAGGGCGCGCGGAGCGTGCGCCTCGCCCTGGGCGGTCGCGCCGTGCTGGTCTTCGTGGCGCCGCCGTCCTGGGGGGAGCTGCATGCCCGCCTGGTGGGGCGCGAGACCGAGGCCCCGGAGGATGTGCTCAAGCGTCTGCACACGGCCCGGCGCGAGTTCGCTCACATGGACCTGTTTCAGTTTGTGCTGGTCAATGAGAGCGTACAGCAGGCCGTGGATGACCTGGAGGCGGTTCTGGTGGCCGAGAAGCAGCGGCTGGGACGGGCCGACTGGCGGAGCCTGCAGGCCGAGGTCCTGGCCGATGCGGAGGCGGACGGACGGTGACCTACGAAACACTGAGCGGACGGCGGGTCGTGGTGGGCGTCTGCGGCAGTATCGCGGCCTACAAGGCGTGCGATCTGGTGAGCAAGCTGCGCCAGAGCGGTGCCGAGGTGAAGGTCGTGATGACCCGCAATGCCACGGAGTTCGTGGGCCCGGCGAGCTTCAGGGCGCTCTCGGGACAGGACGTGGCCTGCGAGCTGTTCGGGCAGATCGCCGAGGTGGAGATCGAGCACATCTCGCTGGCTGAGTTCGGTGAGGCGCTGATCGTGGTCGGGGCCACGGCCAATGTGATCGCCAAGGTGGCCGCCGGCATCTGTGATGACCTGTTGACCACCACCATCTGCGCCGCCGCGGGCAGGGTTCTCCTGGCTCCGGCCATGAACCGGCGCATGTGGCATAACCCCGTCACTCAGCGCAATGTGGCGACGCTGTCGGAGTTGGGGTATGTCTTCGTGGGGCCTGTCAGCGGGCATCTGGCCTGCGGCGAGACGGGCAGCGGGCGGCTCGCCGACCGCGAGGACATGCTGGACGCTCTGGATCAGGTGCTGGGCCGGCCCGAGAGCCTTCTGCGGGGAAAGAGGGTCTTGATCACCTCGGGGCCGACCCGGGAGTGGCTGGATCCGGTCCGGTTCATCTCCAACCCCTCCAGCGGGAAGATGGGCCTCGCGCTGGCTCAGGAGGCGCTTTGCCGCGGCGCCGCAGTCACGGTGGTGACCGGGCCCACGCAGCAGCGCCCGCCGTGGCGCGCGGAAGTGGTCCGCGTGGAGACCACGGAGGAGATGCTGGAGGCGGTCTCGGCCAGGCACCTGGAGTGCGATCTGATCGTGGCGGCCGCGGCCCCGGTGGACTTTGGGCCGGTACGTCGCGCGGAGCAGAAGATCAAGAAGGAAAGTAGCCCCGGGATCATCGAGGTGGCCAGGACGCCGGATGTAATCGGTACCGTGGCCGCCGTCGGGTCCGGCCGGGTCTACGTGGGTTTCGCGGCCGAGACCGAGAAGCTTGAGGAGAACGCCCTCCGCAAACTGGAGCGCAAGGGCCTTGACCTCGTCGTGGCCAACGACGTGTCGGCTCCCGGGGCAGGGTTTGGTGCCGACACGAACGAGGTCATCATCTACGGCAGACGGGAACAACCGGTGCGTGTCGGCTGTTGCAGCAAGCGTGAGATAGCTGTGGCGATACTGGACGCCGTAGAGCGCATCGTCGAACGATAACCGACAAGGGTATGGCCCAGGGAGGACTACACCTTGGCACAGGAATACCAGCTCACCTCAGAGTCAGTGACTGAAGGGCACCCGGACAAGGTCTGTGACCGCATCTCCGACAGCGTGCTGGACAAGCTGCTGGAGCAGGACCCGATGAGCCGCGTAGCGGTGGAGACGATGGTCACGACCGGCACCTGCATCGTGGCCGGCGAGGTGACCACCAACGGCTACGTCCAGGTAGACGATGTGGTGCGGGCCGCCGTCGAGGAGATCGGCTACACCCGGGCCAAGTACGGGTTTGACTCCGAGACCATCGGCGTCCTGACCGCCATCCACTCGCAGTCGCCGGATATCGCCCAGGGCGTGGACACCGGAGGCGCCGGGGATCAGGGCATGATGTTTGGCTATGCCAGCAATGAGACGGCCGAGTACATGCCCACTCCGATCATGCTGGCCCACAAGCTGGCCAAGCGGCTGGCCGAGGTACGCAAGACCGATGCGCTCCCATACCTGCGCCCGGACGGCAAGACCCAGGTGACGGTGCGGTACGAGGACGACAGGCCGGTGGCCGTGACCCGCGTGCTCCTGGCCGCCCAGCATCGGCCGGGAGTGGACGCCGACGAGATGCGGGCCGATCTGATCGAGCAGGTCGTGGACCCCATCATCCCCGACGAGCTCCGGGACGGCGAGATCGACGTGATGGTGAACCGGACGGGGCTGTTCACCGTGGGCGGCCCGCAGGCCGACACGGGCCTGACCGGACGCAAGATCATCGTCGACACCTACGGCGGTCTGGCCCGGCACGGGGGCGGCGCCTTCAGCGGCAAGGACCCGACGAAGGTCGATCGTTCCGGTGCCTACATGGCCCGGTACATCGCCAAGAACGTGGTGGCCGCCGGTCTGGCCGACCGCTGCGAGCTGCAGGTGTCCTACGCCATCGGCGACCCGAAGCCCTTCTCGGCGGCCGTCTTCACCTTCGGCACCAACCAGTGCTGCGAAGAGAAGATCGCTCAGATCGTCCTGGACGTCTTCGACCTCTCTCCGCGTGGCATGATCGACAAGCTGCAACTGCGGCGGCCGATCTACGCCAAGACCGCGGCCTACGGTCACTTCGGCCGCAATGAGCCGGAGTTCACCTGGGAGAAGCTGGACATGGTGGATGAGTTGAGGTTGGCGGCGGGGCTGTAGCGGTCCGGCCGGAAAGCCCGCATTCGCCGAGAGCGTCCTTCTGAGAGCCTACGCTCCCGGGAAGAGCAGCTCGAGGAACCCTTCGGGATATCGAGAGATCCTTCGCTATCCCGCTGCGCGAGATGGACGCTCAGGATGACACGAGCAGGGCCGGCCGAGCTTCCCAGCCAGCGTTCTACGGCATCGCAGCCCGGAGCGGCTCCAACTGCAACGCGGTCCGCGCGGACGGGATGACTCGGAAGGCGTGGCCCCCCGGGGTTCTGTGTGGACGCAAACGAGCGTCTCCTCCCCCCTGTGCGGTCGGAGAGAGACAGGCATCGGACCTACCCCGCACAGCAGGAAGGTACCCCGTCACGGCACGAGACAACATGGACCCGTCACAACCCTCGCTCTTCGGCGACGAGACAGAGAGCCTCTATTGCGAAGTCATCGTCGAGTTAGCTACCCGGTCCCTGGACCGGGTACTGACTTATCTGGTGCCCGATGGTCTGCGCGATTCGGTGCGCGTGGGTAGTTGCGTTCGCGTGCCGTTGGGCAAGCAGCAGGTCTCGGGCTATGTGGTGGGCCTGACGAACCGTTCGCCCGCGGGAGTGACGGTTCGTGCGCTGCTTGACAAGAGCGCCGACGAGGAGCTCCTGGACGAGGCCCAGGTCTCGCTGGCACGCTGGCTGGCCGACCGGTACCGCTCCACGCTCATGGAGGCCCTCAGGTGCTTCCTGCCCCCGGGCGCGACGCGCAAGCCCGAACGAACCGTGGAGTTGACCGACCTGGGGCGCACTCCCGGTGCCGGGCGTTCGCTGGAGGCCGCGGTGAACCAGGCCAGGGTGCTGGCGGCCCTGGTAGAGAACGACGGCCGCAACGTTTGGGAGCTGGGGAGGCTGTTCGGCGGGGGTAAGGAGGGCGTCTCGCGCGCCGGGGCGGCGGTGAGAGCGTTGGCCGCCAAGGGACTGGTGCGCGAGGTACGCCGCCTCAAGCGACCGGCCGCGGGACCCAAGACGCGACAGGTGGCGTACCTGTCCGACAGCGACCATGATTGGGTGGCGCTGCTTGAGCGGCTGTCCTCCCGGGCGCCGCGACAGGCCGAGGCACTCAGCAGCCTGCTGGCGGCGGACGGAGACGCCGTGCCCATGGCCGATCTTCCGCGGGATGCCGTGCGGGCGCTGGAACGCGACGGCCTGGCCCATGTGGCGCAAGAACGCGTCCTACGGGCCCCTCAGACTCGGGGGTTCGGAGGCGAGAGCGCCCACGCTCTGGACCTCAACCCCGCCCAGAGGGTGGTGGTGGAACGTGTGACGGACGCGTTGTCCGCAGGGCACGGCGCCCGTCTGCTGCTCCACGGCGTGACCGGCAGCGGGAAGACTGAGGTGTACCTGCAGAGCATTCAGGCGGCCACCGAGATGGGACGCAGCGCCATCGTGTTGGTTCCCGAGATCTCCCTGACTCCGCAGGCGGTTGGGCGCTTCAGGGCTCGTTTCGGCGACCGTCTGGCGCTGCTTCACAGCGCACTGAGCACCGGTGAGCGCTTCGACGAGTGGATGCGGATTCGCAGCGGGGAGGCGGACATCGTGGTGGGCGCGCGCTCGGCGGTATTCGCTCCCTGTCGCAATCTGGGCATCATCGTCGTGGACGAGGAGCATGAGCGGGCGTACAAGCAGGACAGCGAGCCGCGCTACGCGGCACAGGTGGTGGCCGCCCAGCGCGCCGCGAGGGAGGGCGCGGTGCTGCTGATGGGCAGCGCCACTCCATCGGTGGAGGCCTACTATCACGCCACCGAGGGCGACGGCGGGATCGAGCTCGTGCATCTGCCCGAGCGTATCGACGACCGCCCGATGCCGCGGATCGAGATCGTCGACCTGCGCCAAGAGCCCCGTGACAGCCGGCATGAGGCGTTCTCGGAGAAGCTTGTGGCCGCGCTCAACGAGTGTGTGGAGGCAGGCGATCAGGCCATCGTGTTCCTGAACCGCCGGGGCTTTTCGACCTTCGTCATGTGCCGGGACTGCGGCCTGAGTCTGCAGTGCCCCGACTGCGCGGTGTCGCTCACCTACCACCACCAGAGCCGCCGTCTGCGCTGCCACCACTGCGACCGTGACGAGGCCGTCCCGGAGCGCTGCCCCAACTGCGACGGGTACGACATCGGCTTCCACGGCATGGGCACCGAACGCGTGGTGGATCAGCTCGAGCGGGCCGTACCGGGGGCCAGGGCTCTGCGCATGGACCGGGATACCACGGCCCAGAAGAATGCGTACGACAAGATCCTGCGGCGCTTCGCCGCCGGTGAGGCCAATGTCCTCGTGGGCACACAGATGATCGCCAAGGGCCACGACTTTCCGGATGTGACTCTCGTGGGTGTGCTCAACGCCGACACGGGGCTGAACCGGCCGGATTTCCGGGCCGGAGAGCAGACCTTCCAGATCCTCACTCAGGTGGCCGGCCGTGCCGGACGGGGAAACAAGGACAGCCGGGTCATCGTCCAGACCTTCAACCCGGAGCACTACGCCGTGACCACCGCCTGCGACCACGACTACCAGAGCTTCATCAGCAGAGAGCTTGCATATCGGCGGCTCAACAGGTATCCTCCGTTTGCCGGTCTGGTTCGGCTCGTCTTTAGCGACGAGGACGAGCAGCGGGCTTTGGATGTAGCCCGGGGATGTGCCGTGACCCTGCAGGAGTTGGGGCTTGCCCACCAGCAGGGGGCGGTGCACTTCATGGGTCCGGCCGAGGCGCCGCTACACAAGCTGCGAGGACAGTTCCGGTACCACCTGCTGCTCAAGGGACCGGACGCCGAGGCGGTGCGGCGTCCCACCGACGCGCTCATTGAGCGCCTGGGCGACACGGGGTCGACCGCGGTAGTGGTGGACATCGATCCCACGGATATGATGTGAGAAGCTGCGAAGAGGTTTGGCAAACATGGCTACGCGAGAGATACTGTACTGCGGCCACCCCGTGCTGCGGAGGAAGGCCAAGCGGGTGCGCAATGTGGATGACGCACTGCTTGCCCTGATCGAGGACATGAAGCAGACCATGGTGGAGGCTCCCGGCGTGGGGCTGGCCGCCCCGCAGTTGGGGGAGTCTGTGCGGGTCATCGTGGTCCGGGCCGATGACGAGGAAGACACGGAGATCCACGCTCTGCTCAATCCCCATATCGCCGAGCGCAGCGGGCAGGAGGGCGCCATGGAGGGCTGTCTGAGCCTGCCCACCCTGCGCGGAGAGGTCCCGCGCGCCGCCTCGGTGGTTGCCGTGGGCACCACACCCGAGGGCGGGGAGATCAGCATCCATGCCGACGGCCTCCTGGCCCGGGCGCTGCAGCACGAGATCGATCACCTGGACGGTGTCCTGTTCCTCGATCGGGCTCTGCGCGAGACGCTGTGCTGGGTGGTGCCGGACGAGGACGAGGAGGACGGCTACCGCCTGGACGGCACAACGGTAGAAGAGGTTACGGAGCGGTTCCGTCGGCTGCAGGAACGACGCGCGCGGCGGCAGGGGGGCTGAGCCCGTGCGTATCGGCTTCTTCGGCACTCCGGCCGTTGCCGCCGAGTACCTGGAGGCATTGGCCGCCGAGCATGAAGTGGTACAGGTGGTCACCCAGCCGGACCGCCCCGCGGGACGGTCCGGGACCGCCAGACCGTCGCCGGTCAAGAGGGTGGCGCTCAGTCTGGGGCTGCCGATCTGCCAGCCGGAGAGCGGAGAGTGTGGGCAGGCCTGCGGACGGCTCGACGAGCTGGGCGCCCAGTTGTGTGTGGTGGTCGCCTTCGGCCAGCGGTTGCCCTGCGGTCCCTTGCCCTGCAGCGTCGGACGGTGTGTGAACGTACACTACTCGCTGCTACCCAGGCTGCGCGGCGCGGCGCCGGTGCAGCACGCCATCCTGCAGGGCCTCGAGACAACCGGGGTGACGGTGCAGTACGTGGCTCCGGGCTGGGATGAGGGGGACATACTCCTGCAACAGGCCCTGGATATCGCCGCCGCCGACACGTGCGGAACGTTGACGGCCCGCCTCACCCGGATCGGAACACAGACGCTGCTGGAGGCGATCGCGGCCATCGCCGACGGCACGGCGCGGCGGACCCCTCAGGACCACAGCCAGGCCACCTTCGCGCCGCTGATCCACAGCCAGGATGCGGAGCTGGACTGGACGCAGGACGCGAAGAGGCTGGAGCGGCAGGTGAGAGCGTACAATCCGTGGCCGGGAGCCTTCACGCACGTAGGCGGTAAGCGGCTCAAGATACTCACGGCAAGTGCCCAAATAAGTAGTGGGAAGGAGGAAGGAGAAGCCGGTGAGGTCGTCGAATTGCCCTGCGATGGCGGGTTTGCCGTGCAGTGTGGCAGCGGGCGGCTGTGGCTGCATCAGGTGCAGGCTGCGGGGAAGCAGCCGATGACCGCCGAGGAGTATCTCCGCGGCGCGCGGCTGACGGTAGGGACCAAACTGGGCTGCAAGTAGCGTAGCACTACCCATTACCAAAGATACAGCGGCGCCTCGCGCGAGAAGTTGTGATGCCATGGACGAGAACACTCAACGACTGTTTCAAGAGGCCAACCAGGCGCGTCTGAGCGGCGACTACGATCAGGCGTTGCCCCTGCTGCAACAGGCATTGGAGGCCTGCCCGGAGTCGCCTCAGTGCCTGTGGGCCATGGGCCATGTGCTTCTGAACACCGGCCTCTTCGAGGAGGCCATCGCGTCGCTCGAGAAGGCCGTCGAGCTGGACGCGGGTAACGCCCTGTATGTGCTCGATCTGGCCAAGAGCCTGGAGATGCTGGGCGAGTTCGAGCGTGCCAAACCGATGCTGGAGAAGGTCGTGGAGATGGAGCCGGGTTCGCGGCATGCCGATGAAGCCCGCAAGAGCCTGCGCTACTACTAGCCAAGCCTAAGTCCAAGACCGACGAGCACGACACGGGGGGCCGCCTTGGGTCGGTGCCACGGCCGAGCGGCGAGCCCGCAGGGCGGGGTCGCCGAGGCGGGCCGGCCAAGGCCCTGGTTGTGGCCCCAGAACCTGCTCCAGACGCCGAGAAGCGCGCCCATCCAGGCATCTTGAGGTGCGGCCGAGAACTCCGCTTTCGCCGGGGATGCCACCCTGAGAGCGTCCGCTTCCGGCAAGATCAGCTCGAGGAATCTCCCGGCATTCAGCGAGATTCCTCGCTATCTCGCTGCGCGA
>CAZXDD010000121.1:0-15471 GCA_964639415.1 uncultured Armatimonadia bacterium
AACTCTGTGCTCTCCGTGTCTCCGTGGTCTGACGTGCGTGCATGCCGTGCTCGCCCTTCTCGGTCGTTCTCCCTGCAACTCCGTGCTCTCCGTGGTCTGACGTGCCTCTCCGCCGTTCTCGCCGTTGACCTTCAGCGCCGTTCTCTGTGGAACTCTGTGCTCTCCGTGTCTCCGTGGTCTGACGTGCGTGCATGCCGTGCTCGCCCTTCTCGGTCGTTCTCCCTGCAACTCCGTGCTCTCCGTGGTCTGACGTGCCTCTCCGCCGTTCTCGCCGTTGACCTTCAGCGCCGTTCTCTGTGGAACTCTGTGCTCTCCGTGTCTCCGTGGTCTGACGTGCGTGCATGCCGTGCTCGCCGTTCACCTTCAGCGCCGTTCCCCGCGGGACTTCGTGCTCTCCGTGTCTCCGTGGTGAGACGTTGTCTCCGCCGTCTCTGTCAGCGGCACCGGGCGCGCCTCGGCGTCGAGTGCCATGATGAGCGGGATGTCCAGGTCTGCAAGCACCTGTCCGACGTCCAGCACCGTGGCCTGCGGGCCCGCCTGCTCGGCCACGTCCGCCACGCCGCCGAACCCCAGCTCGTCGCCGGGACTGAGACGCTCATTCCCGTCCACGTCGTGGATGGCCACCAGATAGTACGATCCGGCGACCAGAGCCATGCAGAACCGCCCATCGACGTCGGCCACGGCGGCGTTGCACTGGGTGCGCAGGCCACTGTCGGCGTAGGCCTTCAGTAGGGCGCCGCCCATCGGGGCGCCGTGGCGTGTGACCCGACCGGTGATGATGGCCGGGAGCATCCCTACGGCCAGACGGGGGCCTTCCGAGCCGTCGGTGGCGCCGACGAGGCGCCCCGCCTCGTCCACAGACCAGCTCAGGAGAACCTGCATGTCCTGCAGAGTCTGCTCGCTGTGAAGCTCCATCAGCGGGAGTGAAGGCCCCATGGCCGCGTGGTAGCCGTACAGGCCGGCGAGATTGCCCTCGCCGATGGCGGGAGTATCGCCTCGGGCCTCGATGACGATGAACTGGTACACATTGCTGGAAGCCACGAGGGTGAACCTGCCCTCGGCGTCCACTGCGGCGACCCGCGGCTGGCGCAGAGGGGCGGCCGGGAGCAGGAGGGCGAAGCGGGGCCCCTGCGCAGGCTCCGCTGAGCCGACTGAGCCGCTGAGTGTCACATCATTTGCGCCCGGGTCTGTCGCGGCCACCGGCACCTGGGTTGGGATGAGCTTCATCTCCGCATCCATCTCGGCCACGATGGGGATGGTGAGGTATAGCCCGGAGGCCTTCTCATCGACGATCAGCGCCTGCGGCCGATTACGGGGATTGCTGACCCCGTAGAAACCCAGGCCATCGCCGGGGCTCAGCCGCTTGTTATCATCCTGATCGGAGAGCACCATGATGTAGTACGTGCCCGGGTCCAGGACGAGACCGATGCTGCCGCCCGAGCCCCCCGTGGGGTACTCGGCGACTAGTTGCCGCCAGGTGGGATCGGAGTAGACCTTGACGTAGGTGGTTGTCAGGTCCTGCCCCGGCCACAGCACGATGCCCGCGATGGGCACTCCGCGCTGGAGGATGTCCTCTTCCCCGTCGGGGGCGGGGGCCTGTGGCCCCTGTGCGCAGGCGACGCCGGCCACAATGAGCGGCAGCAAAGCGGTGTGGATGGTCTTGTGCATGGGGCGACCTCTTCCGGGAGTCGTGGATCTGCGGCCTATCGGCGGGGGAAGCAGGACCGGTCTACTCGCGGCGCTGAGGGTCGGCGCCCCGCCTCGCTCCGGCACCCAGTGAGTCAGACACTGGGAGGGTCAGACAAGTCGTGCCAGCAACCGATCCAGCTCGACCTTGTACAGCGGGAAGGCCAGCTCAGGCTCGGCGAGCTGTGGGTGCCACTTCTTCTCCCACTCCAGCGACAGCATGCCGACATAGCCGATGTCCTTCAGGCCCTGGAGAAAGCCCATCAGTGGCAGATCGCCCTCGCCCAGGAGCGTGTAGCTCACAGTGCCCTCGCGCTGGAAGCCGTCCTTGAGGTGGACGTGGAGGATGCCGGGGCCGATGGCGGCGAGGGAGGCGGCCGGTGTCTCGCCGTGGCGGTACGAGTGGTGGAAGTCCCAGATGACCCCGAGAGCCGGGTGGTCTACGGCCTCCAGGACCATAGCCACCTCATCTCCCCGGCACCACGCGTCATGGGTCTCCAGGCCGATGGTCACGCCGTGGTCCGAGGCGAAGCTAGAGGCCCGGCGAAGGGCGGGGCCGATGAGCGCCAGTGTCTCCCGCCGGTCGCGGCCCTCGGGCAGATTGCCTCCGAACACACGGACGATGGGACAGCCGATGGCCGCGGCCGCCAGGACGTACGCCCGGCATTCCTCCAGCGCCTCGTCGGGCCGGGAGAAGGAGGCCGAACTGCCCAGGACTGCCACCCGACAGCCGCTGTCGGCAAGACCTCGCAGGAAGTCCGAACCGGGCTGCAGGTGAGGGCTTGCGGGCACATTCATCTCGCCCTCGAGGCCGCGAACCTCGAGGCCCGCGAAGCCGATGCCGCGGAGGGCGGCCAGAATCTGCCGAGTGGTCCAATCCGGGCAGCCGAGAGTGGAGAAGCAGGCCTTCACCGGTCTTCCTCCTGTGCCGCAGGGACCTGAGTGTCCCCGGTCAGCGTGTGGTCCAGGATCTCCACCTGCAGCAGGTCCAGAGAGCGCGCGGCGGCGAGACCGATCTTGGAGATTGCCTCGAGGTCCAGGCTGCCGTCGGCCAGGCGAATATGGCCGGCGTCCACCTCCAGCTCGCCCCAGGCCGGGTCCATCTCCACCCACTGCCCCGCGTGGATCTCGTTCCAGGCGTGGTAGTAGAAGGAATTGTGGGCGTAGGCCACCCCAACCACCATCCTGGCCGGTATACCCACGGCCCCGCACAGGGCCCCGGCGAGGATCGCGTGCTCGGTGCAGTCGCCGCTGAGCTCCTGAAGGATCTCCAGCGCCGACACCGGTCGCGGCTCGCTCTTGACCTTTGTCACACGCTCGTAGACCCAGCGCACGATCCTGCCCGCCGCCTTCTGAGCATCGGTCTCATCACCGACGATCTCCCGGGCCCTGGCGACGATGGTGGGGTGGTCGGTCTGAGCGATGTCCGAGGTCTTCGTGTAGATGGCAAGATCGGGATCGGTGACCGGGAACTTCGCGCCCTCGGGCGCGGCGACGCCCCGAGTTACGCTCACGATAGCCGCCTCACCGTCGGCCTGTACCGACTGCCGCGGGGAGGAGGGGATCAGCTCCGCCGCTTCCTGGGGCCCCGCGGTGATACGGGCCCGCAGGCTCTGGAGCCGGCGGGGGTCGGGGATCTCGCGGTTGGCCGGAATCTCGGCGGAGAGCATCAGGGGCGCCGCGGCGGCCAGAGCTTCCTCCTGTGTGGCCCGCTGCAGCTTCATGTCCAGCACCGCGGGCGTGCTGATGGAGACCGGCGTGCCGTCGGGGGCGATGACCGTGATGATCTCGATGGGGAGCCGCTGCCTGCGGGTACTGACGACGAAGGCCTCGGTGCCGTCCTCCAGAGCCGTGGTGCCGGTGATGGTGACGGTGTGGGAGTCCAGGGCCACGAGCTCGGGGTCGAAGGCGTCGAACTTCATGGTGTCGCCCACCCGCGCTTCACCGCGGGCGATGGCAACGGCCATGTCCATATCCGAGCCGAACATCTCCGTGAGGGGCAAGGACTTGCGGGTGTCGCTGCCGCCGGCGCTCACATCCACCTCGATGGCACCGGGCAGCACCCGAGCGCGCACGGTGCGAGAGCGTCCGAACTGGTTGCTGGAAAGCTCCGTCCGCAGCAGGTGGAGGTTGGAGTCGAAGGTGGAGACCGCCTGACTCTCCAGGGGCAGGGCACCGGTGCCCTGCTGCAGTTGAACCTGCGCCTGCATGGCGTCCTCGACCCGCAGAACGGGGCCGTCGGGGGTCTCCTCGTCAACGGTGACCTTCGTGTAGGCATAGCCCACGCGCTGTCCCATGATGGACACCGTGTACCACAGCTCGCCCTCCAGGGCCCTGGCGTCCTGTACAGTTGCCGCCGAGGCCGCGCTGAGCGCCCCGAGCAGGGCGGCGGCGATGAATGGAGGATGTGACCGGTTCCGCCGGAGCCCGTGGGGGCCGCTGCTGAGAGACAGTCGTGCGAACATGCGATCACCTGCAGTCTCGGTCGGGTCTACTCCTGGCGCGAATCCGTTGCCACTTCCTCATCTGTCGTCTCCTCCGGCTCCACCGCCTCTCTCCCGTCCTCCACCGCGACATGCTCCGTTGCCTCACCATCGTCCGGCACCGGGTCCTCGTCGGCGCCGGGCTCGTGGCCGGCCTGATCCGCCGCGGCCTCTGCCGCGGACCCGTCCTCGTCCAGCGGATCGCCGCCTATGTTGAGCTCCTCCTCGGCCGAGGGCAAGAGCAGGCGATGGAAGGCACGGATGATACCCGGATCGAACCTGCGGCCGGCCTCGGCCTGCAGGATCTCCAGAGCAGAGGCGCGGGTGAGGCCCGCACGGGTGAACGAATCCGGGTTGATGAGACGCTCGTAGGCGTCTGCCACGGCCACGATCCGCGCCAGGAGCGGAATCTCCTCACCCGCCAGCCCCTGGGGGAACCCACCGCCGTCCCAGTTCTCATGGTGGGCGATGACCACGGGCAGAGCGTCCTGCAGGAAACCCACGGGCTGGAGAATGCTGCGCCCGATCAGAGGGTGCATGCGGTAGAACACTTCGGACTCGGGCCCCTCACCGGAGGGATCGAAGGCACTCTCGGCCACGCCGATCTTACCGATGTCGTGCAGCATCGCGCCGAAGCGCAGGATCTCGAGGTCATCATCCGAGACCCCCAGCTCGCGGGCGAGTCGCACGGCCAGCTCAGTCACACGTTCCGAGTGGCTGTACGTGGCGGAGTCCTTGGCCTCGATGGCGATGGTCAGGGCCCGCACGGTCTCGAAGTAGTTGCGCCGGATATCCTCATAAAGCTCGGCGTTCTCGATGGCGATGGCCGCCTGCCGCGCGAAGGCCTGCAGCAACCGGATCTGGTGCGCATCGAAGCGGCGCGGTCTGCCGCAGTAGACTCGAATCACGCCACGCGGCTGGTCCTTGATGACAAGGGCCACAGACAACACCGACACGATCCCCTCGCGTTCCGCCTCCTTGGGATACTGGAACCGCTGATCCCGCCGGACGTCCGCGATCTGCAGCACGTTGTTGGCCAGCACCTCCTGATCCATGGGACTGTGGGCAACGGACACGGGTCCCTTGGCGGCGTACTCCTCGCTCAGTCCGCTGTAGCTGGTGAGGTCCAGCTCTCCGGTGTTCCTGTTCAGGAGCCTGATGGCGCAGGCCTTGGCCTCCGTCACCGCCACGGCGTTCTCGGCGATGAGGTCCAGCACGCCGCGCAGCCGCAGAGTGGAGGTGATGCTGCGCGCCACCTCGTACAGCCGCCTCGTCTCGTTGATCCTGCGCTTGAGGGTGCTGGAGGCGCGGGAAGCGACAAAGGCGATGATGTAGAAGATCAGTAGGCGCAGGAGATAGTCCCAGTGGCCCTGGGGCACCGGGTCGCCGTTACTGTACTCCGCGGGCATCCAGGGCCCACAGAAGGCGGCACAGAGCACGGCGCAGGCAATGCCGCCGTAGTCGCCGAAGGCGAAGGCGGCATATATGATGGGGATGTAGTAGAAGTGCACGGCGATGCCGTTGGTGCCTGTGAGGTACACAAGCACCGAGACGGCACCGACGACGAGCACCAGGGAGGCCACGGAGACCCCCCAGGGGACGTTTGCAATGCGGCGCACTGGCTCACCTCCTGGTTGTACCCAACGGCATCGAGCGGTCCGCGCCGCCGACGGCGCCGGCGGACGCGGGCTCAGCGCACTTTGGTACCGGGCTCGACGTCGCGGTCGAAAGTCACCAGCGCCAGCGGGACCTTGTCACCCGCCGCCAGAACCATCCCATTGGACTGGACCCCTCTGATCTTCGCCGGCTCCAGATTGGCCACAACCACCACGCTGGCGTCCAGTAGCTCCCTGGCGCCAAAGGCCTCGGCCAGCCCGGCCACCAGCGTCCGTGGCTCCTCCTCGCCGACATCCACCGTGAGCTTGTACAGCCGGTCCGCCTCCGGGACGCTCTCCACATCGATGATCTTGCCTACTCGCAGATCGAGCTGCGAGAACTGCTCGTAGGACACGGTAGCCACTTTCGGGCCCTCCTTGGGTGTCTCCTTCGCGCTCGGGGCCGCTTTGGCCTCCGCCTTCGCCTCGAGAGCCGACAAGTCCACGCGGGGGAAGATGGGCTCGCCCTTGGCCGTCATCGTCCCCGGCGGCAGCAGCCCTGCGCGACAGTTGTCCCAGGTCAGCAGGTCCTCCCGCCCCGCCAGCCCCAACTGCCGCCAGACCTGTTCGGAAGCCGCGGGCATCACCGGCGACAGCATCGTCGCCACGATGCGAATCAAGTCGAGAGTGTCGTACAACACCGCGCCCAACTCCGCCTGCCTCCCCTGCTTGTGCAGTGTCCACGGTTCCTTCTCATCGATGAACTTGTTCCCCGCCGCCAGCAGCTCCCACACCGTCTCCAGAGCGCCGCGAAAGTCGGCCCTCTCCAGCGCCGCCTCCACGCGTCCGCGCACGTCGGCCACCGACTCCGAGAAGGCGCCGGCGCCCTCGCCGGGCTCGGGAACGACACCGTCCAGATACCGCTGCACCAGGGGCAAGGAGCGGTTCAGGATATTGCCCAGGTCGTTGGCCAGATCGGCGTTGAACCGCCCCAGCAGAGCATGGGTTGAGAAGCTCCCGTCCAGTCCGAACTGCACCTCGCGCAACAGGAAGTAACGCACCGCATCCACGGCCACCTCCTGCGAGCAGCCCGACACCTCCGCCAGCCTGCTTGCCTCCTCGCGCAGGTACACCACGTTGCCCCGCGATTTGCTGATCTTGTCGCCCTTGTCCGAGACCCACCACCCGTGGGCCAGCAGCCTGCGCGGCAACGAAAGGCCCAGGGCCATGAGCATCGCGGGCCACAGGGTGGCGTGGAACCGGGGGAGGATGTCCTTGCCCATGAGCTGGGCATCCGGAGGCCACAACTCATCATCCAGCTCCGGATAGCCGGCGACGGTGAGGTAGTTGATGAGCGCATCGAACCAGACATAGACGACCTGGTCCTCATCCCCCGGAACCGAGACACCGAACCCGCCGCCGGCGCGGCTGATGCACATGTCCCTTAGCCCGCTCTCGATAAAGGCCACCACCTCATTGCGCCGTCCCTCGGGCTGGATGAACTCCGGGTTCTTGCGGATGTGCTCCAACACGGCCTCGGCGTAATGGGAGCTGCGGAAGAAGTACGCGGGCTGGGAGACCTCCTGCACCGGGCGGCCGCAGTCGGGGCAGTTCCCGTCCACCAGATCGCTCTCGCGCAGGTAGGTCTCGTCGGGCAGGCAGTACCAGCCCTGGTACTCGGAGCGATAGATGTCCCCGGTCTGCAGGAGCCTGTCAAACACATGGGCCACGGCGCGCCGGTGGGCGGGCTCCGTGGTGCGGATGAAGCGATCGTGCTCGATGTGCAGGGAGCGCCACGCCGTGGAGTACTCGGCCGCGAAGCCGTCGAGGAACTCCATGATCGGCCGCCCCGCCTCCTCGGCGGCCCGCACGTTCTTCTGGGCATGCTCGTCCACACCGGTGGCGAACAGGACCCTGCGGCCCCTCAGGCCCTGGTACCGAGCCAGCGTGTCGGCCATGATCGTGGTGTAGCCGGTGCCGATATGCGGCTTGGCGGTGACATAGTAGATCGGAGTGGTGATGTAGAAGGTCTTGTCCTCGCGCGGGTCTGAAGGCATCGTGGGTCCCCTATACTGTGAGAGCATGCGAAGCGCCACCGGCTGCGGCGCGATAGTGACGAGCAAGCCGCGGAGGGGCCAGCCGGCGGCTCCGGGGCATCCGCCGGCGACACCGCCGCGACTGTCGGGCACACGGCGACAACGACACCACCGGCCGCCGGACCCCTGAGGCCGTCCGCGCCCACAGGCGCAGGGCTTCCGGCGTCCGCGCGGGGCGGATAGGCGGCGCCGACCCGGGCGTCCAGAGCTAGCGGCGGCAGCCGGCGCAACTGGTGGCGGTGCAGGAGCCACAGCCGCCGCTGCCGGCCACGGAACTACCGGCACCGGAGCCGTCGCTGACACGGCCGGCACACACCGACATCATCCTGCGGCACCGGGCGCTGCCGCAGGAGGGGCATTTGGCTTCGGCGTCGCGGTCGCCACGGGAGCGCAACAGCTCAAACACTGCATTGCAGGACTTGCACTCATACTCGTACAGGGGCATCAGTCTGAACCTCCGTCGCTCTTTCCCCCGGCCCCACCGGGCTTCTCGCCGCCGGGCGTGGACGGCTTGCGCCTGCGCCAGCGCCGCGCGGAGGAACGCCTCTGCTCGTCTCCCGACCGCTCGCCGGCGCCGGACAACTCCTTGTCGCCACGCGAGGGCCTGTTGGCGGGACGGGACCCTTCGGGAGCCGCGGGCCCGGGCGTGCGGGCTTCGGGAGCGGTGCGCCCGGAGGGCGGGCGGCGCCGCGAGCGCGGCGTGGATTGCTGTCCCCCGTCCGTCGTGGGGCCCCCGGGCCCGGGCCCGGGACCGTCGGCCCCGACGGCCGAAGGCGCTCCCGCCTCCTGGCCCGCCGCCGCAGGGCGTTTCTTGCGCCTGCCGCGCCTGCGTTTCTTCTCCCCCGTCGCGCCCTCTGCGGGGGCCGACGCACGCTCCTCCGCCTCCCGGGTCTCGGCGGGCCTGTCCGCCTCCCGGGGCTTGTCCGGGGCCGTGGGCTCGGCTGCGGGCATGGGGGTCTCCGGCTCCGTCGGTCTGGAGCGACGTCCGCGCCTGGGCTCGCGCATGGTGGCCTCGGGCACGGACTCCTCCAGGCTCGTGGAGCGCCGGGAGGGCGATGATCTCTCCGGCGATCGGCTCTCGGGTATCCTGGTCTGGGCAACCGGCGCCGTCGGCTCGGCCGGAGGCTGTTCGGAGACCAGCAGCCAGTGCCCGCGCATCTTGCGCAGATCCGCCGCCGGCACCTCCACCGACTGGATGCCGTCGCTGTCATGGAACTGTACGGTGACCATCTCGCGCAGCAGGGCGACGGCCTTGACCACGCCCACCTTCCCCTGCGCCCGAACCTCATCGCCGTTTTGCGGCAGCCGCGCGGCCAGCTCCTTGTACACCTCGTGCTCGAAGCGCAGGCAGCACATGAGGCGGTCGCAGATGCCGCTGATCTTGGCCGGGTTCAGCGGCATCCCCTGGTCCTTGGCCACCTTGATCCCGACGGGGTCGAAGGTGCGTAGCCACTGGGCGCAGCACAGCGGCCGCCCGCAGGGGCCCAGACCGCCGATCATCTTCGCCTCGTCACGAACACCGATCTGCCTCAGCTCGATGCGACAGTGGAAGGTCTCCGCGAGGTCTCGCACCAGGGCGCGAAAGTCCACCCGCCCCTCGGCGCTAAAGAAGAACACCAGCCGCTGCCCATCGAAGGTGTAGTCGGCATCGATCAGCTTCATCGGTAGGCTGTGCTCGGCGATCTTCTTGTTGCACAGCGCCTCGGCCTCGCGTTCGCGCTCGCGCAGGCGCTCCTCGCGCCGTACATCGTCCTTGGTGGCTCGTCGGACCAGGGGCTTGAGCGGCTTGCCCCTCTCGTCCTTGTCCAGATGCCGCTTGACCACGACAACCTCGCCGATATCCACCCCACGTTCTGTACGGGCCAGCACGCGGTCACCCGGAGTGACACGTACCCCGTTGGGAGCGAAGGAGTACACCTTGCCGCCCCTGCGAAAGGTGACACCGACCGCCCTGGCCTCCTGCTGCTCTCGCTTGGTACATTCTGCCATATACCTGTCCGCCCGTCTGGGATGCCACTAGTGCCTACATGGGCGCACTGCTTGACGTTTGAAGCAAGCCCCGGGGCCGCAATCCCGCCGTTCGCCACCCCGTGGGTCGGGCTCTCCACTCAGATTGTGCGGGTTGCGGGCGGGCGCCGACTGACGTCGCCTCATCCCCCGCACAGCTTTGTGGCGAGGCTCTGGGTCGTACCTCCCCCGGCCCGCGGCGGGATCGAGGCGGTGCCGTAGCGCCGGCGGCCCGCAACGGCCGGGACCGCACCCCGGCCCTCCCCGCAGGCGGAGGGAGCACGGCCAACGGCTCCTCACCCTTGGCCCCTTACTCCGCCGAAGATCGGAGACGGGCCAGGGGAGACAGTTCCGCCCAGCCGGATCGACCATCCCGCCCGCGGCTTCGGCGAGATGCAGCTAGGGTGCGTTGCCGCACAACCTGGCCATCAGCCCGAGGGGACCATCTGAGCCGGGGTCTTGCGACCCCTGCCGTTTTGCTGGGCCGCGCGTTCCTGCAGGGTGGCCAGCAGGTCCAGCACCGCCTTGACCGTCGCCTCCGCGTCCTGGCGATCGTAGCCGAAGGATATCTGGATGGGTGCGAAGGAGGGCCTGAGCAGTGTGGGACGCGCTCCCTGCCTGGCCTGGCGCAGCGTGGGCTTGTAGAGCCCCTCCAGGACGCGCAACTCCCTGGGGCTCAGTCGAGCCTCCTCCAGGAGACGGACGTTGATACGCCCGGCCTGGGCTGAGATGTCCGCGACGCCCGCGGCCATGGCGGCGAGGCGGATGCGCACCAGCTTCACCAGATTCTCCACCGGCGTCGGCATCTCACCGTGACGGTCGATGGTCTCGGCCCGGAGGCCCTCCAGCTCCTGAGCGGTCTCCACGGCGGCCAGGTGCCTGTAAAGCTCGATGCGCTGGTTCTCGCCGGGCACATAGCCGGCGGGGATGACCGCCTCGATCGGCAGGTCGACGGAGGGCATGTCCTCGGCCTCGCGCACCTTCTCGCCCCGCAGGGTCTTCACGGCATCGGCCAGCATCCGGCAGTACAGGTCAAGCCCCACGGCGTCCATGTGCCCACTCTGCTGAGCCCCCAGGATGTCGCCGGCACCGCGGATCTCCAGGTCGCGGAGCGCGATCTTGTAGCCGCTGCCGAGCTGGCTGAACTCCTCGATGGCGTTGAGACGCTCCTCGGCCTCCTGACTCATGCGTTCGGGGTAGCGGTACATCAGGTACGCATAGGCCTGGCGGGTGGCCCGCCCCACGCGCCCCCGGAGCTGGTACAGTTGGGCCAGTCCGAGGCGGTCGGCGTCATCGATGATGATGGTGTTGGCGTTGGGCACGTCCAGGCCGTTCTCGATGATCGTGGTGCAGACCAGCACGTCGAACTCCTCGGCATAGAACGCCAGCATGATCTGCTCGAGGTCTTCCTCCTCGAGCTGCCCGTGGGCCACGGCCACGCGGGCCTCCGGCACCAGCCGCTGCACTCCGGCGGCCACGTGCCCGATGGACTTGACCCGATTGTGCACGAAGTACACCTGCCCGCCCCGGTCCAGCTCGCGCCTGACCGCTTCGGCGATCAGACTGTCATCGCGCTCGCGCACATACGTCCGCACCGCCAGCCGTCCCTGAGGAGGATCGTTGATGAGCGATACCTCCCGGATGCCCGAGAGCGCCATGTTCAAGGTTCGCGGGATGGGTGTGGCCGTCAGGGTGATGACATCCACGTTCTCTCGCAGCTTTTTGAGGCGCTCCTTTTGTTTTACCCCAAACCGCTGCTCTTCATCGACCACCAACAGGCCCAGGTCGCGGAAATCGATGTCCGCCATGAGCAGGCGGTGGGTGCCGATGACGATATCGACCTGGCCCTCCTTGATCCCGGCGATGGACTTGAGCTGCTCGGACTTGTCCCTGAAGCGGCTGAGCATCGCGATCTCCACGGGATAGCGCGACAGCCGCTCGCGGAAGGTGTTGAAGTGCTGCTGGGCCAGCACCGTGGTGGGCACCAGGACGGCCACCTGCTTGCCGTTGAGCACCGCGGCGAAGGCGGCACGGATGGCCACCTCCGTCTTGCCGTACCCCACGTCACCACAGATCAGGCGGTCGGTGGGCACCGGCTTGCGGAGATCCTCGTACACATCCAGGATCGCCTGGTACTGGTCGGGCGTCTCCTCGAAGCGGAAGGAGTTCTCCAGCTCTCGTAGCCACGGGGAATCCGTGGACAGGGCGGTACCCAGGGAGGACTCCCGCGCGGCATACAGCTTCATCAGCTCCCTGGCCAGAAGCTGCGTAGATTTGCGGGCCCGCTTCTTGCTCTGTTCCCAGCGCCCACTCTTGAGCGCCGTCACCGCCGGACCGCCGCCCTCCGACCCGATGTACTTCTGCACCCGGTCGAGCTGGGTGACCGGCACGTAGAGTTTGTCCTGCTCGGCGTACTCCAGTACAAGGTAGTCTCGCTCGATGCCCCCCACGGTCTGCTTCGATAGCCCCTTGTACACGGCGATGCCGTGGTTGATGTGCACCACGTGGTCGCCCTCGTGCAGCTCGCGCAGGGTAAGCAGCGAGAACCCCGGCCGGTAGGTGGGCTCCTCGGGGCGCCGCAGCTTGCGCCAACCGTAGATCTCGCGGCCCGTGAGCACTACCAGCTCGCCGGAAGGGAAGTTGAACCCGCCGGTGATCTCCATCTGCGCCACCGTCACATGGCCCTCCGCGAGCCGGTCCAGTGTCTCGGTGTGCGTCACGTCGGAGAGCCCGCGCTGCCGGAGCACCTCGGCCGTCTGCGCCGCGTCGTTGGAGCACACCAGCACCCGGCGGCCCTCGTGCTGCCACTCATCCAGCCCGGCCACCAGCAGCTCCAGCTTCCCGCCGAAGCTCTCCACCGGTGGCGTTCGGAACACCATCACCTCCGCCCCCGGCGCCCACGGCACCTCGCGCTGCAGGGTTGTCAGGTAGACGGTGGGGTGCTCACGCCCCGGGGCCACGAGGTACTTGGCCACGAACTTGGCGAAGGGCATGCAGGCCGTGTCCGGCAGCCGCAGATGGCTGCCGAGCTTCAGCCCCTGGCGATAGGCCTTCTGCACGTCGGTCTCGAACTGGTCGGCGTGCGACTGCAGCCTGACGGGCTCGTCCACGATCACGTGGGCCTCGGGAGGCAGGTAGTCGCAGAGGCTGTCGGGCGCGGAGTAGATGAAGGGCAGATAGTGGACCAGGCCGGCGGAGGGCTTCAGTTGCACGAGCTGCTCGAGGTCCTGGTCCATCCGCTCCTTGAGCCTCGTGGCCTCGCGCTGCTTGCCCTGCTCGTTGAGGTGATCCAGCTCGCGACGGAAGGCGGTCCGGATTCCGGGCAGTGCCCGCGCCACGGCCTCCCGGGTGAGCAGGAGCTCCCCCGCCGGGCCGAGCCCCACGCGCTCGATGTGCTCCGTCGAGCGCTGGGTAAGGGGATCGAAGTGCCGGATCGTGTCGATCTCGTCGCCGAAGAACTCGATGCGCACCGGCAGCGGGCTGGTGGGAGGGGACACGTCGAGGATGCCGCCGCGCACCGAGAACTGACCCGTGTCGTCCACCAACTCCACCCGCTCGTATCCCAGCTTGAGCAGCGCATCCACGATGTCATCGCGGTCCACCGAGCTGCCCGTACGGACCTCCCGACGGGCCTGGGCCAGCACCTGCCTGGGAGTGGTCAGGTGCAGGAGGGCGCTGACGTTGGCGATGACGATAGTGGGAACCCCGGCGCAGAGGCGGTCCAGCACATTGAGCCGGTCGCGGATCGCCTCTCGCTCCGGCTCGACGCCGTCGTACAGGGCCGACGCCACCGAGGGGTACCGCAGGACTCTCCGGGCGCCCGCGGGCGCTCCTGTCTCGCCCAGGAAGGCCCGCAGATCCTCGCAAAGAGCCGTGGCCCGCTCCTCGTTGTACGTGGCGACCAGCGCGGTCTGCGAGGGGTCGGCCAGTATGCCCGCGCACAGGAGGGCCTTGCCGGCACCACTGACGCCCTCCACGCAGACGGCCCCGGCCGGCGTCCGCAACCTCGTGGAGAGATCGCCGAACTCCGCCGCCCGGTCCAAACAGGCCTGCAGCCCCTGGGGGAATGTGGGTGTCGATGCCATGACTCTAAAGCAACGCAGAAAGCCCGAGGAACGCTCGGGCTGGCAGGCGCGTACCGTGCGGCGGCCGCCTCCGCCACGGATTGTGTGGCCCTCGGAAGGTCGGTTCCGTCCGGCGGCCGAGGAGCCGCGCCCCGGCGCGCTCCTTGTTGGCCGCTGAACAACCTAACTGCCTGGAAGGCCACGCGCCCGAAAGACACCGGCCTTCCGGGCCGCGGGGCCGCTCGTTCAGTGGGATGACGTGGTCGGCGAGCAGTCACGAACGCCAAATCCGGCGGCCCTGTGGGCCTGCTCCCACGCCAACGCTCCTGCGCCGTAGATTCCGGCGAGATTCCCGAACCGCGCCGGGACGATCTTGCTCACATCAAAGCCGCTGATCAAACTGCGTGCAGCGACGGTGCGGCGGATGGGGCCAAAGAGCACATCACCGGCGGCCGCGATCCCCCCGCCCAGGACGATCAGGTCCGGGTCGGTGAGAACGATGCAATTGCACAGGGCCACGCCGATGTGGAAGCCGATGCGCTCGTAGACGGAGACGGCCGCCGCGTCGCCCTCCTCGGCGGCCCGTGCGACCACCTCGGGAGTGAGCGCCTCCTGGTCGCCGGCAACCAGCTCGGTCAGGAGCGTCGGCCTGCCGCTCTGGATCTCGGAGGCCGCCAGGTCGATGATGGCCTGCTTGGCCGCCACGGCCTCGAGGCAGCCGAAACAGCCGCAGCCGCACTTGCGTCCATTGGGGTCGATGATGATGTGGCCGACTTCGCCGAGGATCTGCCGCGGCCCCCGGACCACCTCGTTACACAACGCCACCCCGCCGCCGATCCCGGTGCCGAGGGTAAGCATCAGCATGTTTGCCACGTTTCGCCCCGCACCCCAGCGCAACTCGGCCAAAGTGGCGCAGTAGGCGTCGTTTTGTAGCGAGACCTCTGCCCCGTCCAGATACCTGGAGACCGCCGCGGTCAGGGCATAGCCCGCCAGGCAGTGGATGTTGGGCGCATGCTTCACCACACCGGTGTCCGGGTCCACAGGGCCGGGAAAGCCGATGGCGACTCCGACCACCTCGTCCAGCGGCGCCTCCACCGCAGCCATCTGCTCCCGGGCCGCCTCCGCCAGCGCCCGGGCGATCAGCTCCGGGTCCCCCGTGCTCGGGGTGTCCTGGGAAGCATGGCACAGGGCCTCGCCCGACTGGGTGAAGACACCGACTGTGAATGTCGTCCCGCCCAGGTCAATGCCAATACCGTAACTACCTGCTTGCTCCACCTGCGCACTCCCTGATGCCTACCAGCTTCGGCGCCCTCGTGGTGTGGCCGCGCTCGTTTCCGGTGTGTTCTTGTCTACTGATCGCCAAAGGGGTCTTCCTCGAAATCCGCCACAGGCGGGGCCTCGGCGGCACCCGCATTTCCCTGATAGCCACCGCCCTGGTACCCGCCGGCCGGGTAGGCCCCCCCGGCCGGCGCCGGCGCGCCCTGCGGCGCGGCGTTGAAGAGGGTCGAGTTAAGGGCCACAGCGTTCGGCAGATCTTTCC
>CAZXDD010000122.1:0-15406 GCA_964639415.1 uncultured Armatimonadia bacterium
GCCGTTGGCCGTTGGCCGTTGGCCGTTGGCCGTTGGCCGTTGGCCGTTGGCCGTCGCCGTTCACCCCTCTCCTGAACAGCCGTATCGTGAAGGAGAGGGGACGGGGGTGAGGCGTCATCAGTGCCGCTGGCCGTTGGCCGTCACTGTCAGGCCCCAAGGGCCGTGCAACGCTACCGCGGAGCGCTCCAGACGCGAGGTGCCCCGAAGCCTACTCTCCGTCACCGTCGCCGAAGTTCTGGGTCTCGAAGACCGACAACTCCGCCCCACGGCGCCAGGCGTCCCGAGGCAGCCCGGCCTTGTGCTCGCACAGGTAGTCCAGCGTGGTCTCCCGGTCCCAGCCCTGCTCGGTGGCGACCTCGGGCAGGAACACCCCGCTCTGATAGCCCTGGCTGACGATGATCCCGTGCTTGCCGATCTCGATCTCCGACGCATCCTTGATCGGCCGGACCGGCGACAAGACGCTCACATGGAACTCCAGCAGTCCCAGCTCCCGCTTGGTCACAGGAGCAAACCGCGGGTCCTGGGTGGCCGCGGCGATGGCGCGGCTGACCACCGCGTCCACCAGTGCCTCGTGAGGCTCCAGTGAGCCGATGCAGCCCCGCAGTTGTCCCTCCTCGCGGAGGGTCACAAACACCGCGCGATCCTGGCTAAGGACGCCTTCGCGGCGCGTGGGCTTCACCAGACGCTTCTCGCCGACCCAGCCGTTCACGGCCTGGCGCGCCAAGTCCAGCAGATACTGCTGCTGCTCTACGGTCAGTTCACCTTCGGAGGTGTGCATACGTCCGGCATCTCCTTGTCCTGAGGCTTGTGGGTCCAGCAACCCCGCCTTCGGGCCGGTGGCCCCCTGGACCTCCCGGAGTACAACGGCCCCGTACCCCACGCAGCGGCTCTTGTCGCCGCCCGGAGCGTCTCCCGAATTGGCGACCTTGAGCACACTCACGGTGTTGGCGCCCAGACGACGCGCGGCATCCATCGTGACCACCACGGGCCCAAGGCCGCACAGCGCGCAGTGCAGCTCCGCCACGCCCAGGCTCGCCACCTTCCGTTCGCGGGAGATCAGCCCGGCCATGTCCCATTGCCCGATGATCTCCAGCGTCTCCGCGTCCGCGGTGCGTGCCGCCTCGTAGGCGGGATAGTGCGACAGGTCCGTGCTGGCTACCAGCAGGGCCTTTCTGTCCTGCAGCGCGGCCACCAGGCCCGAAGAGATGAGCTGCAGGTTCGCCTCCCCGTCGCTGCCCACGAGCACGGGCAGCAGACGAAAGTCCTCCAGCACCGTCCGCAGGAAAGGAAGCTGTACCTCGATGGAGTGCTCCTCGGCGTGGGGTCCGTCATCGACGAAGAAGGTGTCGTTACCGGCAATAAGAGAGTCGCGCAAGTCGGTGTCGACGCGTACGGGGCCCAGGGGTGTAGCCCAGCCGGAGGCCGCGGGGAGACAGCCGCCGGCGAAACGAAAGCGGTGGCTGGGGCCGAGGACCACGACGGTGTCGAAGTGGGAGCCCTTCAGGGCGGCGTAGGCGTGGGCGGCGACGGGACCGGAGTAGACGTACCCGGCGTGGGGCACGATGGCCCCAACGATGCGCCCTTGCCCCGTGGCGGCGGGCACGGCCGCCAGGTACCCCGCGATCTCGGCGGACAGTTGCTCTCTGGAGGCCGGGTAGAAGGCCCCGGCCGCAGCGGGGCGACGGACCGCCCCCCGCGCGGCCGACGAGCCCTCCCCGACGGCCGCCGCAGGCGCCTTGCCTTCCCCCTGGGCGCGAGTACCCGAGATGGTCTGCCACAGCCAGATCACCGCGACCGCCACGAAGCACAGCAGCATCAGGATGGGAACGAGGCGTCTCATGTCGGCGGCCCCCCGGCCGGTATGCGCCGGCCATGGAGGGAGTCTACAGGGTGCCCCCGGGTGGGTCAAGCAGCGCCCGGGGACGCAGGCCGCCCGGCGGTCCCTCCACGGAGGGCCGCCGACGCCGCCGGAGCGCCGGACTTCGCCTACATGGATGGGCTCGGCCCCCCACGGCCGTGCCTTGGCCTCCAGATCGCCGTCTCCAGGCCGTGGCACGCACTGCGAGCAGGTCCGCACGCCGCGACGGGAGAAGGGGTCTGCAGTGCCGACGGCCATCTTCATCCGAGGAGTTGCTGCCTCTTGCGGCGGGTACGACCCGGGAGCCTGCGTACCACTGGAACCAACCCGGCACCCGGTCTGCTCTGGGCGGCGGTCCTCGCCGCCTGCGCTCTGCTCACCGTCCTCGCCTGGGTCCTCCTGGACGGCCCCGCGGCCCGGTGGGCACTGGAGCACCGCGACCTGCCGCCATGGTCCTCTTTGCGCGGCGCACTGGGCCCGCTGATCCTGATTCAGGTTCTCCTGCTCCTGGTTCCCCCCGCACTCGCTCTGCGACGGGGTCGCCGGGTGGCCGCGAGCGTGTTTCTCGTGCTGCTCGCCGCGCTGGCCCTCTCGACCCTGACAAGCTTCATCATCAAGCGCGTTGTGCTGCGGCCCCGCCCGGCGGCGCTGTACGCCGCCCCTCCCGGGGGCCAGATCGGAGGCAGCTCCCGGCACTCCTTCCCCTCCGGAGATGTCCTGGTGGATACGGCCATGGTGGTCGCCCTGTGGGGGCTCCTGGGCCGGCGAAGAGGTTGGGGCTGGCTGCTTGTCGTCCCTGTCGCGGTGGGCGCGCAGCGATTCATCGCCGCCGCGCATTTCCCGTCGGACATCCTGGCCGGCTGGACACTGGGGGCCGTCATCGGGGTCCTGGTGCTGCGGGTCCCGGCGAGCCGGACCGCCGAGGAAGCCATGACCGTGCGCTAACGGTGCCGCAGCAGTAGACCGCACCGACCGAGGAGGCGTCGCACATGCCGACGATCGCGCTCGCACTGATCCCGCTGCTCTGCGCCCCAGTTGCGGCTGCCGAACCCGCTGACGTCATCTCCGTCTCACCCGAGGCCCTGGGCAAGCCGACGGCGACCGGGGACATCACCAGTCAGGAGACCTTCGTCATCGAGACCGGCACGCACCGGGGGCACAAGGGGCTCAAGCAGGACATCCCGGCCTTCGAGCTTTCCCCGGTCAAGTATCGGCTGGCCTACAATGTGACTAGGGACCCCGAGGCCTACCCGGGAACCATCGACGTGTGGCCCCGCGAGGGCGGGCTGGGGATCGGGCTCAGCGGCCCCACCGGCGCCAACTGGTACGGCGGTGGGTTCATCGACCTACTCATCAACGGTGTCTCCCCCGGCCCCCGGCAGCCCACCATCCAGGTGCGGGACCACGCCTCCGGTCGAACCGTCGCCTTCACCTGGGACACGCCGGATGCCGTGGCCACGCTGGAGTTCACGGCCACCGAGACCCACCGGCAGCTCTTCGTTACCGGCAGGGTCGCCCCCAGGCGGCAGATCGCCTCCCTGCGCCTCACACTCCGCGCCTTCCCCGGCGGCTACGGCGAGGAGCGTGACCGCTGGATCGCCACCTCCCGGCGGGAGGTGCAGCACGACCGCACCGTGACGCTGGCCCCGGAGGAATACTGGGTCCTGGCTTACGACGCCGTGTACGATGAGGCGCGAAGGCCCGCGGAGGCCGCCGGCCCCTGTGCGGTGGCCTTCTCCCCGCTGGAGGTTCGCCGGGCCAAGGTCCGAGTGGCCCAGTACCCGGTGGAGGTCGACCTGGAGTTGCGCCGCCAACTGCGCGAGTTTCACCTGGCGCTGTGGGAGTTTCCCAATGAGACCAACGAGGCCGCTATGGCCGTGATGCGCGCCCTCCCTGAGAGCATCTCGGCTCCCCGGGTCCAGGTGTTCGCCGCGGTGACACCGCGGACGCTGGCCCTGGAGGGCCGGGCGGCCGCCACCGTCGTCATCCCCGCCGACGCCTCGCCGCAGGAGGAGCTGGCGGCCCAGGAGCTGCAGGACGCGATCTACGACATGTCCGGGGCACTGCTACCTATCCGGCCGGATAACGGGCAGGCCGCGGGGTGCCGCGTCTACGTGGGGAACACGCAGCAGGCTTCAAGGGCCGGCCTGACGATGGATAAGCGCCGGGCCGCCGACTCCGGCTTCCGGCTCAAGACGCTCGACGGCGACGTGTACATCACCGCCGAGGCCGATATCGCCGCCCTCTACGGCGTCTGCGAGCTGCTCCACAGGCTGGGGATGCGCTGGTTCATGCCCGGGCCGCTGGGCACCGTCACCCCCAGCCTACCCACGGTCGTGGTGCCCGAGCTGGACGAGGTGCAAAGGCCCAGCTTCCCCATGCGGTGGGTGGGACGCGAGGAATGGGCGTACCGCAACAGGTGCAATAACGTGCGGGGCGATGGGCGGCAAAGCTGGGGGTTCAGCATCCGGCCCGGCGTCTACCACGCCGACTACACGCTCCTGCCGGTGGACGAGTATTACCCGCGGCACCCGGAGTACTTCGCGCTGGTCAACGGTGAGCGCTGCAGCGAGAAGGACACCAAGCTCTGCGTCAGCGACCCCGAGGTGGTGGCGGAGGTCGCCCGGAACATGGGCAAGATTCTGGACGCCGACCCGACCATCGACCTGATCGGTCTGGCGCCCACCGATGGCACCAACTACTGTGAGTGCGAGCACTGTGTGGCGATGGACGACGTGGGCGAGCGGCCGGCCGATCAGAAGTACTCCCGCCGGATGCTGCTTTACTACAACGCCGTGGCCCGCGAGCTGGCCAAGACTCACCCGGAGGCCACGATTCTGGCCGGAGCCTACCACTGGTACAATCAGCCGCCACTGGACGACACCATCCGGGCCGAGCCCAACCTCTCGCTGGTCGTCTGCCACTATACGGAATACTGCAGCATGCACCCGGTCGAGCAGGCCGATTGTCCGCGCAACCGGCGCTACCGCGACCTGCTCGACAACTGGGACAGGCTCATCCCCGACATCTACTTCTACGAGTATTACTATACCGACGGCTTCCGGCAGTTCCCCTGCAACCTCGTGCACGCGGTGAGACAGGACATCCCCTACTTCCACCGCAGGGGCACCAAGGGCCTGTACACCCAGTACGGGAACATCTGGAACACGCACCTGAACTACTACGTGGCCGCCAGGCTGCTTTGGGATGTCAATGCCGATGTCGATGCCATCCTCGAGGACTTCTACACCCGGTTCTACGGTCCGGCGGCGGCACCGATGAAGGCGTACTACGAGCTTTGCAGCCGCGTTCTGGCCCAGACCGACAGGCACCTGTGCACCTGCTCGGGCGGGGGCATCGACATGCGCGTGATCTTCACCGCCGAGGTCGTGGCTCAGATGCAGGAGCTCAGCGACCGGGCCATGGCTCTGGCGGACACGGACATCGTGAGACAACGGATAGAGAAGACCGCCGCCTGTGTTCAGTACACCCGGCGCTTCACCCAGTACCTGGACGCCTACTACGCCGCAGCTTCCGGGACCGACCGCGACCAACGGGCCGAGGACGCCCAACGCGCTCTGGAGCTTGTGGAGGGTCTGCAGGCGGAGGTCGCCGCCGACCGCGGAAAGTGGGAGGGCGTGGTGGCTCCCGACTCATACCATTGGCGAAGCGACCTGCGGGCGGCTCGGCGATTGGCCGACAGCCTCCGCCCGCGGCAGGCACCCGGGGACGCCCTGGGCACCCTCCCCGACAGATGGCGCTTCAGGTTGGACGAGGGCAACATTGGCGTTGCGGAGCGGTGGTACCGGCCGGACCTGGATGCGGGCGATTGGGAGGAGCTGCTGGTCACCAAACACTGGGAGTATCAGGGCCACGCGGGCTACGACGGCTTCGCCTGGTACCGCACATCCCTCACACTCAGCGCGGAACAGGCGGCGGCGCAGCCGGCGCTCCACTTCGCCGGCGTGGACGCCGAGGCCTGGGTGTACCTGGACGGTCGCGAGATTGGGCATCACGACGGCTGGGACGAGCCCTTCGCCATCGCGATCCCCGCCGACCTGGTCCAGCCCAACCGGGAGATGGTGCTGGCGGTGCGCGTCTACGATTCCAGCAACGACGGGGGCATGTACGGTCCGGTGACGTTGGTGAGGGCGAATCAGGGCCGCGGCGACTAGCGCAAGGCTCATCTCGGTTCATCAGACGATCCCACCGCACACGGACGCCTCCCTGGTGACCGGTCCCTATTGTGAGGCCGTTCTCTGTGTCTCTGTGTTCCGCCGTTCTCCGTGGAACTCCGTGCTCTCCGTGTCTCCGTGGTGAGCCGTTCCTCTTGTCCGGCCGTTCTCAGAGGTTCTCCGCCGTTCTCGCCGTTTCTGTGTTCAGTCGTTCTCCGTGGAACTCCGTGCTCTCCGTGTCTCCGTGGTGAGCCGTTCGTCCGTGGTGAGCCATTCATCTCCTCGAGCCGTTCCTCCGCTGCTCACTCCCCCAGTGCCTCCGTCAGCACCTGTCCCAGCACCTCCACGCCGCCGGGAGCCATGACGTACTGTGGGGTCTTGTCCACATGGATGCGCAGCTCCCCGCCATGGGCCACTCCCCGCTCGTTGCCCATGACGTCCAGGCAGCGCGAGCCCTCCGGCAGTGTCTTCAGCTCCACATCCCGTGCCCCGAGCTTGCTCTTGGCCCACAAGACCGCCACCGCCTCGTCCTCGCGCTCCAACAGGCAGCACACCAGGCCATCGAGCTCGCGAATCCCGGCGCCACTGCAGGGGTCCAGAATCGAGGCGGCGATGGCGTAGGCCACGCCGTGGGGGCGGAGGGTGCGGTCGTACTCGTAGATGGACATCGAGGTCATCCGCGGGCACATACCGGTCTCGACGTTGGTCCAGTAGTAGAAGTACCTCTGTGCCCCGCCGGCGATGGCGAGAGTGAAGAGCTTGACCGACTGGGCCACGGCATCGGGCACATCGACGCCGCCCACCCAGCGCGTGTAGCTGTCGTCCAGCTTGTCCGGCATGTGCCGGTACAGCGTCCTGGCCGTGACGCCCGTCTCCGTGTTCCAGCGCGGCAGCATCTGCCCCCCACGGGTGGCCCACCGGTTGACCACATCGTACGGGAGCTTGGTCAGACAGCCGTAGCCGTGGTAGGAGAAGATGTCGGCGGCCTCGACGGCGCCGGCCTCGCGCGCGGCCTCGAACCATGTATTGGACAGAGGGTAGATGCAGGGTGCAAGCAGCCTGCAGGTTGGGTCGGCCCGTAGCGCCGCGCGGCGGGCGACCTGGGCCATCTCGGCGTACTGCTGAGGCGTGCCGCCCCAGAACCCGCTCCCATAGGGCTCGTTCCAGATCTCCCAATGGGTGATGTCGGCCTTGTAGTGCGAGACCACGGTCTCCACGTAGCGCTCGAACTGCCCTAGGTCGCGGATCGGCCCCACCCCAACGCGGTAGGCGTCGGAGCCCTCCTCGGCGGCGGTGGCCCAGTTGGGGACCCGCAGGAACTCGCCCAGGATGTGCAGGCCCGCCTCCCGCACCTTCCGTACCTCGTCATCGAAGAACCGCCACTGCCCCTCCTCGGGCTCGGCGGTGCGCCAGTGGGTGATTGAGGAGCAGTCGTGGATGCGGGTCCAGTGGTAGCCGAGGCGCCGCGCCACGGCCATCTGCCAGTCGGAGTTGGTGGAGAAGTGGCCGCCGACCACGGAGAGCTCCGGGTCCACCTCGCGAGGCCGGGGGATCACGGAGAAGACCGCGGAGGCCAGCACGGCGCCGGCGGCGTCCACGACGTCCGCGCGGAAGGCCCCCAGACGGCCCACGGGAAGCGTGAGGTCGCTTTCCCGGCTCCCTCCCGCCGCCCCCTCTACCGCCACCGGCACCTCGCACACAGCGCTCTCGGTGTGGTCCCGGACGACGACCGTCAGGCCATCTGCTCCCTGCGTACCGGCACCGGCCAGCCACAGCTTCATCTCCACAGGCTCGTCGGGGGCGAAGACCGAGGCCAACGCAGGGGTAGAGAGAGCCACCTCCAGAGGTCTGGCCGGCACATAGGCCTCGCCCTCACGGGACAGCGACACGGCGTCCAGCCACAGCTCGCCCGGCGCCTCGCTGCTGCCGACGACCTCGAGGAAGTACGCGCCGTTGTGAGAAGAGGGTACCTTCCCCGTGGCGGCGTAGCGCCGCAGGTCGGCGTCGGGCCCGGCCTTCAGCTCCAGCAGGGCCCCCGACTGGGACGTCTGCACCGCCGACAGCAGGCGCAATCCCAGGGACACCGGCCCTCCGGTGGCCCGGGCCGAGCAGGCCAGTGTGAAGCTCTCGTCATTGCCGTGGAACTCGATGCAGGGGGTGCGCAGGCGGAAGCTACCTTCCTGCGGGAGGACGTAGTGCAGGCAGCGTCCACCGTGGGCCACATGCTCGGCACAGGGCCAATCCCAGTCCTGGCCCCTGTTGTCCCAGGTGCGGGTAGGCGCCACCTCGAAGCTCCCGTTGGGGATCACGTTCCCCACCGGCGGCGGCCCCTCCACCGCCGGAGGCTCTCCGATCTCCACCGAGGCGTCGTCGATCCAGACGGTCCCGGAAGGCTCGGCCTGGAACCAGATGAACAGCCCCGCTTCGGGCTCGTCGGCCAGGCAGACACCGCTGAGTTCAAGCATCTCCCAGTCCGGCCCCGGCTCGATGCTTCCCTTCAGGTGTCCAGTGTACGGCGCGGGGATGAGGCGCAGCGAGGCGCCCACGGAGGGCACGTCGCCTTCGGCCCGGATCCACAGCCGCACCGTGTAGAACTCGCCGGCCTGCAGGGCAAGGGGCTGGTAGAACTGAGAGGCCCCGCTATCACGCTGGCGGCACTCAACTCTCTGACAGGTGCTGCCCGAACGCGGGTTCTGATCATCGAGGCTGAAGCGGGTCTCGCAGTCGCCCCAGGTGTTGTTGCGCCAGTGTTGGGCCAGCCCGCCTTCGTCCGGAGGCTCGAAGCCGCCGTTTTGCAGCAGATTCTGCGGCCAGGCGAACACGGGAATGAGCGCAAGCAGGATCGAAACACGCATGGCCGAGCACGCCTCCTGTGGAAGAGATACGGGGTGCGAGATGTCGGTGGGCCGGCGAGCGTCGGTCTCATCCCATCGTTCACTCACCCATTCCCAGACGTTCTCTGCCGTTCTCGCCGTCTCTGTGTTCCGCCGTTCTCCGTGGAACTCCGTGCTCTCCGTGTCTCCGTGGTGAGACGTTCCTCTTCTCCGGCCGTTCTCAGACGTTCTCCGCCGTTCTCGCCGTCTGTGTGTTGAGCCGTTCTCCGTGGAACTCCGTGCACTCCGTGTCTCCGTGGTGAGACGTTCCTCCGCGACCCCCTACCCCGCTCCCACCGCGTGGCAGGCCACGAAGTGTCCCGGCTCGATCTCGCGCCACTGAGGTTGGCTCTCCTTGCAGATCGGCATGGCCTGGCCGCACCTGGGCTCGAACCGGCAGCCGGGAGGAGGGCTGGCGGCGCTGGGCACCTCGCCCGGAAGCGGCATGGGCTGCAGGGGAATCTGCGGGTCCGGCTCGGGCACGGCGGAGAGCAGGGCTTTGGTGTATGGATGGGCCGGGGAGTCATAGATCACGTCGCGCGGCGCCTGCTCGCACAGGCGCCCCAGGTACATCACGATCACCCGATTGCTGATGTGACGGACTACCGCCAGGTCGTGGGCGATGAACAGATACGACAGCCCCAGCTCCTGCTGCAGATCCCGGAGCAGCTCCACGATCTGGGCCTGGATGGAGACATCCAGCGCACTCACCGGCTCGTCGCAGACGATGAACTCGGGCTCCACGGCCAGGGCCCGGGCGATTCCGATGCGCTGGCGCTGGCCGCCGCTGAACTCATGGGAGTAGCGGGCGAAGTCCGCGGGGCCCAGGCCCACGCGGGTCAGTAGCTCTCCCACGCGGTCCTTCACCTCGCTGCGGGGTACCAGGCTGTGGATGCGCAGCCCTTCACCGATGACCGCGCCCGCCGTCATGCGGGGGTTGAGCGAGGAGTACGGGTCCTGGAAGATGATCTGCATCCGGCGGCGGTACGCGCGCAGGCCACTGCCCCCGAGTCGGCTGATGTCCTGCCCCCGGTAGAGGATCCGGCCCGCTGTGGGGTCCAGTAGCTTCACCGCCATGCGCCCCAGCGTCGACTTGCCGCAGCCGCTCTCGCCCACGAGGCCGACGGTCTCACCCTTATTGACGGTGAGGCTCACGTCATCGACGGCCCGCACATTGCCCACGGTGAGCTGCAGCAGTCCGGCCTTGATGGGAAACCACTTGCGCACATTATCCACCTGCAGGAGCGGCTCGCTCATGCGGTCACCCCCAGGCTGTCCAGCTTCCCCGCGAAATGGCACAGGGAGCTGTGGCCGCCCTCCAGCTCGACCGGGCTTGGGAGCGCCTGAGCGCAGAGCTCCTGCGCGTAGCGGCAACGCGGATGGAACGGGCACCCGCCGGGCATGGCGGCGATGCTGGGGACGCTGCCGGGGATCGACTCCAGCCGCACCGGGGCGCCCGCCGGAGGCTTCAGTCGGGGAACAGAGCGCATCAGGCCGCGGGTATACGGATGCTCCGGGCTCCCGAACACATGGGCGGTGGTGCCGCTCTCCACGATGCGGCCGGCATACATCACCGACACGCGATCACACGACTGGGCCACGACCCCCAGATTGTGGGTGACCAGGACGATGGCCGTGCCCGTCTCGTCCCGCAGCCGCAGCATCAGCCGCAGGATCTGGGCCTGCACCGTGACATCCAGCGCCGTGGTGGGCTCGTCGGCCAGCAGAAGCCGGGGCTCGCAGACCAGCGCCATGGCGATCATCGCGCGCTGCCGCATACCCCCCGACAGTTGGTGGGGATACTCGCGATAGCGCTGCCTGGCGTCCGAGATCCCCACGCGGCTCAGCGTCTCCACCACGCGGTCCTCCGCGGCGTGCCAGTCCATCCCCCGGTGCAGCACCAGGGGCTCGGCGAGCTGCTCCCCCACGGTGAGACAGGGGTTGAGCGAGGTCATGGGTTCTTGGAAGATCATGGTGATCTTGTTTCCGCGCAGGGAGCGCATGGCCCGCTCGCCGAGTTTGGTGAGGTCCCGGCCCTCGAAGGCGATCTCATCGGCGCTGATGATTCCCGAGGGGTGGATCAGCCGCGGGATGGAGAGACAGGTCTGACTCTTGCCGCAGCCGGACTCACCGACGAGGCCCACCACCTCCCCCTCATTGACGGTGAGGTCCACACCGTAGACGGCGCGCAGAGTGCCCTCGAGGGTGCGGAAATCGATGGTCAGGTTCCTGATCTGCAGTAGTGGCAAGGTAGTGGTCTCCGAGCAAATCGCTGACCGGCCTGGTCTTGGCCGTTGGCCGTGCGGTTCTTCCCTCTCCTGAGCGACCGTAACGCGCCGGCGGCTCGCTGAGACGCCGAGAGGGGCCGCGGGTGACGCGTCATCAGTGCCGTTGGCCGTTGTAGGGCGGCGACCTGTGCGCCGCCGCCGTTCGTCATTGGTCTTGAATGACCCTCTCGACGCGGTAGAGGCCCGCGCCCCAAGAGCGCCGCCGCCCAGCCGTTGGCCGTTTCGCCTTCCCCCGGTCCCGCCCTGCCGGACGACCGGGAGAGTCTTGCGGCCCCCGCGGTCGCTTGCGGGTGAGGGCGGCCACCACGACGCCTGGCCGAAGGGCGGTGTTAGCCGTTGCCCTCTCCTGAGCGGCCGCATCGCGAAGGAGAGGGAAAGCGGGTCGACAGACCCGCAGGGAGCGGCGCCGTCCGCCGTTCCGCGCCACGAACCACGCGCCACGGCCGTTGTCCACCCCTACACCGTCTCGTGCCGCGGATCGAAGGCGTCTCTCAGGCCGTCGGCCAGCAGGTTGAAAGCGAACACCGCCAGCAGCGTCGCCACCGCGGGACAGACGATCATCCACCAAGCCGCCTGCAGGTATGAGCGCCCATCGGAGACCATCACGCCCCAACTGGGGTTGGGCGGCGCCACACCGAAGCCCAGAAAGCTGATCCCCGCCTCGGCGGCGATGGCTCCGGCGATCCCGCCGGCGATGGCCACCACGATGAAGCCGGTCATGTTGGGCACCATGTGGCCGAAGATGATGCGCAGCGGCCCGGCGCCCAGAGCCCGAGCGGCCAGGACGTACTCCTGCTCCCGAAACGACCGGAACAGGTTGCGCGTCAGCCGACACATCCCCACCCACGACGAAAGACCGATGGCCAGGTAGACCTTGAACAGCTTCGGCTCACCCACCGGCGGCAACGCATTGGTGAGCGCAAGGATGAACAAAAGCGAGGGGAACGTGGCCACCACGCTGTAGACGAAGATGACGGCCTGGTCGACGAAGCCCCCGAAGTACCCGGCGATGCCCCCGAAGGTGACGCCGATGACGATGGCCACCGCGGTGGCGATGATGCCCACGATCAGGGCGATGCGGGTGCCGTGGACCACGCGACTGAAGATGTCGCGGCCGTACAGATCGGTGCCGAACAGGTGCGTGCGGCTGGGCGCCTGGGTGGCCTGCTCCAGGTCCTGCACGATGGGGTCGTGTCTCTGGACGAGGGGCGCCGCCAGTGCCACGCCCCCCAGCAGCACCACATAGACCAAGCTCACCATGGCCAGCTTGTTCCGGCGTAGGCGCAGCCACACATCGCGCCAGTAGCTACGGCGCGGACGACGGGCGTGCAGGTTCTCCTCAGCCACTTGTGCCACTTGGTGCCTCGGCTACTTGAGAGTGATCCGCGGGTCCATGTACGCGGTGAGCAGGTCGCCGACGATGTCGGCCAGCACAAACAGCACCGCCCCGAACATGACGGTGCCCATGATGGTCGGAAAGTCGCGGTTGTTGATGGCGTCCACCGCCAATAGCCCCACGCCCGGCCAGGCGAACACCGTCTCGACGAAGAACGCCCCCGTGAGGGTCGCCGCCACACTCACCGACAGACTGGTGACCAGCGGGATCATTGCGTTCTTGAGCGCATGCCGCACCACCACCACCAGCTCCGGCAGCCCCTTGGCCTTCGCGGTACGGATGTAGTCCTGGGTCAGCACCTCCAGCACCGCCGTCCTCGTCAGGCGGGTCAGGCCGGCGAAGGAGCCCAAAGTCATGACGAACATCGGCAGGGCCAGGTGCCACCAGCCCCAGGGGCCGTTGATGTAGCCGGCGATCGGCAGGACGTGCAACTGCTGCCCCAGACCCCACTGCAGCAGGATGGCCAGGAGGAAGAAGGGCACGGAGACCAGACAGAAGGTGATGAACCGGATCGTGTTGTCCACCGCGCGGTTGGCCCGCATGGCCGACCACAGGCCCGCCGCAATGCCCAGGAACATGCCGATGGTCAGCGACGGGATCCCCAGCACGGCGGTGGCCGGGAGACGCTCGAGGATGGCCTGCCGCACATCGCGCTTGTTGGTGAAAGACTGGCCGAAGTCCAGCACCGCCGCCTTCTTCAGGAAGTTCCAGTATTGCACGTGCTTGGGCTGATCCAGCCCCCACTGCACCTTCATCGCCTGCTCGGTGGCGGCGTCCCGGTGCTGCCCCATGAGCAGCCGCGCCGGATCGCCGGGGACGATGAAGAACAGGACGAAGGTGACGGTGAACACACCCCACAGGATGGGGACGGTGAACAACAGACGCCGGACGGTGTAGTTCAGGTACGAGCTCATTGGTCTCTCGCCGCCATGGGAGCCGTCAAGGCACGGTCGATGATGACGTTCTTGTAGAACCCCAGCCCCAGGGCATTGCGCGGGTAGTTGCGGACCCAGGGCTGCTGCAGGGCGAGGCCCTCGCCCGTGGTGGTGAACAGCCACGGGCAGTCCTCGATGATGATGTCCGCGGCGATCCGGTACAGCTCGGCCCGCCGGCCTTCATCGGGCTCCAGCATGGCCCTGTCATACAGCTCGTCGAACTCGGGGTTCGAGTACGAGGAGCTGTTGGGCCCCGGCTTCCAGTTCCGGGTCAGAAACAGGGCCAGGAAGTTCTCGGCATCCGGATAGTCGGCGATCCAGCCCAGGCGGAAGAAGCGGGCCTCGTGGCGGTCGATCGATTCCAGGTGCAGCGGCCACGGCTGCTGCTTGAGGCTGACCTTGATCCCGATCTTGCGCAGCTCTTCCATCACCACCACGCTGGTGCGGTCCTGCGAGTCGTTGGCTCCGGAGACGTAGAGCTGTATCTCGCCCAGCTTGTCTCCCCCGGGATAGCCGGCCTCGGTCAGAAGCTGCTTGGCCTTCTCCAGGTTGTAGGCATACCGCTTGTTCGCCGGGTCGTGACCCGGCAGTCCCGGCGGGATGGGGCCGTAGGCCGCCCGCCCCAGGCCGCGGTAGATCTTGCTCCGGATCAGCGCCTCGCGGTCGATGGCGTAGTTGAACGCCTGGCGCAGTGCCTTATTGCCCTTGAACGGCGGGTTTTGCATGTCAAAGCCATAGTAGAAGGTGGTCAGCGTCGCCGAGGTCACCAGCCTGTAGCGGCCGGCGTAGGGCTCCTTGAGGGTCTTGTCTTCATTCATGACCCGCTCCCAGTCCTCATCCGGGACGCCGGCCATGTCCGAATTGCCCTCCTCGAACTCCATGAACGCCGTATGCGGATCGCGACGGCTGATGAGCCGCACCGCATCCACGTGGGGCAAGGTCTCATGCCAGTAGTTGGCGTTGCGCTTGAGGATGATCTCCACGTCCGGCTCCCAGCGCTCCAGCACGAAGGGCCCGGTGCCCACCGGATGGCGGAAGAAGCTGTCCTTCCCCGGCGGGTTCGTGGCCGCACCATAGGCCTTCACCGCCTCCGGGGCCACGACGAAGAAGTACGACATCGCCAGCACCTTGAGGAACGGGGCGAACGGCCTCTTGAGGGCAATGGCGAACGTGTGCTCATCCAGCACCCGCAGACCGGGCACGCCGTCGCTCTCGGGGCCGAGCCACGCCTCGGCTTCCTCCCAAAACCTCGGGTGCTTCTCCAAAAACTCCGCACGCTGCTGGTTGAACTCCGTGGCGCCCACCACGCGGTCGTCAAACAGCCAGAACCCGGTGCTCATCGCCACCGGGTCGCACACCCGGGTGAGGCTGAACCTCACATCCGCGGCGGTCATCTCACGCCCTCTGCCGTCGGGGAAGCAGGGGTCGTCGCAGAACCTCACGCCCCGGCGCAGGTGGAAGGTATACAGCTTGCCATCAGGGGAGATATCCCAGCTCTCGGCCAGGCATGGCTCGATGGCCAGGGTCTTCTGATTGTAGGCCACGAGGCCCTCGTACACCTGATTGCAGATGCCGCTGGAGGCGGTATCGCCCACCGCCACGGGGTCCAGCGTGCGCACCTGGATGGCATCCGTGGCCAGGCGCAGCGTATTGGGGGGAAGCTCCGGACCCTCTGACCGGCGGGCCAGCGCCCCCACCACGAGGAACATGGCGATGTGGATCAGGACAACGACGATGAAGAAGCGTATGACTCCGGCGTACAGTCGCACAGTCGTCCTCCGGGTCTCCGTGCCGGGCCGGATCACGTCTCGGCCGCGGCCCCAACGCTCCAGGTCTGGCACTGTGTATTCGGCGAACACAGGGCCGACACCTTCAGGCGAA
>CAZXDD010000123.1:0-2067 GCA_964639415.1 uncultured Armatimonadia bacterium
CCGCCGGGCGGCCGTGACCTCTCCCGGACGCTCGCTGCGCTCGCTGGGAGAGGTGGGGAACGCCGGCGTTGGCGGTTCTATCTCTCCCAGGCCCGCTTCGGCGGACGTCCGGGAGATGTCGACAGGGCGGCCGACTTCGCGGGTCCGGTCTGGCGGATGAGCAGTCGCATCGCGAAGAAGAGGTGCCGCGGGTGAGCACGCCTTCACTCGCAGCGACGGCACGGCATCCGCTAGTCCGCCGTCAGGGCCGCCACCGTGTCCTGATCCAGACGCTCGATCACCTTGCACAGCAGCTCCAGCGTCTGCTCGTAGTCCTTGAGATCGATGATGCCGCCGTGGGCGTGGATGTGCCGCGTCGGGACGGCCAGAACGATGCTGGGGATGCCCCGGGAGATCAGGTGGATCCGGCCCCCATCGGTGCCACCGCCGGGCAACAGGGAGAACTGGTAGGGGATCTCGTTGTCCTTGCAGACCTCGATCAGCAGGTCACGGAGACGCGACTGGGCGATCAGCGAGCCGTCCAGCAGGTAGATGGTGGGGCCGCCTCCGAGCTTCACCGCCGACTCGTCTTCGGTGATGCCCGGCACGTCCCCGGCGATGGCGGTCTCCAGCACGATGCACACGTCCGGCTGGACGGAGAAGCCGGCCGTCGCCGCTCCCCGCAGGCCCACCTCCTCTTGTACCGTGCCCATCCCGTAGAGCTCATTGGGCAGCGACCGGCCGTTGAGACGCTGCAGAGCGTGGACGAACAGCGCCACGCCGACCCTGTCGTCCCAGGCCTTGGCCAGCAGGCGCCCCTCCACCGCGAGCTTGGTGAAACCCCCCACGGGAACGATGGCGTCGCCGGGGCGGATGCCCAGGGCCTCGGCCTCCTCCTTGCTCGTAGCGCCCACATCCACGAACATGTCCCTGGCCTTGACGATCTCATTGCGCTTCTCGGCGGGGAGGATGTGCGGGGGCTTGGAGCCGATGACACCCAGCACGGGGCCCTGGTGGGTCTGGATGACCACTCGTTGTGCCAAAAGCACCTGGTCCCACCAGCCACCCAGGTTGAGGAACTTGACGAACCCCTCCTTGGTGACGATGTTGACCATGAAGCCGATCTCGTCCAGATGCCCGGCGAGACCTACCCTGGGGCCGGGACCCGAGGACTTCAGCCGGCAGATGACGCTACCCAGCCTGTCGGAGCTGATCTCACAGCAGTCGGCCAGTTCCTGTCTCACGATCTTGGCGATGGGGCCTTCGAATCCGGAGACGCCGTTGGCATCGGTGAGGGTCTGCAGCAAAGGTAGCAGGTCGGACATGTGGGTCCTCCGTGGCACGGATGGTGTGTTGGGATTGGCTCGGTCTGTGGACGATGGTGCCCTGCGGCCTACTGCACCGGGGTCGCCCAGGCGTTCTCGAAGTCTCTGCGGCCGACGCTCTTGACATGCCCGTCGCCGAACAGCATGTTCCACCGCCGCGCGTTATAGCCGCTGCCGCCGTGCCACTTGCCGTGGCCGTCGAACAGCACGTTGGTCGCCACCGGGTCCGGCAAGAGCTCGGGCATCGCGCGAGAGAACGTGAGCTCTGTGCGCCACATGTAGCTGGTTCCGAAGGCGGCGTACGATGAAGGGTGGGCGGCCAGGGGTAGGTCGGTGTCCTCCAGCACATCGTAGCCCCCATCGGAAGCGCATTCCCAGATCTGGCGGTTCTTGACGTACGGCTCCACCACGAGATGAAGCCAGTACATGGTGGGGATCAGCGCCTGCCACTGGGGGAAGCCGTCCCAGATCACCGGGCAGTAGTAGTCGGCCGGGTCCACGCCCCACGGGTAATAGCCGTCGTAGTCTGAAGCGTACATGGCCAGGGCCATGCCCAGTTGCTTGAGGTTCGAGGCACAGGCGGCCGAGCGCCCCTTCTCTCGCGCGCGGGAGAAGACGGGAAAGAGGATAGCCGCCAGGACAGCGAGGATCCCGATCACCACGAGCAACTCCACCAACGTGAACCCCGTCGTCCTGCGCCGCATGAAAACCTCCTCGCCGGTCGTCATTGGCCGTTCCCCGCCGTTCCCCGCCGTTCCCCGCC
>CAZXDD010000123.1:2167-3123 GCA_964639415.1 uncultured Armatimonadia bacterium
ACCTCCTCGCCGGTCGTCATTGGCCGTTCCCCGCCGTTCCCCGCCGTTCCCCGCCATCACACATCCAGCAGCAATTGCGCCGCCGACCGGAAGGGCTCGAAGCTCATCCGGTGCACGGGACAGGGCCCGAGCCGGGCGATGGCATCGCGGTGCTCCGCGGTGCCGTAGCCCTTGTGGGAATCGAGACCGTAGCCCGGGTACAGGAGCGCCATGTGGCCCATGACGCGGTCGCGGTAGGTCTTGGCGAGGATCGAGGCGGCAGCGATAGAGTAGCACAGACGATCGCCGTCCACAACCGCGCGGGCGCTGCAGTCCAGGCGGGGGAGGCTATTGCCGTCGATGAGGGCTAAGTCGGGCCGCGGGGACAACTGCTCCAGCGCCCGGCGCATGGCCATGTGGGTGGCCCGCAGGATGTTGACCGTGTCCACCATCGCCGCGGATATGACCCCGATCCCGAACGAGAGAGCGACATCGCTGATCTCGACGGCAAGTGTCTCGCGCCGGGCCGCTGTGAGGCACTTGGAGTCGGTGACGTGCGGCACCCGCGGGCTCTCGGGCATCACGACGGCGGCGGCAACCACGGGGCCCGCGAGGGCTCCGCGGCCGGCCTCGTCCACGCCGGCGACCAGCGCGAAGCCCTGGGCCCACGCGCCGCGCTCGAGAGACATCGGTGCTCCCGGAGGTTTGGTATCGCTGGTTCGCATGGATAGACAGCCACCAGACTGCGCATCAGGGGGATGGGAACACAGTTTCATCAACACCGCCGGGGGTGCGGGTGTTTCCGCAAAGCACCGCGAGTCGTGCTCGGTCGGGACGCCGGAACTTCTCACCACAGAGACACGGAGCGCACGGACTCCCACGGAGTACGACTCAACACAGAGACACACAGAACGGCGGAGAGCACAGAGAACGGCGGACAGAGGCCGGGAAGCGAAGGGGTTGTGCGCCGTTGCCGC
>CAZXDD010000123.1:3223-15368 GCA_964639415.1 uncultured Armatimonadia bacterium
TCCCGCCGTTGCCGCTCCCGCCGTTGCCGCTCCCGCCGTTGCCGCTCCCGCCGTTGCCGCTCCCGCCGTTCCCACCGCCGTTCCCACCGCCGTTCCCACCGCCGTTGCCGTCCATCGTTGACGCATCCCGAGCCTGACTGCTACACTATGCTGCACGTTCGGTGACAGGTCGATGGACCGAGGATGAGGCTCTACCGACGCTTTGAGAGGCCATGGCATCATGACATTCCAGCGCATGTTGAACACACTCGGCGAATTCTGGGCCGCACAGGGCTGCGCCATCATGCAGCCGTACGAGCTGGAGATGGGCGCCGGCACCATGTCCGGCGATACCTTCTTGCGGTCTCTGGGCCCCGAGCCTTGGAACGCCGCCTACGTGCAACCCTGCCGGCGCCCCACCGACGGCCGCTACGGCGAGAATCCCAACCGCTTCCAGCGCTACTTCCAGTATCAGGTAGTCATGAAGCCCTCCCCCAATGACATTCAGGAGCGGTACCTGGCCAGTCTCGAGGCGCTCGGCATCGACATGCGGGTGCATGACGTGCGGTTCGTGGAAGACGACTGGGAGTCACCGACGCTCGGCGCCGCCGGGGTGGGTTGGGAAGTGTGGCTCGACGGCATGGAGATCACCCAGTTCACCTACTTCCAGCAGGTGGGCGGCCTGCAGTGCAAGCCCGTGACCGTGGAGATCACCTACGGCCCTGAGCGCCTGTGCATGTACTTGCAGCAGGTGGACGACTACCGTGACCTGATGTGGTCGGAGCATGTGAGCTACGGCGAGCTGCGTTACGAGGAAGAGGTCGAGTTCTCCAAGCACAACTTCGAGACCGCCAATGTCGAGATGCTCTGGACGCTGTTTGACCTGTATGAGAAGGAGGCCTATGCCCAGATGGACGTCTCCTTGCCCCTGCCGGCGTATGACTATGTGCTCAAGTGCTCGCACGCCTTCAACCTGCTGGACGCCCGGGGTGCGGTGAGCATCACGGAGCGTCCGGGGATGATCCTGCGGGTGCGCAATCTGGCCCGCCGTGTGGCCAGGGCGTACCATGACAAGCGCGAGGAGCTGGGCTTCCCGCTGCTCAAGCGTGACGAGGCCGCGGCCGGCTGAGCGCCCGCGCACCGTCGTTGACGTCGCCGTTGGTGTTGCCGTTGCCGTTGCCCTCGTCCCGCCCTGCGGGATCGGGCTTTCCACTCACATTATGCAGGTTCCGGGCGGACGCCGACTCACGTCGCCTCACCCCCCCGGCCCCGCCTCTCGGCGTCTCTCCGAGTCGCTCGTACTCGCCGATACGACCGGCGAGACGGGAGGAGGGGGGAGAACGGTCCCGCCTTGCGGGGCGAGCGTTTCGGGCGCGGTTGAGGCCAAATGTGGCTCCAATGCGTTCATGCATAGTGTGACTTTGCAGCCCGACTCCGTGCCGTTGGCCGTTGGCCGTCCACCTCTCCCAGTCCCGCCCTGCGGGACGACCGGGAGAGGTCTCCGTGACAGCCCGGAGGGCTGGACCGGAGGGTGAGGGAGAATCCACCCAACCGACGACGGAAACGGGCCGTTGGCCGTTCCGCGCCACGCGCCACGGCCGTTGCCCGTTGCCCATCTGCCGTTGCCGGTTGGCCGGTCCGCTCCCACCCGGCGTGATGCACTTATGAAAGGTCCACCACAATGCCCAAGGATTTGCTCTACGAGATCGGTGTCGAGGAGATTCCCGCCAGCTTCGTCATCCCCGCTCTGGAGCAGCTCGAGCGCGGGCTGCGCGAGGGGCTGGGCGACCTGCGCCTTCAATACGGTGACATCGAGACGTTCGGCACTCCGCGACGGCTGAGCATCATCGTCCGCGGGATCTCCGAGCGCCAGCCGGATGTGGAGGAAGAGCGCAAGGGCCCGCCGGCGGATCGCGCTTTCGACACCCAGGGAAGGCCGACCCCGGCGGCGGAGGGCTTCGCCCGCAAGAGTGGGGTCTCCGTAGACGATCTGAGGGTGGTTGAGACCGACAAGGGGCGGTGGGTGGCGGTGACGGTGCTCCAGGCCGGGCAGGCCGCCGAGGAGGTGCTGCCCGCTCTCTTGACCGAGGTGACCGTAGGCCTCGGCTTCCCCAAGACCATGCGGTGGGCCGATCTAGACCTGCGCTTCGCCCGCCCGATACGCTGGCTGCTGGCGATACTGGACGGCCGGACGCTGCCCATGGAGATCGGCGGCGTGAAGTCCGGCAACCGCACCCGGGGACACCGTCTCCTGGGCTCCAGTGCCATTGAGGTTGCGGGGGCGGATGCCTACGCCGAGCTCCTGCGCCAGAACTACGTCCTCGCCGACATCGAGGCGCGGCGCGAGGCCATCCGCCGGGCGGCGACTGAAGCCGCCGGGGAGGTGGGCGGGATCGCCCGCATCGACGACAGGCTCCTGACCGAGGTGAGCTTCCTGGTGGAGTGGCCCACCTGCCTGTGGGGCCGCTTCGACGCCAAGTTCCTTGCGCTGCCGGATGCCGTGGTCGTCACCGTTATGCAGGGGCATCAGAAGTACTTCCCGGTGGAGGACGCCGAGGGCAATCTCCTGCCCTACTTCGTCACCGTGCGCAATGGTGATGAGGAGGGGATCGAGACGGTCCGCGCGGGCAATGAGAAGGTCATCGTGCCGCGCCTGGCGGACGCCGAGTTCTACCTCACCGAGGACCTCAAGCACACGTTGGATCAGCGGGCTCAGTCGCTGTCGCGCGTGACCTTCATGGAGGGCATGGGCACCTTGGCCGACAAGACCCGGCGGCTGGAGCAGCTTGTGGGACACCTGGGGGCCGAGGTTCGCGAGGTCAGCACGGAGGTGAAGCAGACGGCCACGCGGGCGGCGCAGCTTGCCAAGGCCGACTTGGTGACTCTGATGGTTGGCGACAGCAAGCTGGGAGAGCTGCAGGGGATCATCGGTGGGGAATACGCATCCCGTCTGGGCGAGACCGAGGCCGTGGCGACGGCCGTGGCCGAGCAGTACCGGCCCCGGGGCGCCGGGGATGCGCCGCCGCAGTCGCCGGCGGGCACGCTGCTGGCCATCGCCGACAAGATGGACAACCTCGCCGCCTGCTTCCGCCTGGGCATGGCCCCTACGGGCTCGACGGACCCCTTCGCCCTGCGCCGCCAGGCCCAGGGCATCGTGGAGATCCTGATGGAGGCCGACCTGCAGGTAGACCTCCGGGCGCTGGTGGCCCGCGCGCTGGAGCTTCTGCCCGAGCCGCGGCTCGAGAAGCCCAAAGACGCCGATAGGGTGCTCAGTCCCCAGGCGGCCGCCGAGGCACTCCTGGACTTCTTCTCAGGCCGCCTGGACTTCATCCTCACCCGCGATGGTATCACATACGACGTGTCGCGGGCCGTGCTCAACGCCCCCTGGTCGGACGCCCTGGAGGTGTACCGGCGGGCCCGGTTCATCCAGAGCTTCCGAGACCGGGAGCCGGAGCTGTTCGACCGGCTCGTCACCGCCGCCGAGCGGCCCGCCCGAATCTGTCGTGGCGAGCAGTTGCCCGCCGAAGCGGCCCCGGACACGGGCCTGTTCGAGGGCGGGTGCGAGAGGGCATTGTGGGAGGCCGCGCAGGCGGCCAGAGGGGCCGTCGAGAAGGCCCTCTCCGCAGATCCGGCGGACTATCGGGCCGCGGCGGAGGCCCTGGCAGGGCTCCTGGAGCCGATCCACCAGTACTTCGACGAGGTCATGGTCATGGTGGACGATGCCGCGCTGCGTACCAACAGGCTGCTCATGCTGCGGGAGATCGACCTCGGCTTCCAGCTTCTGGCCGACTTCACCCACATCGTGCGCGAGGGGTAGTGACGGCAAAAGGCCGTGGCGCGTAACGGAAACGGCCGTGGCGCGTAACGGCGGACGGCCGTGGCGCGTAACGGCGGACGGACGTGGCGCGCAGTGCGCATGCAACACGGCCGAGTCGGGCTGGAAACTCAGATCATGCAGGTTCCGGGCAGGCGCCGATTCACGTCACCTCACCCCCCCAGCCCCCCTCTCCCTTACTCCGCCAAACGGCCGGCGGAGACGGGAGGAGGGGGGAGAACGGCAGTACTTCGACCGTCCCCGACGCGGGAATGGCGAAATGCGGCCCCAGTGTGTTCATGCATAATCTGAGTGGAAAGCCCGACCTACGCGGATATCCGGGAGCCTCGGCCGTTGACGCCGTTGCCGTTGACTCGCGACCCGCGACTCGCCGACTCGCGACTCCTTACTATCCATGACCATCCGACTGCGGATCGAGCAAACCGAACGCGAGACGCTCGGGCCCCTGGCGGCGCTGAGTGCTGAGACCCGGGGACGTCGCCATCCCCAGGCGCCCTGTCCCGTGCGCACCGAGTTTCAGCGCGACCGCGACCGGGTCATCCACCTGTGCCAGGCCTTCCGGCGACTGGCGTACAAGACCCAGGTCTTCTTCTCCCCCCGATCCGACCACCTCCGCACCCGCCTGAGCCATACGCTGGAGGTGTCGCAGATTGCGCGCACCATCGCCAAGGCGCTGCGGCTCAACGAGGACCTCACCGAGGCGATCTCTCTGGCCCATGATGTAGGGCACACCCCCTTTGGCCACGCGGGCGAGAGTGCTCTGGATCGCGTGTACAGAGACTTCCACGCCGGAGCGCATTTCCGCCATGCCGAGCACAGCCTGCGGGTCGTCGACGAGCTGGAGCGAGACGGCTCGGGCCTGAACCTGACCCACGAGACGCGGCAGGGCATCATCTTCCATAGCAAGGGGCGCGCGAACCTGCGGGAGACCCTGCTGCGGCCGGAGGGGGTGACGATGGAGGCGGTCGTCGTCCGTCTGGCCGACCGCTTCGCCTACGTCAACCACGACCTGGATGACTGCCTGCACTCGGAGGTCATCTCGCTGGAGGACTTGCCCCCGGAGATCCTCAACACTCTGGGCCGCCACCACAGCGCGCGGGTCGGCCGCATGGTCGAGGACCTGATCGATTCTAGCCTGGGATGCGAGCAACTGGCGATGAGTGAAGAGGTGTGCGAGGCCGCCGATGCACTCAAGGACTTCCTGTATGATGAGGTGTACTTCTCGGCCCCACTGCTGGCGGAGGCCGAGAAGGTCAAGGGGATCGTGCGGCGACTGTTTGAGCTGTACATGACCTCGGATGCGGCGCTCCACGAGGAGACCAACCTCGTGCCCACCGACGATCTCGCCCGGGCGCGGCTCGTCTGCGATCTGGTGGCCGCTATGACCGACCGCTACGCGCGCGATGCCTACCTGCACCACTTCCTCCCCAGCGGCTTCCCCTCGTTCGAGAAGCGGTAGCGGAATCGGCGACGCCCCAGCTCAGGGCTCTCCTGTGGCGCTCACGCGACGCGTGCCTGAGGAGGCCGGCACGCCAACACCGAACGGCCCGCGGCTCCTCCGGCCCGACGTTCGCAGTCGCGGGCGTTCACTTGACACCACGTCCTTCTCAGGTACACTGTGGTTCTGGCACTGACCCCGCTCTCTCGCCCCCCAGGGAATGCCGCGCGCAGTGAGAGACCGGAAGCCCGCCGGTAGCCAACAGGACCCGGGCGTACCGTCGTGTCCGCAATCCCGCCGAGAGGTGTTCTCTTCATGGAGTTCTTCGACTGCCACTGCCACACCGAGCGCTCGGCCTGCGCCGAGGACGTTAGCCTTTCCATGTACGTCGAGCTGGCCTCCGGGGGAGCGCCGCCCTTCGTCGTCACCGACCACAGCGCCCATCTGTTCTACCCGGCCGACATGAAGTGGGCCTTCTGGGGCGACGAGGCCTCCGAGATCTTCGAGGCCAACCGTGACGCGGGCATGGCCCGCTGCGCCGACTACGTCGCCTGGCTCAAGGCCGCCCAGACCGGCGGCATGCTGGTGGGTGTCGAGCTGGACGTGTTCTACGACGGCCGCCTGGTATTCGACCCGGCTCTCCTGCCCGAGCTCGACTTCATCGTCGGGGCCGTGCACGGCATGCGGACTTTGAACAACGAGCAGCCGCTGGAGCAGGTGGTGGACGAGCTCAAGACCCGCACGCTTTATCTGGCCGAGGCCGGCATGAATGCCCTGGCCCACCCCTTCCGGGAGTGGAAGCAGAAGAACCGCGAGGTCCCGCTGTGGGTCATCGAGTGGCTGGTGGACACGGCGGCCGACGCGGGCTTCGCCCCTGAGCTCAACTGTCACTACAAGGTGCCACAGGCCGATCTTGAGATGGTCAAGCTCTGCGTCGAGCGCGGCGTTCCCATCGCCACCGGCACCGACACCCACCGCTCCTATGAGTTCGGGGACTTCTCGTACCACGAGGAGATCCTGCAGCAGGCGGGGATCGAGCGCGAGCGCTGGGACGCCGTGCTGCTTCCGGCGCCCAACGTCACCGGCTCAAGGGTCTGAGCGAACCCCCGCACGATGCGGGGCGCCCTCCCCTACCCCACCTCGCTGAGAATCACCACCCCCAGGGGCTCGAGCTTCAGCGGCAGCGTAACCGGCCGGCCGCTGAGCAGGTCAACCACGGGCGATGCGGGGCGCGGGAGCAAGTCCAGCTCCGTGCCCTGCTTGCCCATATTGATGGCGTACCAAAGACGCCCGCTCTCCGTCTTCACCGTCCTCATCTCCACCTCGCTCAGCAGCTCTCCCCGGGCATTCACGGCACGCCAGGGCCGAGAGAGACTTCGTTCGAGGATGGGCTCCAGCTCCGCGCGCAACCTCACCGGGTCATCACTCCACGGCCCAGTGACCGCTCCCGGCACCTGTGCACCATCGGGCAAGGGTCTATCCCTCTCGTCATGGCTCAGACAGCCGCCGATCGTGACGAGCTCGCCGCCCGCCGCCGCCCAGCTTCGGATCCGTCCGTAAACGTTCGCGGGAACGTGTGAGGCCTCCGGGAGGATCAGCAGTCTCAGATCATCCAGGGCACCTTCGGCAATGGTGCGTTCCGTCACGAAGCCGAGCTTGGTATCCGAGAAGAACCCGGCCTCGTAGGCAAGCTTCAGCGCCGCCAGATGCTTCGGGTTGTAGGCCACGGAGGTGGTGGAGTACAGGATCGCCGCCTGGGCCGGGGCACGCTGGAAGGCCAGGATCGGCTCCACCAGCCTGCGCAGGTCGAGTGCGGTGCGCAGGTACGCCGCCATCACGCGCGGCTGGAAGACCAGCATCGAATCCATGCCCTCGCTGCGCTGGTACACCCACAGGCTCGCGGCACTCATCCCGTGCAGGCAGCCCTGAAACATGGCGGCGCGCACGTACTCCTCCGGGTAGGGCCGGTTGAGGTTGACAAGGTGCAGCTCCGGATCGTAGTTGGGGTTCCGCGGGTTGAAGGCCCTCAGCATGTCGTGGGGCATGGCCAGGCCGGTGATGGAGTTCATGGCCAGGCGACTGCCGCCGTGATCCAGCGCGGCGGTGTCGAACCCGTTGACATTGAGCACTCGGCACAGGGCCTCCATGTCGATACCGGACATCCAGTCCGAGGAGTCGTCCCAGCTCAGTAGCGACGGATAGCCGGTGCACAGGGCCCCGGGGTCCACGGCACGCACCTGCTCTTGCAGCCACTCCGTCCATTGCGTGAAGAGCTGCTGGTTGAACCGCCCCCGGTCGTGCCAGGCCACCGAGGAAGCCACATCCTGCGCGGTCCCGATATCCTCCCACTCGCCGTACTGCGTCCCCCAGGCCTCGTTGAGTGCGTCGAGGGTGCCGTAGAGGCCCTGCAGGTATTCGGCGAAGGCCGCAATCTCCAGGGGGTGATGGGGGCCGCCGTGCGTGCTCTCTCCATACAGCACATACACCCCGGCGGAGGCGTAGGCCGAGGCGGTCTCGGCCACGGTCTTGAGGTATCTGGTCTGCAGGTCGCGCAGCTCCGGGGAGAGCGTGCAAAGGCCCGACCAGCCTCCGCCGGTGGCCTCGGGATGCGCGTCGCGGAAGCTCTGCGGCACCTGGTTGCAGGCCAGCATGCGGCTGTAGCAGGTGAAGGGGTCCACGGCTCGCTGCCAGGCCCAGCGCAGGGCATCCATCATGGCGCCGTCCGGCTGCTCCCCGGCATCGGGGAACAACGAGAAGGGCGCGATGATGCTGTCCTCCAGGTGGTTGAGACCCTGGGCGGCCAGGCGCCTTTGGGATGTCCATACCTCCCACCATCCGGCATAGCCGATCAGCAACTGCGGCCGATCGCCGCAGTAGAAGGCGCCGTCCCGCACGGTGAGGCGCTCGGCGGGCATCTGAGGGACCCGCAACTCCCCGGTGGCGTCCGCCCGGAGGGCCGCGAGCTCTGCTTCCGCCTCGGAGAGCAGCGTTTCCAGCTCGCCACAGACGGTGTCGGCACGCTCGTACCTGGCGGCTTCCAGGTCGACCTTAGCCCAGCGCGAGAACTCCTCCACGGCTCCCAGCGTCGCCCGCGTGTACTGGGCCCCGGCGCCTCCTGCGCGGAGAGCGTCGACGGTGGCCAGACCGGTATCGAGACGGGCCGCGATGGACTGCAGGCGCTCCTGCAGCTCGCCGACGGCGAAGCGGCAGAAGGCGAACTCGGCCTGAGCGAGGGTGTCCGCACCCCGGGACACCGTGGCGGAGAGCAGGAAGCGGCCGTAGCCGAGGCGGTCGATCTCCACCGCGATGGGCAAGGCCAGCGTGCCGGCGGGCAGAGCCGCCGTGTACTCGCCCACCTGCACCTCTTCCGGGTCTTCCCCTGTCCGCACGACGCGCCAGGTCAGCCGGCCTTCACCCATGTCCTCGGGCAAGAGCAGCCGCAGCGCCATCGCCGCCTCCTGCGCTGCAGACAGGTCGCTCTGCCCGACGATGGAGGCCGCCACGGTTGTGCCCGAGGGCGCTGCCTGGGACAGCTTCAGCAGCCCGAAGGCCGAAGGGTCCTTGGCCCCGGTAATCCCCGGCGTCCACTCCAGCCACGCCCGCTGCGCGGCGCCGCCATCGTTGTCGTTCACCACCAGGTTCATCCCGCAGCTCCCGCGCTCCGGCGAGAACGGGGCCAGCTCCTTGAAGGGGATGGCCACCTCGTAGCGAGTGGTCGCCGCCGCTTCATCCCGCACCACCGCCACCTCGATGGTGGGCACATCCCCGGCGGGCAGATTGTTGCCCGCCACCCAGCGGTACGCCTTGGGCCCCTCGGCCGTCAGGCCGAAGCCGTACTCGTAGTCATCCACCTCGTACCCCGCGGTTCGGGCGTCCCCCGCCGCGTCGAAAGCGACCTGGATACTGTCGAACTTCCACAGGTCGCCCAGATGGCGGGTATCCTGCAGGAAGGTGGCGACATCGTCCACCACCTCGCAGGCGATGTACAGGTGCCACGCGTCCCAGGCGAGCCGGGCGAGCGCACTGAGATCGGCGGTGCCGCCGTAGGCCGCGGAGCGGGCGGCCTCCTGGCCCAGTTGCAGCATGGGGACGCGCGCCCACTCATCCAGCTCCCCGTCGATGCGGGGACGCTCCGGCAGACGCGGCGCATCATAGCGCTTCACGGCCCCCGGCAAAGGGTCGCGGACCTCGGAGACCGTCACCTCCCGCAGACTCACCCAGTCCACCATCAGCCCCGGCGAGCTCCAGTCAGAGACCCTGAACCCGAAAGACCCGTCCCAGTAGAAGGTGCCGCAGTAGACCTCGGCATACCCGGCGCTTTCCACGCGCCCCATCTGCGTCTCCGAGATCGCCCGGAAGACCCGCTCCTCGTCGGCGGCATCGGTGAGGACGAACTGGATCACCCCGGGCTCGCCCACAGTGCGGGCTCGAACAACAATCTCGAAGTACCCGGGCTTGACCGGCGGCGAGACCCACCAGCAGTAGATCCCGGCCCGGTCGAGGGTCTTGGCCTCCCCATCCGCAGCCGCGGGGTCCGGGGTGCCGGAGACCTGGCGGAGGATGGGCTCGCCCGCCAGAGCACACAGGGAAGCCGTGAGAAGCCACAAGACGAATGCCGGTCGCATGGGAAGCTCCAGGTGCACAAAGCAGGATGGTGATGAGGGCGGCATGGCGCCAACGAGTCATTCGCGGGCGGCGCGAGGAGACCCGACAGACCTATTCGCGGCCCAGCCAGTCGCGCTCCAGATCGCGCTGGCGGGTGCCTAAGAAGAGGTCATCTTCCTCCACGGGGCGCCCGCGGATGAAGACGTGCTCGCAGGCCGCGGCCAGGTGGGCGCCGAAGAGCATGATCTGCGCGCCCAGCAGTACCCAGAGCTCAAACGCCACCACTCCGGCCAGGCCGCCGTAGATGACGCTATGCTCCTGCGACCGGCGGATCAGGTACGTGAAGGCCGGTGAAGCCGCCTGCCACAGCAGCGCCGCGCCCAGCGCCCCGGTGAGCGCCGCCAACGACGGCACGGGACGCACCGGGATGAACTTGTACAGCATCAGGTAGGCCATCACGGACAGACCGAAGACGTACAGGAACGACACCCGCGGCCGGTGCTGAACCACCGCTTCCAGTATCTGCGGCGGCAGCTCGGGATGAGCCTCCAGCCACACACGCAGGGAGACCGTCGCCGTCCCCAGCAGCATGAGCCCGGCCAGGAGCAGGCCCGCGGCGCCCATCATCCCCAGCGCAACCAGCTTCCGCATCCAGAAGGTCCGCAGCACTCGCCCCGGCCAGATGCTGGCCAGGCTGTGCTCCACAGTCTCGAACAGCCGGTGCCCGGCCCAGATCAGTGCCAGCAGACTGACTACACCGGCCGCATGGGGCATCGGGTTGGCCAGGAGGCTGTCGACCTGGGGCATGATCTGCTGCGCGGCTTCCCCCCCGAGATCTGCTACCGCCGACTCGATCTGGCGGTAGGCGTCGGTGCCCGGGCCATAGGCTATCTGCAGGGCGGCGCCAACCAGAATGGCAAGGGGCCCAAGGCAGACCACCGAGTAGAAGGCGATGGCCGCCGCCATCAGCGGACCGCTATGCAGAAACAGCCGCCGGTAGGCCAGGCCGACCATGCGCCAGGACCGCCGGAGCAGCCCCAGCGCAGGGCGCAGGGGATGGAGCACCGCTGAGGGGATATGCGGCAGCCTCACTCTCACAATTCGCCTCGCCCGGAGCACGAGCTATGGGTCCGGAGCTTCCATCCGCCGGCACGTCTTTGGACATCTTCTCGGTCGGGAAGGGTGTGGTCCGGTGCCTGAGGGCCACGCGCATGCCTATGCCTGTGCCGCCCTCCAGGCCAGCGCGTCATCGATGATCCCGCGGATGTCGTACCTCGGAGTGTAGCCCAGCACATCCCGCGCCTTGGAGACATCGATCTCGAAGGAATAGTACCCCGCGGCGGTGATCTCGGTCGTATCCATACCGGTCTTCCCGGCAAGGTACGCGGCGGCCTGGTCGTAGCGGAACGCCGCCGGGGCCGCGATGTGGAAGGTCTGGTCGATGGCCAGCTCGGCCCCCAGCGCCACATCGAACCCGTGGATCACGTCGTCAATGTGCACGATGTGCCGGGTATACGGGATGCCCTCGTCATTGACCAGGATCGGGATGCGGTTCTCGCCACGCTCCAGGATCGCCCGGTGCTCGTCGGTGAGGTACTCATCCCAGCCGTGGCCCTTCTCGGCCGGGTTGAGATTGCGCAAAGACAGGTGCCCGAGGATGTCGTCCTGCTGGAAGATCCAGGACATGCGCAGGATCGTCACCGGCAGGTCGTACTGGATGGAGTACTGCTGGGCCATGACCTCCTCGATCACCTTGCTGAAGGCGTAGTAGCCCGGGTAGGCCATGAGAGCGTGGTGCTCGTTGATCGGCTCGGTATGCGGGTAAAACCAGATGCCCACGGACGCATCGCCGCCCGCCAGCAGCACCTGCTTGAGTCCGCCGCGCTTGTGGCACTCGTCGAGGATGTTGAAGGTGCCCCGAATGCTCACATCAAAGAACGTCTCAGGGTCTTCCTTGGTCGTGGCCAGGCACAGCACGGCCTCGCTGTCGCCCAGCGCTTCGCGCACGTCTGCGGCATTGCCCACGTCCCCTCTCACCACCCGCAGGTTCTCGTGCTCGATGCCCAGGGGTGTAGTGTGGACCATGGCACACACGGCCAGGCCTTTGGACAGCAGCTCCGGGATGAGTGCCTTACCCAGCTTGCCGCTGCTGCCGAATACGCTTACGGAGCGGATGCCCAGATCGTTCATGGTGTCGTCCCCCGAGGTGATGACTGGTACAGGCGGTACTTCGCTCCAATACGAGATCGGAAGAGCACACGTCTGAACTCCAGTCACGAGATTCCATC
>CAZXDD010000124.1:0-15342 GCA_964639415.1 uncultured Armatimonadia bacterium
CTATCCTACACTCTTTCCCGACACGACGCTCTCCGATCTATTGCACCGCCGGCCTGGGCATCTGGGAATGGGCCAGCAATGACGACGACGGCGATCCGGATGTGGTCATGGCCTGCGCCGGCGACATCCCGACCATGGAGACCCTGGCCGCCGTCAAGCTCCTGCGCGAGCACTGCCCGCAGCTCAAGGTGCGGGTGATCAACGTCGTGAACCTGATGACCCTCCAGCCACGGGAGGAGCACCCCCACGGGCTCTCGGACCGGGACTTCGATGCCCTGTTCACCACGGACAAGCCGATCATCTTCGCCTACCACGGCTATCCCTGGTTGATTCACCGGCTGACCTACCGGCGCACCAACCACGCTCAGCTCCACGTGCGCGGCTACAAGGAAGAGGGGACAACCACCACCCCCTTCGACATGTGCGTCCTGAACGATCTGGACCGCTTCCATCTCGTAGGAGACGTGATCGACCGCGTCCCGGGCCTGGGCTCGAGAGCGGCCTACCTCAAGCAGTGGCTGCGCGACAAGCTGGTGGACCACAAGCAGTACATCCGGGAGCACGGGGAAGACATGCCGGAGATCAGGGACTGGCGGTGGGAGGGGGAGTGAGGAAAGATGGAAGGGGTGATCGGCGATGGCGCGCATCACCTCTTCCTGCCCCATCGGGCCTCTCGGTGTCGTGCAGCCGGGCGTGGGGGGGGCAGCCAGGGCAGAGCCCGCCTACCGGTCGCACGCTTTCGCCGGGCCGTTGTCGTGCCGGCGCGATCCGTCGGAGGGGCCATAGCCGGCCAGGCCGGCGCCCGCCTGAGGGGTTCTTGGGCACCAACGCCATCGGATGAGCGGCATTGCGCCTGTTGAGCTGCTGCCCGGACCGCGCCACGGCCTACCGCGGCGCAGCGGGCCCCTGCCGTGGAGGCGCATCTCCCCTGTGGTCGTTCTTCCGGGGCGGGCGGTGGTCCCGCGGGCGATCCGGTCCTGAGCGCTGGAAGCGCTCGAAGCCTCTGCGCCACACGGCGGCCTGCTCGGGTGTGAGCACGGCGGCGACCTCATCGTGCAGGAGGCGGAACTGCTCCTTGCGGGCGGCGCGCAGCGTCTTGATGTGCCGGGAGACGATCTCGGCCACTTGCTGCTTCTGCTCTGGGCTGAGGTTGAGCTGGGCGTCCATGCGCTGCGTCAGCCCCCTGGCGGCCTTGTCCGCGGGCGGCATGCCGCGGCTGAGCACGCGGCGGGTGGCCAGCATCGTGCCTGCCGAACCCATGACCACCCCACAGAAGAGGATAGCGAGCCCCAGAGCGATCTGGCGCCAGGCGGCGGGGCGCGCCCTCCGGGCCGCGGCGACCGGGGCCCCGTGCTCGGTCATATCAGCCACCCCGGCAGGTCGACGAGCGCAGCCATGAGCGGATCGACCCAGGTCTGGCTCCCGGTGAAGGCGAACACCGCCAGGGGGGCCGCCACGGCGAAGGAGGCCACGGCCACCCACACCAGGGCGTCCACTCCCGGATTCAGCGCCGCCTGGCCCGAGTGGATCGCGGCCATCACTCGACGGGTCACGTCCACACGCGGGCAGGCCTCCTGCCGGGCGCGCGAGATGAGTTTGGCCAACAGGTTTTCGTGGTTCATCATAGACCGCCACACGCCTTCTCCAGCAGCTTCTCCAGCTTCCTGCGGGCCCGCCAGGCCTGGACTTTGACCATGGAGACGCTCCAGCCGGTGAGCCGAGAGGTCTCCTCAACACTGCGGTCCTCGATGTACCTCAGTGTCATCACGAGCCTGTCCCGGGCCGGAAGCTGTGCGATGAGGCCGTAGAGCAGTTCCGCAACCTTCTCGGCGTCCATCTCCTCAGGGTCACTTGCCGTCAACTCGTGCCAGTCCTCCAGCGGGACCGTCTCAATCTCGGCCCGCCTTGCCTGCATGCGCCAGTGTCGGTACCCCACGTGAGTGGCGATCCGGGCCAACCAGTGCTCGAAAGGCGCCCTGGCTCTGAAGGTGGGCAGGCTCTGGAAGGCCTCGATGAACACCTCCTGCACCAGGTCCTCATGGGTCTCCGGGTCGCGGGCAAAGCGCCACATCATGCGGGCAATGCGCTGCTGGTACCGTTCCACGATCCTCCGGTACGCCTCGGTGTTGCCGTTGCGGCAGCTCTCGACGTCCCGCAGGTCGTCCGAGGCGCCGGTGTGCGAAGCACCGTTCATACGCGCTATGCGAACGCTTTCCTGTGTAGCGTGGGGAAGGTCGGCACCGAGTGCCTGACTCGACGGCCCGAGCTCCAACGTTCCGGTGGTATCCATATCGCCGCTAACCCGTGTCCTTGGTCTCCCGCCGAGGGGCGGTCTGTTCCAGCCACCGGTCGGCGGCGTGCCGGCGGTCACCCCGCATCTGCTTGAGCTTCTCAAGCTGCTCCTGCGTGAACACGAGACGCGACTGTGCGGCGATCCGGGCGGCAAGTACCGCGCGGTCGGCCATGACCTGGGTCAACACCGCGACCTTGGCGCGGATGGCGGCCTCATCCGCCTCCCCGGAGGCGATCGTGTCTTGCAGTTCGACTCGCAGGCTGCGGATCCGGCGGCTCAGAGCCCAAAGCTCGCTGCGTTGGCCTGCCGCGATATCGCGCAGCTCGGCACGCTGTGCCTCCGTCAGACCCAACTCGGAGCTGTGCGCCCTCACACGGGCGAATGGTGCGTAAGCCGCCCTGGCCCCCTGCCCGGCCTGCGCCACGGTCCCGCGGCCTTCGGAGACCTCGCCCACCGCCGCGGTCGCGGCCCAGATCGCGGCCCCCATCAGTGCGGCCACCACGCCGACACATATCCTCCGTCGCCACATCATCCCATCGCTCCCTACCCAGGCTATTGGAGCCGCCGGAAGCGGCGCTCTGCACAGGTAGTGCCCAGGGCCCGGATGGGGTTACAGTTGCCGGATGTGGGACGTCGGCATCGATTGTAGCGCCTCGCCGCACTCTCGTCGAGGCCCTTGCCACCGCGGCCACCGCAGCCCTGTTCTCGGCGCGCCGGGCGGAGGGAGACGCCGGCCATCCGCGGAACACTCCCGCCGCTATCGTCAAAGGAGCGAGGTTCCATGAAGCCTCTGGCCGTGATCGCGCTGATGTTTGTTGGCGGATGCTGTGTGGCCCAAGGTACGTGGGTACCGATGATCGGCGGCACACCGTGGCACGACCGCGTGGGGCAGTGGGTGCTGGTGGACGTGCCCCCGGAACTGGCGACGGGCTTGGCGGTCGCGCAGCAGAGCTGTACGGACCGCTCGCTGGTTCTGCCCCGGGAGGGTCTGGCGGCGGTCACCATCGGGGTGGCGGAGGCCGACGTACACCGGCTGCGCGCCGACAGCAAACTCTGGTCCGCCTTCACCGAGACGCCGCTGGCCTTCGCCGTACAGGCTCCCACCGGCGGTCGCAGAATAACGTACCAGGTGCTGGTCTACAGACAGCCGCCGCGGGTCACCCGGTTCGAGGGCTTCACCGCGGGTCTGATCCTCCTGGCCATAGCCGACTTGGGCGCAGGCCAGGACGCGGCAGAGGCACGGAAGGGAGCAGTAGACGTGCTGGAGACAGAGCAGGAGTTCATCGCCCAGGAGTGGCCCTTCGCGCCGGGGGAGCGCAAGGTCAAGATGCACATCGAGACCCCGACGGCCGGCATCACGGCGAACACGGGCCTCATGCTGGTGCTGCACAACTGGGGCGGCAGGCACAATGAGCCCCACTATGTGGCCTGGTGCAGGGAGTTCGCGGATCGGTACAACGTGGTCGCCCTGAGCGTCAACTATCTGCAGAGCGGTGACACCGAGCCCCGCGTGATCGGGGAAAAGCCCTACGACCACGGGTATCTGCAGGCCATGGACTGCCTGCGGGCGCTGTGGCATGTGCGCAGACAGCTCGCGGAGGCCAATGTCACCTACAACCCGCATCGCTGCTATTCCATGGGCGGTAGCGGTGGCGGCAATGTGACCTTGATGGTGAACAAGCTGGCCCCGCGGAGCTTCGCCTGCGTGGTGGACATCTGCGGCATGCCCGGCCTGACAGACGGCATCGCCTACGGCACGGGGGAGTATGGGAGCAGCCTGAACGCCGGCTACTCGCGGGACCCGCGAAGCCCGGCGCACCTGAGCCCGGACATGCAGCAGATCCGCGATCCGGGCTACCCGCCGCACCTGGCCTTACAGTACGCGGCCAACCCGGAGAACAAGGTCGTGATCGTGCACGGCCTCGATGACGCCTCGTGCCCTGTGGTGCACAAGATCGGCATCTTCCGCAACATGGTGGATGCCGGCTTCCGTCCCGACGGCCATTTCCTGACCCCGTGGTTCGTGGATGGGGAGGCGGTGACCGTCACGGCGCACGCGGTGGGCAACCGGGAGAAGGTAGTGGAGCGCTTCGCGGACGTCTACATGCTGCCTGACGGAAAGCTGGCCCTGCAGACGGCGGGTTCCGACGATTTCGAGCGCGGGGAGGATGTGGTCTATCCCACCACCGGAGGCAGGTTCGTAGTCAGCTACGGCCAGGGAGCCCCGACGATCCGGTTCGAAGCGGCGGAGGGATAGGGCGGCGCCGCATAGCGCCGCCCGGCGCCGCTGACGCCGTTCCCCCCGCCTTGCGGGACCGCCAGCCGTCGACGCCGTCAGCCGTCGACTCGTGACCCGCGACTCGCCGACTCACCGACCTTCCCGACGGCATAGAGGTGCACCTCGTGGGTCGGGTCCAGCCGCACTCCGGTGATCCACTTTACGCCGGGTGGAAGGGGCCCTGAGCGGAGTGAATCCAGCAGCCGCTGATGGTAGCTGCGGTCCGAGGTCTCCACCACCAGCCAGTGGGCGCCGTTATTGCGACAGTAGCGGGCGATGCGCTGTATGGGCTCGTTCGGTACGGGCAGGGAGGGTCTTCCGGCGAAGAAGGCGTACTCCCAGCTTGCGCCCACCACGGGGCCTGTGGTGGCGGAGGCGGCGATGATGCGGCCGAAGGCCCGGTCGGGGCGCAGCCGTGCCGCCCCGGCCTCGTGGGATTTGCAGTCCGGGACGATCAGGCCAAAGAGGTAGATGATGACGCCGAGCGCGAAGGCGATGCGGTGGGGGCGGCGCGATGAGGGCAGGCCCGCCGCCGTGCACAGGCACACGGCCGGTGCCAGCGGCAAGAAAAGCCTGTCCTCGGTGATGAGCAGGACCACCAATCCCACCGGCCACACCAGGGCCGCACCCGCCGCGAGCCAGTCGGTGCGTGGTGGGTCCAGTTGGTGGGCCGGGGCCCGTAGGCCCCGGGGAGCCAGGATGACCAGCAGCCCGTAGAGCGCCAGGATGCGTCCCAGCGCCTGGGCTGCATTGCGCCCCGCCAGCGCAGCCCACTGCCCGGCGGTTGGCCGCCTGTCGTAGGCAACCACCGGCCGGGTGTGGGTCTCATCGGGTAGCAGCTCCGGGGCACTGGTGACGGCCCAACGGTCGCCCACCGCCATGGAGGCGGCCATCGCCCGGTTGTAGGCGACCTTCCCGCTGATGCTCCACTCTCCCGTCTGGTGGTGCAGAAACAGCATGTACGGAGCCATGACCGCCGCCAGGGACACGGCGGTGGCGATGGAACCATGGAGACGAATGCGCCGGGGGATGGGTGAGGTTAAGAGCAGACCGGCGGCCAGGAGCGTCAGGCCGACCAGCAGGCCCTCGGGACGTGTGAGGTAGGCACCGCCCAGGAGCAGACCGGACCCCGTGGCGCACAGCAGAGCCCGCCCTCGCGCGCCCTCCGCCGCGGCTCGCCGCCACAGGAGCCACAGCGCCGCCGCACACAGCGCCGCGAACAGGTAGGTGGAATCGGACAGTACCCGCACGGAGGCCATGGCCCTGAGGGGCAAGATGGCAAGCAGCAGTGCGGACCAGAAGGCCACCACCCGTCCACCCGCCAGGCCCCCTGCCCAGTACAATAGCGGTACCGTGGCCAGCGAGAGGGCCGCCGAGACCAGTCGCCCCGCCAGTTCGGGGTCGTGGACGACGACGTCTGCCAGGCCGATGAGTAGGGGATAGCCGGGTGGGAACAGCACCTCCGGCGTCCCCTCCAGAGTCTCGTAGCGACCGTGGCGCAGGAGATTGGTGCCGGCCGCCATGTAGTTGACGCCGTCGGGAGTGACGGGCTTGATGCGGGGCCACATGGATAGTGTGGCCATGGCCGCCACCATCGTGGGCACTATCCAGGCCCGGGGCAAAGCGGGCAGACCGGCGAGAGTGCGGCGCAGTGCGGGGCAGACAATGGGGGACACAGGCATGCGCGATGGGTGTTCCGAAGCGAGATGATGCCGTATCGCCGGAGGTGTTCGTCGCCGTACTGCCGTGCCCCTCTTGGGAGCCGCGCGGTGTGATGTGGGCGCTCCTGGGTACCGGCGCGCAGCCCCAATCGGCGCGCCTGGGAAGCGCTGAACCCCACGGACATCGCCGTGGGGTCCAGCAGAGCATCGCCGCACGTCAGGCGACCTACTTCAGGTACGCCTTGCCCACCTTCTTGATGGCCTGCGCGATCATCTCCATGTGCTCGGGCTCGTAGGTGGGATGCACGCAGGTGAAGAACGTGCGCTCTTCGGCCCAGGCGGCGTTGTCGCAATGGACGTTGCTGTAGTTCACCGCCTCGGGGCGCGTGTTGGGGTCGCGGAACGGGTACTTCAGGTGCGTGGGCCCATTGTGGCGCTGGTAGACCTTTTCCTTGTAGCACTGGGGCCACAGAACCGGCCCGGCGGGCACTCCCTCGGCGGCGACGGCGGCGAAGAAGTCGCGCCCATCCACGTTGAGCCTGTCGGTGTCGAGGATGATGGGGTACAGCCAGTAGGCGTTCTGGCGGTCCTCGGTGTTGATCGGCAGCCGCCAGATGTACGGCTCGTCCTTGAGGGCCTCGTCGAGGATCTTCGCGTTGCGCTTTCGGTTGGCCAGGTTCCAGGTATCGAAGACCTTGAGGGCTTCGATCCCGATGGCGGACTGCATTTCGGTCATGCGGTAGTTGAAGCCCCACATGTTGTGGATATAGGGGAGCTTGGCCTCCAGCTCCAACAGGCGGAGACGCTCGGAGACGTCATAGCCGTGGTCGCGGAAGGAGCGGCAGATCCAGGCGACGTCCTCGTCGTCCGTGACGGTGCAGCCGCCCTCACCGCCGGTGGTGAAGTGCTTGGACTGGCAGAAGGAGAAGGCATTGCAGTGCCCGATGGAGCCGACCTTCTTGCCCTTGTACACGCCGCCGTGGGCCTGGGCGCAGTCCTCCACCACGAACAGCCCGTGCCTGTCGGCGATGTCCATGATCGCGCTCATGTCGCAGATGCAGCCGTAGAGGTGCACGGCGATGATGGCCTTCGTGCGCGGGGTGATGGCGGCCTCGATCGCCTCGGGACTGATGGTGTGGGTCTCCTTCTCGACATCGGCGAAGACCGGAACGGCACCGGCCTGAAGGATGCAGAAGCTGGAGGCGATGAAGGTATAAGACGGGGTGATGACCTCATCGCCGGGCCCGACGCCCAGGCCCGCCAGGGCGGTGTGCAGGGCGCTGGTGCCGTTGCTTGTGGAGATGCCGAACTTGCAGCCTACCCAGTCGGCGAACTGCTTTTCGAATTCCATACCCACCGAGCCGGTCCAGTAGTTGACCTTGCCTGTGCGCAGCGGCTCCATGGCGGCCTGGATCATCTCTTCGGTGAAGTACGGCCAAGGCGGAAACTGCTCCGCGCACACGGGGCTTCCGCCGTCGATAGCCAGCTTGTCAGACATCGTCTTTCCCCTCCGGTGAAGGCGCCGGACGCAGGCGCCGAACTAGGCTAACCCACGCACATTCGCCACTTTGGTGTGCAATCCCTTCTGCGTCCATCTGCCCGGCGCCCTACCGTGCCGATACCACCCAACCGGCCTCGGCCTTCGCCACCGCCGCGGGGGCACCGTTGAGCCGCGCGCCCTGAGGGGCCCATCCAACCGTCACCTGCGCGTCTGCGGGCATGGGGGCATGCGGGGTGATGTCCCAGGTCGCGTGCGCCTGCAGCTCGCCATCCTCAAGCGTGACCTCGGCCGTACCGGCCTGTGGGAGCCGCAGAAACGTCTGGCCCTCCCAGGCCACGAAGGTCCCGGTCTTGATGAATGCACTCAGCGGTCGCCCGTCGGCGTCTATCGACACGACGGCGATGTCCCCGTCGGTCGTGACAGGGCCGACCGTCACGTCGGTCTCGCTCGTGCCGAACGCCACCACATAGCGGAGCTCGCCGAGGGTCACATCAAGGCCGTCATTGCCCAGGGCCGTGATCTGAGGCGTCAGCGGCTCTTGCACCTCCACCTGCGCCTGTATCTGGGCTCGGTCGAACCAGGCCGTGCCCGGTGCGAAGAACTCCAGGGCCAGGCTCACCTGCTCGGTGCCCTCGGGGACGGTGGCCGTGGCGACATGCTCCTGCCAATCGGTGTGCGCGAAAGGCCCCACTCGCTTGCTGGAGAAGGCCTTGCCGCCCTGCCAGAAGTAGAGCGTCATCGTGGCGCCCTTGCCCTCCGGCAGCTCCGTGGTGCGAATGATCGCCCGGGCGGTGACCTCGGTGCCGGGAGGCAGGGCGAAGCGGTCGCTGTAGTAGTAGCCGCTGGTCTCGATCCGGGCACAGCGGGCGCCCTCGAAGGGCTCCTCCTCGACGATCTGATGGTTCGGCATGTCCTCATTGCCCCGGGGCTGCCAGCCGGCCATTCCGGCCTCGAAGCCCGAATTGCGGATGAACTCGGGGTTCTGATGGGGGCGCGGGTACAAGAAGGCGGTGAATCGCGTGCTCTTCGTGGGCTCCGTCGCCACCCGCAGGAAGGGGCCGTACTCCTCGGCGCCGGGATACAGGGCGATGGTACTTTCCGTGGGGACGTCCGCCGCGATCCGCCCGTAGACCTGGGCATCGGTGCGGGTGACGGTGGTGATCTCCCCCTCTTGCCTGATCTCGGTGGCGCCGTCTCCGTGGAGCAGGAAGTTGAAGGCATGGGCCTCCGGGGCCGCCAGATCGTCGCGGATGACGAAGAAGTGCGGCTTTACGTAGACGATGGAGCGATCGAAGCGGTCGAGAACCCTGCTCTGGGCGGTGTTGTAGGCCTCGGCGGCGCGGCCCTGGACGTAGTCGAAGCTCTCGCCGGCGAAGAACTCGGCGATCTGCCCGCCGAAGCGTTTGATCTGGTCCTTGCCGGGCACCGGCACCTGCGTGTCCTGCAGGTACTGCTCGTCGATGTCCAGCACCACGGTGCAGTGGCCGATGCTGCCCAGTGAGAACTTGGTCTTCGGGGGGATGTAGAAGTTGTGGTAGCCCCGGTCGGGGATGATCCACTGGCTACTGTAGCTGATCACGAAGGCGTTGTGGTCGTAGTGGTTGTGGCCGATGTTGTTCTCCACCGGGCCGGACTTGAAGAAGAGCGAGGGGGCGGCGGCGTTGAACCCGTCCCGCAGTGAGGCGTAGCCGATGTCGGTGAACACGGTGGAGGGGTTCCACTGTGGCTGCACCGGGTTGAGCTTGCTCTCATCGAAGCGGATCCAGTCGTAGATACCGGTGACCTCCAGGGCCCCGATCTGCTGGAGGTAGAAGGCCGCGTCGGTGCTGCCGCGCTGAGCCAGAATGCGCATGGTCTGCGGGAAGCCCGCCCCGGGACTGCCGTCGGAGAAGCAGGGGATCTGCCGGGTGTCCGGAGCCAGCAGGCCAATGCAGTAGCGCGACATGGTGGCCAGATAGGGGTGCTCGAACAGGTCGTGCTCCGTGCCCGCCGAGGTCAGCGCATCGAGGGCCAGAGCGAATGAGTCCATCAGATAGGTGCCGTACATCGGGCCCTCGAAGGCGCCGCCGTCCTTGCCACCCTTGTCCAGCGAGACACGGAACTTGTCGATGCACTGCGCCACGTACTCAGAAGCCTCGGGCACCTCGGGCTCGACGGCCAGCGCGGCCAAAGTGGCACCGGTGGTGATCACGGCGTAGCCGTTGGTATCGGCCGGGTACACGTCCACTCCGGCCAGACTGGGCTCGATGCCCTTGCCGATCAACGCTTCGCGGACCTCGTCGCGCTCCGCGGCGCTGAGCCTGTCGAAGCACCAGTCGTAGAACATAGCCATGGCATAGGTGCAGTGGCCGGTGTCCAGACAGGCCTTGAGCCGGCCGCCGCCGTAGCTGGCGTCCGTCCACTGCTCCCACTTGGTCAGGTGCAGGGCGATCTCACGGGCCTTGTCGAAGTACAACTCCTCGCCGGTAACCAGGTAGGCGAAGCTGAAGTGCACCAGGCGTGTGGTGATGGAGTCCTCGCGCTCCTGGAACATCGCCGTCCAGGGCGGGTAGGAGGGGCTCTTCTCGTGCGGCGGAGGGGTGGCGTCCGAGAGCGTGTACTGCCACTCCTCGAGCACGACGCCGCCGACGCCGGGGATCTTCACCGAGTAGCTGTAGGGTGGCAGTCCGGCCAGACGGTCGGCTTTGGCCTCGATCGTGTCCCAGACGCTCCGGGTTGAGAAACCGAAGCGGTTCTGTGTGGCATCGGCGGCCTTCGCGCGCAGAGCGGGCAGGGCGTCGGTGGTTACGAGCAGCCGGGGATGCGAGGCGACGGGTTGGGCGCAGCCCGGCGAAGACAGAAGGGCGAGAGAGATGATCGCGAAGCAGGCGGCGGGTGTGGCTCCAGGCATGGAAACCTCCAGAAGGGTGTTGGTCGAGCAAATGTAACGGGACTCCATTTCGCGGGTAGAATGGTGATGACCTGCCGGCCACGACCGTGTCTTGCCGGGGCAGGTTCGCCTCCGGTGACGGCGAACCTCACAGTTCACACCTGAACCGCTTCGGAGGTGGCCGTCCCATGCGCCGCGCCCTGCTCCCGCTCGCGCTCATGCTCGCATCCGCGCCGTCGGCCCTCGCCGTTCCCTCTCTGTTCAGCCCCGTTCAGGACGGGGTCTGGGTCGTGTTCGACGATACCGGCATGTGGGGCGGCAATCTGAGCACCGGCATCACGCACCAGAACTCCGCCGGCTACGAGGCCAAGAAGGTTCTGGACCTCTCCGACGTGCCGGCCGAGGTGTGGGAGCAGGTGCGATCCGTCCGGCTCTCGGTGTGCTTCATGGTCCGTGACTACTCGTGGCACGACCTGCCCCAGGCCAATGGCCTCGACGAGACCTTCGAGATCGTCATCAACGGCACGGTACACGCATACCCCACCGATTGCGGGGCTCCCGTGTTCAAGGAGGGCGCCGCTGCCGTCTGCGACTGGTACGACTTCGATGTGCCGAAGGAGTTGGTCACACCGGGCGCCAATGAGATCGTCATCCGCAAGGCGCAAAGCGACAAGAACGATGACTACCTCTACCTGGCCATCGACCACAGCCGCCGCCGGGGCAATAGCTACGTGAGCTTCTCCGACGGCGACTGGACCCAGGACCGGCTCACAATCCCGGGCGGCAACGGGGAGTACATGGTTCGCCTGTACCTGCTCACCGCCGATCTGCACACTGAAGCGATCTGGCGGCCGGGAGCGGAGCAGCCGCTGCACGACCCGTCGGGGCTGATCCTGTATGCCGGCGCCCGGGATGTGCGGGTCGACGCCCAGGGGCTGGGGCTGGCCCCGGGTCAGAGCGCCCGTGTCGAGTGGGACCCCAGAGCCCTCGATGACCTCCAGCCGGTGCGGGCCTCGGTGCAGGCCGACACTCCTGTGCAGGTGTCGTGGCTCGACGAAGCCGGAAATCCGGGGGCGCCGGAAACCGCGGCGGAGCTGTCCCTGCCCGCGGGAAGGCAACTGCGCCCTTCGGGCCTGTACATCGTGGCCGGGGAGCAGGGGGCCAGGCTTTCGCGTGTGGCCGTCTCGGCCGGGATGAGCCTGCGCCCCAGAACGCAAGACCCGGACATGTGCCCCCGCATCGCGGCGACTGCCGGTGCCGCCGTTGACCGGGAGCCCTCCTGCACCGCCGAGCAGGAGGCCTTCGTGCTACGGAACGGAAGCCTGGCATGCCGGTTCTCCCTCGGTGACCGGTTGCGGCTGGTCTCGTTGCGCAACGAGTTCGCCCAAAGCGAGATGGTCCTCGACCCCGAGCGCGTCTGCCTGTTCCTGGTGGAAGTGGAGGACCGGCGCTATGCCGGCAGCCGAGACTTCTTCCTGAGAGATGCACGGGCCCAGGGCGATGACGGCTTCGTGGCCGAGCTGGAGCTGCCGGCGCCAAAGCTGCGGGCCACGCTCACCGTCCGCATGGAGGAGGAGGGCCTGCGAATGGGCCTGGCTGTGGCCAACGCGGGCGATGCGCCCACGGACTTCAAGCTCGCCTTCCCGCACTTCGGCGGCCTCACCGTCTCCGGCGACCCCGCTGAGGACTACTACTTCTTCCCCTGGGGCGGCGGGATCATCAGCGACGGCCCCACCCATGTCAGGCGCGGTTACGGCGACCACGAAGCGATCTACCAGGTCATGGACCTGTTCTCACCACAGCGGGGGGCGGGGCTGTACGTGAGGGCCGATGACGCCGAGGGATGGCACAAGGGCCTTGCCCTACGCAAACACCTCACCGGGGTAGGGGAGAGCAGCGCCGAGGGGCCGGGGGCGGACACGGGCCCGGAGTACAAGTGGACCGGGTCGCTGGAGGCCGTGGAGGGTCTGGGCTTCTCATATGAGTACCAGCGCCGGACCCGGGGGCCGGGAGAGCAGTTTGCGCCGGCGGAAGCGGTCCTGGCCGCCCATCCCGGCGACTGGCATGTGGCGATGGAAGCCTATGCCCGGTGGGCACATGGCGTGTGGCAGTTCCGTCCGCACCCCTCGCGCCTGCGGCAGGTGCACAACATGATCGCTTTCGGCTGGGGACAGGACGTTCTGTTCCGCGACGGCAAGTACCGCACGGACTTCATCAGACCCAATACGGACTGCGCCGAGTTGATGTCCTGGTGGGACTGGTCACCCCTGGGGCCGTGGAGCACACCCTTCGACAGACTCAGCGAGGTGCTCAGCGAAGCAACCATCAAGCAGTGGCAGCCGTACTTCGTCAAGGACCCGGTCACGGGCCAGATGATGTGGAATAACCAGCCCGGCGACTACGACGGGTACAACGAGCGCTTCGGGGGCCTGCCGGCCTTCACAGAGGCCATCGAGACCTACAAGCAGCAGGGCGCCCTGGTGACACTGTACACCGATCCGATCCGCTGCGATGACGCCACCAAGATGGGGCAGGCCCACGGAAGACAGTGGGGAGTGGTGCGGTCCGACGGGGAGCACGTGAAGAGCTACGAGGTCTGGAACATGTGCCATGATGTGGCTCAGTACCGGCAGTGGGTGGCCGACACGATGCGGCGCGTCATGGTTCAGACCGGCGCCGACGGCATCCGCCTGGACGAGTACGGCCACCGCGGCTGGGCCTGTTTCAGCAAGGAGCACGAGCACACCTTCGCCGAGCCGGGGGTGAGCCAGTGGAGCAAGTGTATCGCGGAGACCACCAGGCTCGTGCGGCAGGCCATGGATGAGGTCGCTCCGGGGTCTGTCCTGACCACCGAGCATCCGGCCTACGACTACCTGATGCCCTTCATGGAGGGCTGCATCACCTACGACCTCACCGTTCAGGCCACCCCGCTGAGGCCATTGGAGTGCAACCTGCAGAGGTTCTACTTCCCGGAGTGCAAGGCGTATGAGCTGGACCACCGCGGAGCCGACCTGGAGAGCAAGAAGAAGATCTGGAATGCCGTCGAGTCCTTCGGCCGCTACTACCCACCCCTGATGGACGCCCTGCTGCGGCAGAATGAGGATGTGTACCAGGGCACGGACTGCGAGCCACTGATCCCGACGCTGGCGCGCCGGGTCTACGTCAACCGCTTCCGGGGTGGAGGCAAGACCATGCTGCATCTGTACAACGCCACCGGTCATACCTTCGACGGCCCGGTGCTGGCGCTTGCCCCCGAGCCGGGGCAGCACCTGTTTGACATGCTGACGCTGACCGAGGTCCAGGTGGAAGAGACGGAGGCCGGCCCGACGCTGCGGTGCTACCTGCCCAGGGACGCCGTGGCCTGCATCGCCGTGCTGCCGAAGCTGCTGGACGTGAGCCGCGTCGAAGGGAAGCCGGCGGTGACGGTCAAGCTCCCGCAGAGGGAGTGTCGGCTCTCTGTTTGCGGCGCCGACGGCAATGAGCTGGTGGCCGCCCCCGCCACCGATGGGGTGAACGCCGTCGATGCGCCGGCCGAGGCGGTGTGCGTCAAGCTGCTGGCGGGACGCGATCTGCTGGACGTGGCGGAGGTGCCGAAGGGGTAGGGATGGGTTGGGGATCGGGGGGTGGGGGATGCCAACGGCCCCTACCCGCCCAGGAAGTCCTCGCGGATGGGAGAGAAGCAGTCCAGGATCAGGGCGTCTGCAAGCACCGTCACCTTGTGGGGGACATCGGGCGGCACGCGGTAGCCCTCCAGGGGGCCGATGGCCTTGCTTTCCTCACCGATCTGAGCGATGATGCGGCCTTCGAGCACCGTCGCGATCTGCTCGTGGTGATGCGAATGGGGCGGAGCATCCGAGCCCTTTGCGAGTCTGAACAGCACGCACATGACCCGGCCCAGGTGCACGACCTTGCGCGCGGTGAGGTCGTCCACGATCTCCCATCCCATCTGATCCCAGGCAAAGAACGCGTGCTCCACGCTCAGCCCTCCTGCCGTCCGTCGTAGTCTACCCGGCACGGGGGCGTTCGGCGACGCCTTGCCCATCACCTTCCGAGATTGCGGGGAACCCACGGTGCACGTCACTTTGGAGGACTGGCCGCAGCAGCGAGAGACGCTGAAGCAGCGGATACTGGAGATCCTGGGGCCCTTCCCCGCCGAGCGTGTTGAGCTGCGCCCCCGGGTGGTTGAGGAGGTGGCCTGCGCGGGCTACCTGCGGCGCAAGGTGCTGCTGCAGACCCAGCCGGGCGAGGACGTTCCGGCCTATCTCATGATCCCCGACGACATTGCCGAGCCCCGGCCGGTGGCGTTCTGCATCCACCCCACCACGCGGGGCAGCGGCAAGGATCGCATCGCGGGCCTGTCCGGGATCGAGCCCGGAACGCCCCCGGACGCCTCGCGCTCCTATGCCCACGAGCTTTGCCTCCGTGGCTACGTGGTCTTCGCCCCCGATTTCCTCACCGACGGCGAGCGTGTCTATTCGGGCTATGAGCCCTACCACACCCTGCCCTTCTACGAGCGGAATCCGGAGTGGTCCGCGGTGGGCAAGAACATCTGGGACGCCATGCGCGGCATCGACTATCTGCAGACCGTTCCCGAGGCCGATTGCAGCCGCATCGGCACCATCGGCCACTCCTTCGGCGGCCATCACGCCATCTTCATCGCCGCCTTCGATGAGCGCGTCTCCTGTGTCGCGGCCAAGATCGGAAGAGCACACGTCTGAACTCCAGTCACGAGATTCCATC
>CAZXDD010000125.1:0-15269 GCA_964639415.1 uncultured Armatimonadia bacterium
TAATGAGCGGTGACTGGAGTTCAGACGTGTGCTCTTCCGATCTGTCGCCCACGACACCGGGCGTGGCAAGTGCCGATACGTGAGAACCGCGCGCGTCCATGTCCACGCCCTCCGCCGCCGGGATGGTTGCAGTTCGCCTCGGAACAAGGGCCAACAGCGCCGCTTGCCTACCTCACAAACTCCACGAAACCCGCCCGCTCCACGTCGAAGGAGTGCCCCCCGGTGCCTTCCCACATCAGCCACAGGTCATCCAGAACCTTGCGTACCGTGAGGTTGAAGGCCGGGCGAACACCATCCGTCGGGGAGAACCCAAGCATCGAGAAGGGGATGGACATCTCGCACGTCCAGCGGCCCTGCTCCACCACTGCCGCCCTGTACACGATGCCACCGACGTCCATGCTGCCGGGCTCCTGGGCGGGATCGGCCGTGGTGCCGTACTGCAAATAACCGTTGCCGTAGCCCCGGACCACGCAGATGGGCTCGGACTTTCCTTCTTTCAGCGCACGCAGGCTAACCTCCACCGCGTCGTCGAGCCCCCACCGGTTGCCGGTGAGCTGTGTGTCGGGGTGCACGGCGTTGTCCACCGCGAGATAGAGCCTCTGCTCGTCATACGCCGGCCACGCTCTGCTCTCCCGCGAGGCCTTCTGGCAGCGATAGTCCTGCGCAAGCACCATGGCCGCGTCCGGGTCTGCACCGCCCCACTCTGCAGGGTCGATGATCCCGTCGATGGTGATGGGCGCTGCGGCGCGCGGCACGGCGAACACCGGCGCCGGCCCCTTCTTCACCGCCGGGGCCGCGGCTCGGGTCTCCTGCAGTGGCGGAAGCGGCCTGGGCGGGTCATAGGTCCAGGGCTCAACCACCGGGCTTGGCCGCAGCTCGTCGGCGTACAGCCCCATCTCGTCAAAGGGAATCGGCCCAAAGCCCGGCAGCTTCGCGAACACCTCGGCCTCCGGCCTGAGCCTGAAGTCCCCTCCGGCGGCATCGAAAAAGCCCGGGTCGGCGTCGGTCACCAGGTTCTGAGCCTCATCGACCTGCCAGTTGCCGCTCTTGACCTGTCCGCACATCACCAGCAGATTGCGCACCGCGTGGCTCACTCGCGCCACACCGGGCCGAGGCTCCATGAAGCCCTCCAGCGCGGGGTATCTGGTGGTGTACGGCGGCCCGGTGATGTCCACCTGGCGCAGGAGCTTGTTCTGCCAGTCCTCGCCTCCCAGCGCCTCGGCCCAGCGTTTGTCGTTCCACGGGGCGGAGCCCAGGGCGCGCTTGCACTCGACGAACACGTTGTTCTCGGCCCACAGGTCGTGCCCGCCGTGGGAGAAGACCGTGCCGAACGACCCCTTGCCCGGCTCGCCGCAGCGGAAGAACACATTGCCGATGACGACATCGCCGCCATCGCCGTCGTCGAAGTACACCGCCGCATTGCCGTGGCCCATGGGGCTGCCGATGTTGTGCCAGAAGTTGTAGCGCACCACATTGCCGCGGCACGAGGGGTCGCGGCCCTTGTAGTAGGCGCCGCAGTCATCGGTCTGGGTGCAGACGTGGTGCACCACGTTGTACTCGAAGATGTGGTCATTGCCGCCGACGCCGATGGCCTGGTGCGGCGCATCGTGGATGAGGTTGTGGGCGGCGCGGTTGCCCACGCCCCCGATCAAGATGGCATTGGCATAGGTGAGCTGGTGGCAGGAGTAGTGGTGGATGTGGTTGTTGACGGCCTCGTGACCGGCGGGCGTCAGGGTCTTGCGGTCGCCTCCGGACAGCACCATTCCGCCCGTGCCGGTGTCATGGATGTCGCAGGCCTCCACGCGGTGGCGCGCCCCGCCTTGCACCACAACGCCCACGGTGCGCACGTTCCTTACCCGGCAGGCCTGCACATGCACCGCCTCGCCCCCGGACACCACGATGCCGTCTCCCTGCCCGGCCTCCACGGTGAAGCCCCGCAGGGCAATGTGAGACGCGTCCCGGATGGCCACCAGCGGCCCGGACAGAGTCGAGATCACCATGCGCGCCCCGGCCATGGCGTCCGGGGGCCAGAGGTACAGCGTGTTGCGCGCGACGTCGATGTAGTATTCGCCCGGGCTGTCCAGCTCCTCCAGCAGGTTCAACGCCCTGTACCGGCGCGGCGACGGGTTCCCCTGCTTGACGCTGTACAGGTGCGGCCGGGCCAGTGTGATCTGCCGGCTTTCCGGGTCGATGCCTGCGATCTGGATCGTCTCGTCGTACCAGTCAAAGCACCAGTAACCCTGGAGCCACACACCGGCTTCCACATTCCAGCGATCCGGTCGGTCGCCCTCGTACTCGAAGACTCCCGGCCGGCCCGTGTCGTCGCCCACCCGGGGATTGGACCCCGAGTCGATGATCCTCGCGATGTGCGCCCAGCCCTCCTGCGGCCAGCTCGCCACCGACAGCCGCCGATCGTTGAAGAACACCTCCGGAACCGCCGGGAACCCCCGGAACTTGTCGGGGTACGGGGCGGGAGCCGAGATGCCCAGGGCGCCCAGGTCGGCCTCCAGCACCTGTCCCCTGGCGGCCTGAACCAGACGCTCCAAGACGGCGGCGTCGGTGACCGGGGAGAACGCCTCCGCATCCACCGACGGGCCGCCCTGAAGCCGCACTTCTTCGCCGGGCGCCGCCCGGAACACCACAGGCCCCTCGGCCGTCCCGGAGTCATCGCTCCCCAACTCGAAGGTCCGCGGCAACTCGTAGGTGCCGCCGGCCACCATCACCGTCGCGCCCTCAGCGGGGAGCCGACCTTCGGCCCTCAGCACTCGCAGCGCATCGCGGGCGGCATCCAATGTCGCCAGGGGTCCGTCGGTGCCCGCCTCATTGGGGCGGGCCGAGGTGCCGGACCACCCATCATCTCCGTCAGTGGCCACGTGCAGCACCAGTGCTCCATCCCGCTCCTGGGCGAGGCACTGAACGGAACCGCCGCAGAGCAGTACCGCGCCAAGAGCCGCGGGTAACCCCAGTATCCCGATGAGCATGAGAAGCGCCTCCTCGGCGAGTCGGCAAGTCGGTGGTAACCGCGATGGTGCAGGGGGCGGCACCGCCGGTGGACGGCGCCGCCCTCGGAGCGGTCAAGCATGTGGCGCGCCCTCGAAACACGGCCGGGAAGCCCGCTGTAAGCGCGGCCGAGAAGTCCGGCCGGACCGGTCCCTGTCATTCTGAGCGTCCATCTCGCACAGCGAGATAGCGAAGAATCTCGCTGTGTCCCGGGAAGTCCTTCGAGCTGCCCTAGCCGGGAGCGCAAGCTCCCGGAACGACACTCCCATGCGAATGTGGACTGCTCACCCGCGCCCTACCCCCGCAACTGCTCCAGAAGCTCCACGGCCCTGTCGGCGATCTGCTCACCGAAACCCGGCTCGTAGGCGCTGGAGTTGGGCTCGTAGGCGCCCTCTTCATACGCCCGCTCCGTGGCGATGTAGCCCACCGAGTCGTTGGCCAGCTCGATGACCATGGTCTGGGCGAAGGGCGAGTTCTCCTTGATCCGCAGACCCAGCTCACAGAAGTACTCGCCCGGTACGCCGGCGATGCCCAGGTCGCCGACGCGCAGGGCCTGGACCCACGTCTCTCGGGCCTGCGGGGGGGTCTCGGCCAGCCTGCGTACACGACGGGCGAAGGACCGCTCGCCCATCAGCACGGGCTCATTGGCCTCCTCCCGCCGGAAGATCTCATCGGCCGCCCGGACCTCCTCCGCCGTCGGCGCCGGACGCGGGTTGAGCGTCACCTGTGCCGCAGCCGCTCCCAGGGATAGGTCATCGGAGTACGCCGCACCGTTGGCCCCGTACAGTGCCGAGGCGGCCACCAAGCCGGCGACGCGCTCCGTGTGCTGGTAGCGATCGTTTTGGGGGCGCACGTTACCCATGACGTCCCAATTGTTGATGTCGCCGGAGGCGCCGTTGCTCAGGGCGGCCACGAAACTCTGTCCCACCATGCCCTGGATGATGCGCGAGAAGTAGCCGAAGTAGTCGGCCGACAGGGCGTGGAAGTCGTCGGGGATGCCCACATAGTGTAGGGCGTAGTTGGCCAGGAGCCCGAGGGGGGAGCCGTCCGGGCGCTGCAGGGCCAGGACGCCGACCTCGGGGTCCACCGGGCCCGCGGGCTCTACCACGTTGGCATTCCCAACCCCGGGGTTGGTCTGCACGGTGCCATCGGCCATGCGGTACCTGCGGTTGAACACCGCCCGGCTCTCCCGCTCGCTTCCCCATCCGGCCCGGGCGACGGCCCGGCGATCCCAGGCCAGTTGAACCGCGTCGGCGATACGCTTTGTCAAGAACTCCGTGTACGGGTCATCACCGGTCTCCGGGCCGGTATGGGTGTGGGTGCAGGCGATGAGCACCTGCTCCGGGGCAAGCGCGGTCGCCTCGGCCACCATGGCCTTCGCCCGGTCCTGGTACTTGCGGTCCAGCCCGATGATGTCGCAGATGGCGATGGCAAGACCACAATCACCGTTGTCCAGCGCGAAGCTCCGCACGTACAGCGGGTCGTGGACCTCAGAAGCGCTGCGCTTCTCGAAGTACCCTCTCATGTTGGTGCCCAGCGGCGGGGTGATGTCCAGTTGTGCAACTCCGGCGGTAAGCATCGTACGGCCTCCGTTTTGGTATGGTGCGGCAGGGGTCGGTGCAGCCTCTGGGGCACGGGCTCTCGGCCGGACTACGGCTGCAGCGGGTAACGCTCGTCCAGCAGGTTCCAGCCCTGCGGCGGCAAACCGAAGTCAGGGATCGCCAGACGCTCTCCGTCTCGCTTGGCCGATTCGTGGGCCACGATCCCCGGCGCATTGTACCGCGCCGCCAGCCAGATGTTGTTCTGCGGCAGCTTGTGGCCTACCACGCAGCGGACGAAGTCGTTGACCAGGAACACATGGGTCCCGTCGTGCCCGTTGGGCACCCCGGCGAACTCCACCGGCAACTCCCACCACGGCTGGGCCTTCGAGACGCCCAGGAACCTCTTGCCCAGGTACTCTCGGGGCAGATCGCCCAGATTCTCCTCGGTCACTTCTACTCCGTCGAAGCGGCGGATGTGGCTGACATCCTCGGTGCGAAGCTTGACCTGCTGGGCGGCTTCGGCGTAGGCAATCTCCCCCTCGCCGTAGCCCGCGGGGAAGTCCAGCCAGGCGTAGACCCCCGAGAGCGGCTGCTCCTCGTAGGCCGCCCGGGTCCCCATGATGGTCATCCGCCCGTCTCCGGCCCCGATGCGGCGGAACTCGTTGACGCGGGCCATCCCACCGTCGGAGGTGCGGAACAGTGCGGACTGGTTACTGAACACATTGCCCCACAGGCTCAAGTCCTCGTCGAAGACCCCGTCCCGGTGTTTGTCGACATACCCGAAGCACGAGACATGCGTCATCCGGCGGAAGGTCACCCCGAGGACGAAGGCCGTGGAGTGAGTGGGGTAGAGCATAGGCGGGAAGCTGGCGGTCTTCTTCCACTCATCGCCGCCGCTGTACATGTAGGACTTGTAGAAGTGGGCCATGTCGTGGTGGTACTGGCCCTCGCCGTAGACGAAATGCCCGAAATCGCCGGCGGCAAAGCGTTGGCGGCAGTAGGTGGTCTGGGCCCGGTAGTAGCTGGTCTCGCCCATCATGTAGATCAATCCGGTGGAGCGGACGGTCTGCTCCAGCTCGGCCAGCTCCTCCAGCGTCACCGCCGCGGGGACCGCGGAGTACACGTGCTTACCGGCCCGCAGGGCCGCGATCGCCTGAGGCCCGTGGAGCCAGCGCTGCGTGAACAGACACACGCAGTCGCAGTCACTGCGGCACAGGGACTGTAGGGAGTCGAAGGTCTGCGTCACCTGCAGGCTCGCCGCCTTCTGAGCCAGACGCCCGGCGTCGATGTCTGCCAGGTACACCTCGTCCACATCCGGATGGCGCTGGAACACGGGCACGAACAGACTGCCGAACTGACCGGCACCACACAGTCCGATCTTCAGTCCCATGGCTGCTCTCCGCGGGGTTGGATTGGCCGCCGACCGCGGAGGGTAGTTTCGCTGCGTGACGGCGAAGGCCTTCCGCGCAGGAGAGGCCACCGACGCGCTATTGCTTCCGGCCAGGCAGGAAGCACGGCCCCGACGGCCAATATCTAGCCTATCTGGCCGGGCCTGCGGGAGTGCATCCATGGAACCCACCAACCAAGAGCGTCCGGACACGCCCCCCGACGTCCGTACAGAACTGCTCGCGGCCACGCTTGAGTCCACCGCCGACGGTATCCTCGCCGTCGATGCCGAGGGCAGAGTGCTGCACGCCAACTCGCGCTTCGCCGAGCTGTGGCGCATCCCGGACGAGTTGGTCACCGCCGCCGACGACGCCAGGCTGCTTTCCCATGTGCTCGGCCAGTTGCGGCATCCGGACCGGTTCCTGGCCAAAGTGCAGGAGCTCTACGCCACCGATCGCGAGGACTTCGACACACTCCTCTTCACCGATGGCCGAGTCTTCGAGCGCTACTCCCGCCCCCTGATCCACAACGGCAGACTCCACGGCCGGGTCTGGAGCTTCCGGGACATCACCGAGCGCCATCGGGCGCAGGAGCGGCTGAGGCTGGATGAGGAGCGACTCAGGGCGCTGGCAGAGCTTGGTGGGATGACGGGGGCCTCGGTGCGCGAGTTGACGGAGTTCGCCATGGAGGCCGGTGTGCGCCTGACCGGAAGCACCATCGGCTATCTGGCCTTCACCAACGAGGACGAGACCGTGCTGACGATGCACGCGTGGTCGAAGACCGCCATGGAGCAGTGTGCCATCACCGACAAGCCCATGGTCTACCCGGTGCGCGATACCGGTCTGTGGGGTGAGGCGGTCAGGCAGCGCCGACCGATCATCACCAATGACTACAGCGCCCCCGATCCGGCCAAGAGAGGGTACCCGCAGGGGCACGTAGAGGTCACAAGACACATGAACGTCCCGGTATTCGACGACGAGCGACTCGTCGCGGTGGCGGGAGTGGGCAACAAGGACGGCCCGTACGACGACTCGGACGTGGTGCAACTCCAGCTTCTGATGGACGGCATGTGGAGGCTGATGCAGAGGCTGCGGGCCATGGAAGACCTCCGTCGCGCTCATGATGAGCTGGAGCACCGGGTGGCGGAGCGCACCGCCGAGCTGGCCCGCTCCAACGCCGAACTGGAGCAGTTCGCCTATGCCGCATCCCACGACCTGCAGGAACCCCTGCGCAAGGTGCAGGCCTTCGGCGACCGCCTCAAGGCCCGAGTCGCCGACCGCCTCGACGAGGAGAGCGCGGACTACCTGAGCCGGATGCAGAATGCCGCGGGCCGCATGTCCGTCCTCATCAGCGATCTCTTGTCCTACTCGCGCGTCACCACCCAGGCCCAGCCTTTCTCCACCGTCGACCTCGACCAAACGGCCCACGAAGCACTCTCCAATCTGGAGATCGCCGTGGAGCACGCCGGGGCAATGGTACGCATTGAGGGCCTACCACAGATCGATGCCGACGCCACCCAGATCCGTCAGCTCATGCAGAACCTGTTGGCCAATGCCCTGAAGTTTCAGCACCCCGACAGAACGCCGATCGTCACCGTCCAAGGTGGCCTCGAGGCCGGTGGCACCATCTGCCGGATCGAGGTGCAGGACAACGGCGTGGGCTTTGAGGAGAAGTACTCCGAGCGCATCTTCGGGGTGTTCCAACGGCTGCACAGCAGGGACGAGTACCCCGGTACAGGCATCGGCCTGGCCCTGTGCCGCAAGATCGTCGAACGCCACGGGGGCACCATCGAGGCCGTCGGCCGGCCCGACGAGGGCGCCACCTTCGTCGTCCGTCTGCCGGTACGACAGGTCCACACTGGGAGTAGCCAATGACCCACGCACCTCGTCCGATCATCCTGCTCGTGGCCGATGACGACCACGACGACTGCCTCCTGATCCGCGACGCCCTGGCCGAGAGTCGCCTGGTCAACCAGGTGCATTTCGTGCACGACGGCGACCAGTTGATGTCCTACCTGCGCCGTGAAGGCCGCTTCGCCGCTCCCGACGCGGCCCCGCGCCCGGGCCTGATACTGCTGGACCTCAACATGCCCCGCAAGGACGGACGCGAGGCCCTGCAGGAGATCAAGGCCGACCCGGTGCTGCGCCAGGTCCCCGTGGTCATCCTCACCACATCCAAGGCCGAGGAGGACATCTTCCGCTCCTACCGCCTGGGAGTGAACTCGTACATCGCCAAGCCCGTGACCTTCGAGGCGCTGGTGGACATGGTGCAGACCATCGGCAAGTACTGGTTCGAGATCGTCGAACTGCCGCCGGATCAGGAGCCGTGAGGCCAGGGAGGGCCGCCCGAGGCGCAACGGCATGCGCCGCCAAGCCCCGGGGCCCAAAGATCGTGACCCGAGGAGCGGACAGATGGAGGACACACCGATCCGGGCGCTCTTGATCGAAGACGACCCGGAAGACGTTCTCATTCTCCGGGGGATGCTCGGGGACGTCCCCACGGCGCGGATCGACCTCGGCCAAGTGCGCAGCCTCGGTGCCGCCATCGAGCTGGCGGGGGGCGAGGACTTCGATGTCGCCCTGCTGGACCTCTCGCTTCCCGACAGCCGCGGTCTGGAGACCTTCATCGGCCTGCATCGCGCGTTCCCGGAGCTGCCGATCGTGGTGCTCACCGGCACCGATGACCACACACTGGCGGAGAAAGCCGTGCGAGAGGGCGCACAGGACTATCTCGTCAAGGGCCAGGTGGACGGCTGGACCCTGCTGCGCTCCATCCGCTACGCCATCGTCCGTCAGCGCGCCAGTCAGTACCGCTCCCTGCTCCGCGCCCGAGAGCGCTTCGATACCGCCGTGTCTCAGATGACCGACGGCATCATCGTCACCGAGGGCGATCTCCGCATCAGCAGCGCCAACCGAGCCGCCTGCCTGCTACTGAACCTCCCCGAGAAGCCCTGGAAGCTGACACTGTCCGCCGCCATCTCAGGGTTCTGGCTCTCGGAGCCGGTGGAGACGCTACTTCAGTCCACAGCCCACGACACCGCGTTCGAGATCGCCCGCAAGGACACCCATCCCCCACTGTACTTGGACGCCCGTCTCTCACGCATCTTCGACTCCGACGGCAATCTGGACAGCACCGTACTGGTCCTGCGCGACGTCACCGACAACAAGCTCTCTCGCCATGTGCAGGCGAGCTTCATCACCACCGTTCCGCACAAGCTCCGCACACCCCTGGCGCTCCTGGGAGGCTACCTGCAACTGGCCAAGCATATGCCCCCGGACCAACTGGCACGCGAGTGGCCCCACGTCTCCTCCGTCTGCGAGGCCGAGGTGGAGAGCCTCAGCGCCATCGTCCAGAAGCTCCTGGAGTTCGAGGCTCTCTCCACCTGGCAACTGCAGGAGGCCATGCGCCACGCCGACGTGGTCGCGGTGGCCCAGACGGCCGCCGAGAAGGTCCGCGAGCGATATCCCGACCGCGAGCTGGACCTCGCCATCGAGGCAGCCAGAGACGCCCGTTACGCCGACTGCACCGAGGAGCACCTGGAGTTCATCCTCGACGAGCTCATCGGCAATGCGGTGAAGTTCGCCGAGAAGGACCGCGTCCACGTGGGGCTCTCCGTGGCTCCCGGCGACGACGGGCTCTTGGCATTCTCTGTCACAGACGACGGGCCCGGCATCCCGCATGAGTACTTCGACCGGATCTTCGAGGGATTCGTCCAGGTGGAGGAGCACGTGACAGGCCAGATTCCCGGTCTGGGCATCGGTCTGAGGCTTGTCCGGCAGATCGTCGAGGTCTGCGGCGGCACCATCGCCGTCCGGTCACAACTGGGCGAGGGTAGCACCTTCGAGTTCACCCTGCCGATGCCGGCCGACGCGGAGCGGTGAGCCGCGGCCGGTGGGGCCACCCACCGACAGTTCCGCCTGCCCGCGGGTCTCCAGGCCCGCACGGTAGGCGCGACCCCTCTGATCGATGGCCACTCACTGACCGCTGCCAATCAGGTACACATCACCTCAGTGTCCTCCGATGCCGCGGCGGTGGCATACCTTGCGGGCTCCCGGCTCGCGGGACGGACACGTTGGCTCTCAGAAGCGTCTGCCAACGGCCGCCGGTTTGCCCCAAGGAATCCTGGCCCCCGCCTGCGAATACTCCACAGGCGCCGAGGACGGCGGCCGGGAGGGACTTCCATGCCCACAGGCAACGACGGTATGTCACGCAGGGATTTCATCAAGACGGCAGGGGTCGTGGCTCTTTCCGGAGCCGCCCTCGCCACGGGAGGGCCGGCAATGCCTCAGCCCGTGTCGGACAAGAAGGTCAGGATTGGAGTCGTCGGCGGGGGCTTCGGGGCCGCCTTTCAGTGGCACCTGGACCCCAACTGCATCGTGGCCGCCGTCAGCGACCTGCGTCCCGACCGCCGCAAGCACCTCCAGAACGTCTACGGGTGCGACAGACCCTATGACTCGCTGGAGGAGCTGGTCAAGGACCCCGACCTCGACGCCGTGGCGGTCTTCACCGGCGCGCCCGACCATGTCCGCCACGTGACCGAGGTCATGAACCACGGCAAGCACTGCATCTGTGCGGTGCCGGCGGCGGTGACGATAGAGGAGTGCTACCAGCTCAAGCAGCTCAAGGAGCGAACCGGCCTGCGGTACATGATGGCCGAGACCAGCTACTATCGGGCACCCTGCATCCTGGCCCGGGAGCTGTTCGCCGACGGCAAGTTCGGCAGGTTCGTCTACTCCGAGGTGGAGTACTATCACAACATGACCGGCTCCGAGCGCGAGGCGTTGTGGTTCCACAACGGCGACCACACCTGGCGCTACGGCTATCCGCCCATGCTCTATCCCACCCACTCCACCTGCTTCCACGTCGGGGTGACCCGGGAGCGCTTCACCCGCGTGTCCTGCCTGGGCTGGGGCCCTCCGGACGGCGACTGGTTCCAGAACGCCTACAACAACGGGTTCTCCAACCAGACCGCCCTGTTCCAGGCCTCGGGCGGCAACATCTGCCGCTGCAATGTGATGTGGGAGGTCCACGCCGGTGGCGAGCGGGCACAGTGGATCGGACAGACGGGCTCGATGTACATGGACGGTTGCGGCGGGCAGCCCTTCGTCGTGCAGATCCAGGGCCAGCCGAGCATGACCGTCTGCCCCGACTACATCCACCGGCTCCCGGAGCCGATGCGGGTGCCCTCCGGACACGGCAACTCTCACAGCTTCCTCACCCACGAGTTCATCTCCGCCCTCATCGAGGACCGAGAGCCGGCGGTGGACGTCTACGAATCGCTGGCCATGACCGCGCCCGGCATCGTGGCCATGGAGTCATCGCTCAAGGGCGGAGAACAGCTCAAGGTTCCGAGCTTCGATAGACGGTAGCGCCGGGGGACGCACGGCAACGTCAGACCACCGAGTGCACGCAGCCGGACCGAATACGAAAGGCGACGAGAGCCTGTGTCTCGGCCGGGCCTCGGCCGTTGGCTCAGCCGCCTTGTGAGGTAATCGTGCTATGGATGACCGCATGCGTTGGGTGCCCTGGACCGTCGCGGTTGCGGCCGAAAACGGGGCCGCGGACGGCGAGAGCCTTCATGTAGTCTCGGGCTACTGGGAGTGGACACGGGAGGTCGGCCCCGCCCTACGCCAGGGGCGCGAGACCGAGCAGGCTCTGGCTCTCGTCACCGGCGCGCACGGGGCACCGGGGGCCTGGCGGGCCGCGGTCCAGCCCGCCATCGGCGCCGCCGAGGTGGGGCTCCGGGCGCAGACCACCCAGAGCGCGGCCGGTGGCTTCCTCGTCACCCTCGGCGGCAACCCCGGCCTGGGCGGCTTCTGTCTCAAGACCGCCGACGGCACCGTGCTGTGGGAAGACCGCTACGCCCCCTGGCACCCGTACATGACCTATGTCCTGGAGGCCGTGGTGGAGGAGGGTCGCGTCCGGGCCCAGATGTTCGAGGGCGACGCCAAGACCCTGGTCTCGCAGGGGCCGTGGGTGGAGGTGGACCGCGAGCTGACCGTCGGCCAGGGGCGCCTGGGCTTGTACACCAGGGACGCCATCGCCCGCTTCTGGTGGTGGGAGTGTGCCCCGGAGCCCCTCTCCCCCATCGTCGACGACGCCCCCAACAAGCGACGCCTGGTGCAGGGCGAAGACTGCCCGTGGACTGTGATCGGGCCGGGAAGCTGGATGTGGACGACGATGGACAAGACCCGATTGCGGCAGTACGCCGCCGTGGAGCGCAGCTCGGCCATCAGCCGCGAGATGGTCGGAGCCCTCCAGGTCAGGGAGTGCCGAGTTCGCGTCGACCCGGGAGCGGGGGGCGCGGGCCTCCTGTTCCAGGCCAATGACGACCTTACCCAGGGCTTCATCGCCTGGCTGGGCGGGACGTTCGGCGCCGGCTCACTCATGCTCTACCGCCTCCCCATCCAGGCCCTGTGGTCCGGCCCCGGGGATGGCTGGCACTACGAGGAGGACCTCGTGATTCGTGCCGAGACCCAAGCCGACGGCCGGGCCCGGGCGCAGCTTCTCAAGGCCGACGGGACCACCCTGATACAGGACTCAGGATGGGTCGAGGTCGGCATCGAGGACGCCGCGCGCCCCGGCCAGACGGGGTTCATGACCTGGCTGGGTACCGCGGAGTTCTGGGGCTTCTCGGCGGCCACCGCGGCCGGGGGACAGCACGATCAGGGGTGGATCGCCTCTGACCTGGGAGAAGGCTGGCGCGCCTCCGAGGGCCAGTGGCGCTGGGAGGGCGAACCCGGCGCAGTCCTCGCCCAGACGAGCGCGGCGCCCCGCGCCGTGGCTCTGAACCGTGCCATCCAGGGCATCATGGGAACTTGGCGCTGCCGGGTGAGTGTGCCCGAGGGCACCGCCGCGGCCGGCCTGCTCTTCCAGGCCGCCGGAGACCTGAGCGACGGCTTCGTGGCCCTGCTTACCCGCCGGGGCGCCGCCCTCGAGAGCCTCCAGGGCAAGCAACTATGGGAGGACAGCAAGTTGCAGTGGAAGCCCGGGGAGCAGTACACGATCGAGGGCGAGGTCATGACCGATCGCGTGGCGGTGCGCATCTTCGCCGCCGACGGCACCACATTGCTCGCCGAGTGCCCGGCGGTCTACGTGTCGGACGCCAACAACCACCGCCGCGGCTACCTGGGCCTGCTCACCCGCGGCGGCCCCGCACAGTTCCGAGGCTGGGAGCTGGACTGAACGTAGGGCCGCGGGATCCCGGCGCGCCGCCGTTGTCCGCCGGGCGCGCCTGGGGTACAATGGGAGCATGGACGAACTGCAAAACAGACCTCTGAACCGCAAGGCCTTCTCGGTCGTGCGACTAGAAGACGCAGACGACGCTGTCGCCTACTGGCGGACCAAGACGCCGGAGGAGCGGCTGTGCGCCCTCGAGGCCATCAGGCAGGTCGTGTATGGCTACACTCCCGATACCGGGCGACTTAAGAGAGTTCTTACAGTTGTTAAACGTCCATGCCGTTAGGTACCTGCTCATCGGAGGCTACGCCGTCGGCTTCCACGGCTATGTCCGCGCCACCGGAGACATGGATATCTGGGTATCGCCGGCGTCAGAGAACGCGGCCAAGGTCGTCGCCGCGCTCCGCGACTTCGGCTTCGACGTACCCGAGTTGTCAGGTGACCTGTTCACCGAGCCCGGCAACGTCGTGCGTCTGGGCGAGCCACCATTCCGCATCGAGGTGCTGAACCAGATCTCGGGTGTGAGCTTCGAGGAGTGTTACGCCGCCCGAGTGGTGGGCGCCGTGGACGGGATCGAGGTCCCCATCATCAGCCTGGAGCACCTAAGGCGCAACAAGGCCGCCAGCGGGCGGCACAAGGACCTCGACGACCTGGAGCATCTGGCCTGAGACTCAATCAGCGGGGCGACGGGCGGCACCGCCATCCGGCGGGGGTCCACGCCCTACCCCGCTTTCCCGCTGAGCCCCATCGGTGCGTCCCGGAAGATCCGGGCATCCATGTCTCGCAGATCCGTGGCCACCTGCGCGGCGAAATCCATGTGGGCCAGGACGTCGCCTTCCACGTCGGTCCCCGGCGCCACTTCCGTTAAGGTCAGCCTGCCGTCCCGCAGTTCGAAGACCGCGCGCTCCGTGACGTACAGAACCTGCTGCCCCTTCTCCGCGGCGTAGGCTCCGGAGAAGGTGATGTGCTCCACCTGATCCAGGAACTTGCGGTGTTTGCCCTCCTGGTGGATGACAAGCCTCCCCGCCTCGATCCCAATCTGTAGCCCTCCGGCGGTGAAGGTGCCGCAGAAGACCACCTTCCGCGCGGTCTGAGTGATGTTGATGAAGCCTCCGCAGCCGGCGATGCGGGGGCCGAACTTGCTGACATTCACGTTGCCCACGCCATCGGCCTGGGCCATGCCCAGGAAGGCCAGGTCCAGTCCTCCCCCATCGTAGAAGTCGAACTGGGCGGGCTGGTCGATGACGGCTTCGGGGTTGGCGGCCGCCCCGAAGGACAGGCCTCCGGCGGGCACGCCGCCGATCGGGCCCGCTTCCACGGTCTGGGTGAGCTGGCCGGCGATACCCTCCTCATTGGCCACGGCGGCAATGCCCTCGGGCATGCCGATCCCGAGGTTGATGACGGCATCGCCCTGCAGCTCCAGAGCCGCGCGACGGGCGATGATCTTGCGCTCATCCATGGGCAGGGCCGGTATGCTGCCGAAGGGCACCTTCACATCGCCGCAGTAGGCCGGATCGTAGCCGGTTCCGAAGGTCTGCTCGTGCTCCTCCGGCGGCCCCACCACTACGGCGTCTACGAGAATACCGGGAACCTTGACCTCCTGGGGTCTGAGGCTCCCGGCCTGGGCGATGCGTTTCACCTGGGCCAGCACGATGCCCCCGCTATTACGCGCCGCCTGGGCGATGGCGAGCACATCGCCAAACAGGGCCTCGTGCTCCATGGTGATGTTCCCGCGCTCGTCCGCGGTAGTGCCGCGGATCAGGCCGACCTGGATGGGGAAGGCGTGGTAAAACAGCCACTCACGGCCCGCGAGCTCAACCAGCTCGACGAGGTCCTCCGTGGTGCGGTCATTGAGCTTGCCGCCACCATTGCGGGGATCGACGAAGGTCCTAAGGCCGATGTGGGTGATCAGCCCCGGGCGGCCTCCGGCGATCTCGCGGAAGAGATGCGCGATCACGCCCTGGGGCCAGTTGTAGGCCTCGACCTTGCCCTCCACGGCCAACGTGCCCAGAGCCGGACACAGCCCCCAGTGTCCGCCGACAACGCGCTTGACCAGACCCTCGTGGGCCAGGTGGTTGATCCCTCGGCTCTTGCCATCGCCCTGTCCCGCCGCGTAGACGATGGTGATGTCGCGCGGTCGCCCCTCCGACAGGAAGCGACGCT
>CAZXDD010000126.1:0-15248 GCA_964639415.1 uncultured Armatimonadia bacterium
GCGGGCGCGCCGCCCGGGCGGCGCCCTCGTCTCCCATCCCGGTCGTCGCGGCGGATGTAGGCGGCCCACGGAGCCGGACAGATGCCCGACGGCCGCCGTTGGGCAAGCCGCGAGACCCACTCCACCAAGTGCACCCACGCCTGTGGAATAGGTGATGCATTTGCCAGACGAGAACGGCGACGTGCGAGCCACGCGACTTCCCGACCCGAGGGTCCTGGACGATGTGGTCTACCGCATCGTCTCTCTGGGTTTCGGGTTACTCACTCTGGTGCTGATCTCGGGGGCCATGTGGGCCCAGTACGTGTACCAGAGCTGGTGGAGTTGGGACCCCAAGGAGACGTCTGCCCTGGTGGCGTGGCTGGTCTACGCGGCCTATCTCCACGGCCGGCTGCAGCGAGGCTGGGGTGGAAGGACCTCGGCCTGGCTCGCCATCGCGGGCTTCGCGGCGGTGCTGTTTTGCTTCGCGGGCATAAACTTGATGCCCCATAGCTACCATTCCTATGGGAGCCCGCAGGCGGAGGCCTCCAGGTCTCTTGGCGGCTGGGGGGGGCTACCTCCGCTGGAAGCGGGGCTGACCAAGACGTTCCTGGTGCTGTACGTGGTGTCGGCACTGGCGCACCTGGGGGCCGGGCCGGCGAGACTGCGCCGGGTCGGAGCGTTCGGGGTCGCCGCCACCTGGGCCGGGTTTGCTCTCCAGACCGCTGCGCTGGTGGCCCGCACCGTCACCGCGGGAAGGCTGACATTCGCCACCGGCTACGAGTTCTCGCTGTGGTTCGTGTGGGCCATTGTCCTGTGCTACATCATCCTCGAGCGGCTGCGGGGCTACCGGCTGGTGGGGGTGTTCGCCCTTCCCATCGCTTTGCTGGTGTGCATGTATGCGTACCTGTGGTTCCCGGACAAGGGCGTACAGCCGCTGATGCCGGCTTTGCAGAGCAAGTTCTGGCTCCACGTGCATGTGGCGATTGCCATCGCGGCCTACGGCTGCCTGGCCCTGGCGGCGGCGACGGCCGGGCTGTATCTTCTGGCGAGCAAACACGGCGGCGGCCCCTCGGCGGCGGCCGGCAGCGAGGAACCGTCGGGGGCATGTGCGCCTGACGCTGAGGCTCCAGCGGCGCGGCTCGAGGAGTCACGGGGGCGCCCCGTCTAGCCTCTGCGCGGCGACCGGCCGGCTCCCCGCGCCGGAACGCGGACCGACGGGCACACCGCCGCCGGTTCCTCACCCGCATGTCGTTTCCGCCCCGAGGGCTGCGGTTCCGTCTGATTTGATGGGCGGGCATGCCAAACCAGACCGCAAGAGGCACATCCGCGGCCCGATGGGGTGCGCGGGCGTCACTCTCGTCGCGTGCCGTCCGCCGAATCTTGCGGGCCGATGCAAATCCGCGCAACCTCCGGGCCCGATGAGTGTTCAATGAATGTGGGGAGCGTACGCATCTGCCCCCGTCCGTGCCGTCTCCCGGCCCCCGGAGGGCCGGTCGGCGACATTGGCGGGGGCTTGGCCGTCACCGTGGAGCGCCGGTGCCACCGGCGCCAAGCGTCTCCTTCGACGCCACGGACTTGCTCGGGCCGCGCCCTTTGGGCGCCACGGGCCCGGGGTGAGGCTTCCGGCCGGGGCGGGCCTTCGGGCCACGTCTGCAGAGGGCCATCCATTCCTGTCTGAGGTGGTACTGATGAGTCTGCGTCACATCGCGGTCACGAGCTGCATCCTGGTGCTACTGCTGTGCCTGACCTGGCCGGCGCTTGCGGCCGAAGAAGATGGCCCCGCTGCTCCGCCGGACGGAGTGAGCGTTACGGTGCTTCCGGCGGACCCCGATGAGGCAACTCAGACCGAGGTCGACAAGGCGGTGGATCGCGCCAAGGCCAAGCCCGATGACTCCGTGATCGATCTGGCCTACAATGGCGTGCCGTTCGGTGAGGTGCTGGACGAGCTCTCGGAGCGTCTGGAGCTGACCGTGGTCTGTCTCGACGACAAGGTTCTGGAGCGCAGGTACTATCGCCACGCGCGGGTGTCTCGCACGCGGGCTCTGGCCGCGGCCTGTGCCACGATGATGGTCGTTCCGGAGCCGGGGTACATCATCTGCCGGCAGGAGGAGGCCGTTGCCGGCGATCTGGCACCGGAGATCAAGTCAGACCCGAAGCTGAACGTCTCGCTGCAGGACGCGAACCTCGGCGAGGCCCTGGAGTACCTGTGGGAGAAGACGGGTGTCGCGATGGCGGCGACCGATGCCTTCTTGGAGAGCGAGATCACCTACTCCGCCGATGCCACGAAACTGTCGGAGGTCATGGAGGGGATGGCCACGGCCGTCGAGGCCAAGGTGGTGCGGGGCTACATCCTCAAGGTGATCGACCCCGAGGTACCCCTGCAGCGGCTGGAGGAGATGTCCGACGAGGAACTGGACAAGATGTTCCGGGAGGGTCTCAGTGGGGTGCAGAGGGGCCAGCAGGAGGGCTCGGTACCGGCCACCGACGAGATCAAGCAGCTCATGCTCTCGGGGATGCAGGACGCGGTGCGGAACTTCTCCGATCTGTCGCCGCAGGAGCGCAGAGAGCACGTGCAGCGCGGAGCGACCCTGATCCGGCGGTTCGCCGGGATCACTCACCGGCTCGCGCCCGACACGCAGCAGCAACTGCGCAGCCAGGTCCAGCCCTTCCTGGGTGTCATCGTCGCCGGCTATGTGGCCATGCCCACCCAGCAGCGGGCCGAGCTGTACCCGCTGATGGATGCACTCAAATCATTCGGTTGGTAGGAGAACACCACAGTGACACGCAAGCGCCGAGCCTTCACACTCATCGAACTCCTGGTAGTCATCGCGATCATCGCGATCCTGGCCGCGATCTTGTTCCCGGTCTTCGCCCGGGCACGGGCGCAGGCCCGCAAGACCAAGTGCATCTCCAACCTGCGCCAGATCGGCCTGGCGATGAACATGTACTGCACCGATACCGACGGGATCTTGCCCTACATCACCCCGAAGTTCAGCGAGGATCCCAGCAAGCCCATCATCACCGATGTGCTCAGCCCTTACGCCCGCAATAGGGAGATCTTCCGCTGCCCCAGCGATCAGCAGTATTACAAGGACGAGGGCAGCAGCTACGCCTGGCTGCCCCTGTTCGACGGTCAGTTCATGGATGAGCCCAGCTTCTTCGGCATCGACCTCACCGATACGCCGTACCTGACGGATGCCGAGAACTCGTGGCACGGCTCCAAGGACGATGAGTTCTCCAGAAACTGCCTGTGGCTGGATGGGCACGCGAAGTTCCTTACCAGGGTGCCGGCGAACTTCTAGCGGGGGTTCGCCCCGGGTCGGTACCACGGCCTGGCGACGATCACGGCGGGCGGGATCGCCGAATCGGGCCTTCAGGCCGGCGTTCGGGGTGTGAGCAGACAAGGGCGGGTCCGGTCGCTCACTGCGCGCCGGGTCCGCTTGTCCTTGCGTGGGTTCTGTGGTAATCTCCACGCCGAAGCCGGGGAATCCCGGTCACCACGGCCGTTGGAGGGTGGGTCCACCAAATCGAACCGATCGACAAGGCGATGCTCGTTGCACAGGGCATGGAGAAGAGACGCGCGCTGGATGTCATGGTCCTGGACATGCGCGAACTCATGACCATCTGTGATTACTTCGTTATCTGCCATGGACGCTCGCTGACTCACGTTGAGGCCATCGCGGAGACGGTCGAGGAACACCTGTCGGAGCACGGACTGAGACCCAACCACATCGAGGGGCGCCGTGGGGCCACATGGGTGATCCTGGACTGTGGCTCCACGGTGGGGCACATCTTCACCGAGGAGACTCGGGACTTCTATGACCTGGAGCGTCTCTGGGAGGGCGCACCGGTTGTGGACCATCTGGATGGCGGCGAGCCCGAGGCGACTGAGGCGCCTGAGGAGCCCCCGGAGAGCGAACAGGATCAGTAGCGGCGCTTTGGCCAGGGCCTGTGGGCTGTGAGCCCGAGACGGCAGGGGCCGCGAGGAGGTCTGACCCATCCCGCCGGGGTGGCGGGGGATCGGGCCGGGCGGACAGACAGAGGCCCCGGCGCGGCGGAAGGGCCACGGCGGAGGATCAGGTTCCCGCGGGATGCCCCGCGCACCGATCGCTATGCGGACGAGGGTTGACCATGGATGCTGTCCCCGCCACAGGCCAGGCTCTAGGTGACGAGGAGTTCGGCCGTCTACTGGAGACGGCGCAGCGCGAACTGCGCGTGGGCAACCGCGAGCTGGCCGCCGAGATCTCCCAGCAACTGCTGGACGCCGCGCCCCAGTCAACGTCGGCCCATGAGCTGGCGGGCGACGTCCTGGCCGCTCAGGGCAGGCGGGCCCAAGCCCGGGACCACTATCGCACGGCCATGGAGCTTGAGCCGGCCAATGCCGACGCCGAGCGCAAGTACGCCGAGGCGGCTCTGATGCTGGGGAGCGCCGAACGGACTCGGCACCTGATGGAGAGCGGGCGGCTGGAGGAACTGCGCGGGGCGACGGCCAGGAACCCGGGCGCCGCCGCGGCGCGCTCGCTGTTCTTCCCGGGCCTGGGGCAGCTCTATAACGGCGAGTACGAGAAGGGCATCATCGCCTGTGTCGCCGGTCTGCCGCTCCTGGGACTGGGCCTGTGGGGTGTGACCAACTTCATCATGGCCGCCTCGCCGCGGGCCACCTCTGCCCCGACCCTCACCGAGCATCTCCTGGGCCTCCTGGGTATCTTCGGCTACGGCGTGCTGGTGGCCTGGAGCGTCTGGGACGCCTGGCGCGCCGGGCAGGTCGATCAGGCCACCCCGTCCGGTGCGAACGACAGGGGCTGAGAGCGTGCCCCCCCTCGATCGGGCCGATGAGGTCACGGGCCCCCGCAGGGCCGGCACACGGCCGCCTTCTTCGCCGGACCTGTCCCTTCTGCTTAGAGCGCTACGCCTGGAGGTCAAGCGCGGCCGGCAGGATGACGCCATCGAGGGCGGGTTCTCGGTCGCCATGGTATCGTGGCTTGTGGCCGCGGCCGAGGGTGCGCCGGAGGAGCTGGCCGTGCGCCTGAGGCGGGCCGCGGAGGCCTACCGCACCTACCCGGCCATGTCCGAGCAGCAGCGGGCGGATCTGTGCGCCAAGAGCATCCGGGCCTTCGAGATATATGCCGGGCGCTACCGCGCTCCCTCTCCCCCACCGCTCACCTCGCTCGCCTCGCCGCTTTCCGTCCTCCGCGGCGTGGGCCCCAGGCGCGCCGAGGCTCTGGGCGCTCTGGGGCTACACACCATTGAGGACCTCCTGCGGCACTATCCCCTGCGCTATGACGACCGCCGCGCCAACCAGCCTCTGGGGGCCTTCGAGCACCGCCAGACGGCGAGTCTGAAGGTGACCGTATGCGGCCCGGGGCGAGTGCGGCGTCCCGGCGGCCGCCTGCTGGCCGAGGTGCCGGCCGAGTGTGGCGGCGAGGGGCTATCGTTGGTATGGTTCAACCAGCCGTACATGGCGGGCCGGTTCGCCGAGGGCGCGGCGCTTCTGGTCACCGGTCAGGTGATGATCCGGCAGGGGCTGTACAGTCTGTCGGTGGCCGAATGCGAGGCGCTGCCCGTGGACGGAGGCGAGGAGGATCTTGGGGAGGGGACGATCACCCCGATCTACGCCGCCGGCGCCGGAGTGGCTCAGACCTTTCTCCGCCGCCTGGTGCGCGAGGCCTTCGAGCAGTGCGAGCACCTGCCGGAGAGTGTCGTTCCGGAGCCCGTCGCCGCGTCTCGGGAGCTTGGCACGCTGTCGGCGGCATTGCAGGCCGTGCATCTTCCGCAGGACATGGAGGAGCTTCGCCGGGCCAGAGCGCGGATCTCGTACGAGGAGCTGTTCCTGCTGCAGGCGGCTTTGGCCACGCGTCGGCTGCATGTGGTCCACGACGCGCCGGCCACCGGCGTCGAGGTGGACGGTCTTGCGGAGCGCTTCGGCGAATCGCTGCCCTTCGCGCCCACGGCGGCGCAGGTCCGGGTCATCGCGGATATGGCCGCGGACCTGGGGCAGCCGCGGCCGGCGAACCGTCTGATACACGGGGATGTGGGGGCCGGCAAGACGGTGTGTGCGGCTTTCGCGCTGCTGGCGGCGGCCGCCGCCGGGCGCCAGGCGGCGATCATGGCGCCCACCGAGCTGCTGGCCGAGCAGCATCACCGCACGCTCAATGATCTGCTCGCCCCGCACGGCATCGTCTGTCGCCTCCTGGTGGGCTCCATGGGTCAGGCGGCCAAGAACCACGCCTACCGGGAGCTGGAGCGGGGCGAGCGGGCCGTGGTGGTGGGCACCCATGCCCTGTTCCAGGAGAGGGTGCGGTTCAGTGATCTGGCGGTGGTGGTCGTAGACGAGCAGCACCGGTTCGGTGTCAAGCAGCGGGCGGAACTGGCCTCCAAGGGTCTGCGGCCCAACGTGTTCGTCATGTCCGCCACGCCAATCCCGCGCACCCTGGCACTCACGGCGTACGGCGACTTCGACGTGTCCGTGCTGGACCAGCTCCCGCCGGGACGCCGACCGGTGCAGACGGTCCTGGCCTGGGGGAAGGAGCGCAGGAGTGCGTACGAGACACTGGCGGCCCGGGTTGCCAACGGCAGACAGGCCTACGTGGTCTGCCCGCTTATCGACGGAGGAGACGAGACTCAGCTCGCCGGCGCCGAGAGGGAGTTCAACCGTCTGCGCGCCGGCGACCTTGCCTGCTTCCGTCTGGGCCTGCTCCACGGGCGCATCGATAGCACCGAGCGCGACGAGCTGATGGAGCAATTCCGCGCGGGCAGGCTCGACATCCTCGTGGCCACCACGGTGATCGAGGTGGGAGTGGATGTGCCCAACGCCACGGTGATGCTGGTGGAGAACGCCGAGCGTTTCGGGCTTGCCCAGCTGCATCAACTGCGGGGACGGGTGGCCCGTGGCGAGCATGAGGGCCTGTGCGTCCTGCTCACGAGGGCGCGGTCGCCCGAGGTGACCGACCGGCTGCAGGAGCTGGAGCGCACCGCCGACGGCTTCGAGATCGCCGAGGAGGACCTGAGACGCCGTGGCCCCGGCGAGCTGACCGGCACCCGGCAAAGCGGCCTGCCGGAGTTGAAGCTTTGCGACCTCACCGCCGACACGCAGACCCTCGTAAGGGCCCGGGAGGACGCTTTCGGCGTTTTGGAGCATGACCCCCAACTGGCGGAGCCGGAGCACGCGGCGCTCCGGACCGCGCTGGACCGGCTGGAGCAGGACAGCGAAGGCTGGGCGATGTAGGCGTCAACGATACGCGGCGGCATCACCCCCGCCCCTCTTTCTCACGCGCCCACACGGCCGGCGCTTGGAGAGGGGTGCACGGCTACGGCGACGACTACGGCGGTGACGGCGGCCTCACCCCCGCCCCTCTTCTTCACGCGCCCACACGGCGGGCGCTCGGAGAGGGGTGGACGGCTACGGCGGCCTCACCCCCCGGCCCTGCGGGAGCGTCCTCACGTGTGAGCGTCCTCACGTGGGTCTGGCAAACCTCAGGCGTGTAAGGTACAATGGGCGGCCGGCCCGGGAACGCCCCGGTGCCGGGAGGAAGACGACAAGCAAACGATACCCGATCCGCGGCGGGCCCACGGTGGCCGCGCCGCGGTTGACCCAAGGTGGCCTTCAGATGCACGTTGCCAAGTTCGGCGGTAGCTCCCTGGCCGACGCCAGGTGCTTTGAGCATGTGTGCGCGATCATCACGGCCGACGACCGGCGGCGAATCGTGGTCGTGTCGGCTCCCGGCAAGAGGTCCAAGGATGACACCAAGGTCACCGACCTCCTGATCCGCTGCGCCGAGGAGCGCATCGCCGGCGGCGATGCCCGGGCCGAGCTGGAGGCCGTGATCGCCCGCTATGACGAGATCGCCGGCAACCTCGAGCTCCCCGCCGAGGTGATGGGCGCAATCCGCGGCGACCTCGAGGGTCGCCTGGCGACGCCCTTTGAGGATGCCTCCTGGTTCACGGACCTGATGAAGGCCGGTGGCGAGGACAACTCGGCGCGTCTGATGGCCGCGGCGCTCACCAAGTGCGGGCCGGCGGCCAGGTACGTCAACCCGGGGGATGCCGGACTGCTGCTGAGTGATGAGGCCGGCAATGCCCAGGTCCTGCCGGAGTCCTACGAGAGGCTGGCGGCTCTGGCTCACAGCGAGCAGGTCGTGGTGTTCCCCGGGTTCTTCGGCTACACCAAGGAGGGCAAGGTCGTCACCTTCCCCCGCGGCGGCAGCGATATCACCGGCTCCATCCTCGCCCGAGCCGTGGGGGCCGAGCTTTACGAGAACTTCACCGATGTCAATCAGGTGCGCTCGGTCGACCCGGACATCGTGCAAGACGCGCGGCCGATCGCGGAACTCACGTACCGGGAGATGCGCGAGCTCTCCTACTTCGGATTCGACGTGTTCAACGCCGAGGCGCTGGAGCCCGTGGCGCGCGCGGGCATTCCGGTGGCCATCAAGCACACCGCCGAACCCGCCGCCCCCGGTACCCGTCTGGTTCACAGCCGCATCGCCCCCAAAGGCGAGGTGGTCATCGGCATTGCCGGCGCCGACGGCTTCGCCACCCTCTACATCCGCAAGTTCGGCATGAACCGCATCCGCGGGTTCGTCTACGACCTGCTGGGCATCCTCTACAGCGAGGGCATCTCCTACGAGCACGCTCCCACCGGGATCGACGACATCTCGGTCATCTTCCGCCAGGACCAACTGGATGAGGCCAGGGAAGCCCGGCTCACCCAGCGCATCCGGGCCGAGCTTGGCCTGGCCGATGATGATGAGGTCAAGATCGAGCGGGATCAGGCGCTGGTGATGGTGGTCGGACAGGGCATGCGGGAGACCTGCGGCATCACCCAGACGGCCGCCGGGGCCCTGGCGGCCGAGGGTATCAGCATCCAGATGCTCAATCAGGGTTCCTCCGAGCTGAGCACCATGTATGGTGTCGAGTCGCACCAGCTCAAGGCGGCGATCCGCGCCATCTACCGGGCCTTCTTCGAGCGGTAGAGACGTCCGCTGAGGAAGGGCTCACTGTCGCCGGTGCAGGGCCCGCCGGCCGGGAGGCCTCGAGGTGCGGCCGAAAAGCCCGGTCCTGTCGCGATGATGTGATCCTGAGCGTCAATCTCGCGCGGCGAGATAGCGAAGGATCTCGCTCTAGCCCGGGAGATTCCTCGAGCCGCTCCCTCCGGGAGCGGACGCTCGCGGAATGAGGCTCTCGGCGCATGTGGGCTCTTCGGCCGCGCATCCAGGCGGAGCCCACATCCCATCTTGGCCTACCGTAGTGAAGAGGAGTCCCGTTCATGCAGGCCGTCTCCGATCGCCAGGCCCCGGCCGCCGCTCCCCAGCCCCATCTCGGCGACCGGGGCCTGGTTGCGCTCATCGCCTTCCTCAGCGCCTTCGTCCCACTGTCCACCGACCTGTACCTCCCGGCCCTGCCCACGATGGCCGAGCACCTCAAGGCCACCCCGAGTCTTGTCAATCTCACACTGGTGGCGTTCTTCGTCTGCTACGGGATCGGCACGCTGCTGTGGGGTCCGCTGAGCGACAAGCACGGGCGCAGGCCGGTCTTGCTCGTGGGTTCGGGGCTGTATGTGCTGGCGAGCATCGGCTGCGCCGTGTCTCCCGGCATCTACTGGCTCATCGGTTCTCGCTGCCTGCAGGCTTTCGGTGGCGGCGGGGTGACGGCGGTGGCCACGGCCGTTGTGAAGGATGTCTACGGTGGCCGCCGGCGCGAGGCCGTGCTGGCTGTCGTGCAGTCGATGGTGATGATCGCCCCGATCGTGGCGCCCTTCCCCGGCGCCCTGCTGCTGCAGGTCACCTCATGGCGCGGAGTGTTCTGGGTACTCACCGGCGTGGGCATGGGGGCCATGCTCGGCGGCCTGCTGTACCGCGAGACTATCCCCTACCGTGAAGAGCGCGGGGTCTTCCAGACCCTGGGGCGTTTGGGCCATGTGCTCAAGAACCCCGGGTTTTCGTTGCTGCTGCTGCTGTTTTCGCTGCTCGGCGTGGCGGGTCTGGCCTACGTGGCCTCGTCCTCGTACATCTTCCAGGACGGCTTTGGTGTCAGCGAGATCGCCTTCAGCGTGTACTTCGCCTCCAATGCGGTGTTTGCGGTGCTGGGGCCTTTGGTGTACATGCGGCTGAGCGCCCGGCTGCCGCGGGTGACGATTCTGACCTGGAGCTTCGGCGTGTTCTTCGCCAGTGGCCTGCTGATCTGCCTGCTGGGCGGACGCGCGCCGTGGCTGTTCACGGCCTGCCTGATCCCGGCCACGGTGGCCAGCGGCATCGTCCGTCCGCCGGGGGCGAACATGATGCTGGAGCAGCAGAAGCAGGACACGGGCTCGGCGTCCTCGCTCATGAGCTGCTTCGGGATCCTGTCGGGCAGCGTGGGGATCCTGGTGATCTCGCAGGACTGGGGCAATAGGGTGCTGGCGTTGGGGTGCCTGTACGCGGTCTCGGGTCTGCTGTGCTCGGTACTGTGGCAGTACGCGCGGAGAGCGCCTTTCGTGAAGCATCCGGAGGCGGTGGTGGAGGAGACGGCGTGAGTACGGCCGCAGACGGCCCGCCGCTCTCCGATAGCCGCGGAGCGACGGACAGCCGTCCGTTGTGGGCCGTCTCGCCTCAAGGAAAGGCCTGCGATAGCCCTACATAGACTTCATATCGTGGATGTCTGACTTTTCGTGTGTTTTTCTTGTTGACTCATACTTCTCGCTGTGGTATACATTGACCTATCCACAGTACCCACTCATGTCGGCGGGCCATGGCCACCACCTGACCTCGGTACCAGGCTCAGCCGCACCGACACTCTCTGCAAGCAACGCCGGACTCTGGACTTCCGTATTCGCGCACAATGTGGCGGTCGAGGCGACGCGAATGCCAACCAGCAGCGGTCGAGTGCCGAACGCATGGGCCTCCCCAGGTGTGACGGGGGGGGGGGACGTCGTGCCCGGTGAGACCTCGGGGGACGGCCGAGAGTAGAGCGGCCATGGCGTCCCCGGTCCGGGCCCCGGGCTCTCCGCGCCCTGTCCGGCGGACGCGGCCCTCGCCGCTCCTCACCCCTCAGTTGTCCCGCGCCATCCCGTTAGCTCTCTCTGCCCACCTGGGCTTTCCACCAGACCCTAAGCGGCCGTCCGCCGGTCCTCCGAACCCCAAGTACCCACCTCGCTTCGGCGGCGGCGGGCCGTATCCGACCGCGTCCGCCTCGGGAGTACCGAGGGCGTTACGGACTGCGTCGCGTTCGCGGCCCGCGTGTTGCGACGCGCCGCCGTTTTTGCCCGTTTTCGGGCGCAGGTCGATGCCGGGGGCCTGTGCCGAGAGCGGGCGTGTGTAGACGCACAGACTGAGGCGCAAGGAGGAGAACACTTGACCAGATGCACGCGCACCCTCTATGCGGCCATGTGTTGCGTCCTATGGCTGCCGGCTTTTCCATCGCACGGCCAGGCGCCGGCGGCGAGCCAGACTGCGGTATCCTTGATCGCCTCGCCGCCCGGGCCGGCCGCCCTGCTCCCCACCCCGGAGCCCGCGGACGCCGAGGCGGCGGCCTGCGCCCTGCGCCGGGCGGGTGCCGATGCGGCCGCGTTCCGCGGCATCGTCGTGGCTCGCAGCCAGACCGCGGGCGACCCCACGCTACGGGACAGGCTCCGCGCGGCGCTACCCGCGGAGTTCTCGGGGCTTTTGCTGGACCTCGTGCCGATGCCCTCCCGCTGGGACCTCATCAAGCGGAGCGCCATCGCGATGGGGAAGCACGATGTCGGTGCCGAAGCGTACCAGTCATGCCTGGAGTTGTCGCTATGCCTGGCATGCAGCGAACTTTGCGAGATCGACCGGGAGCTGTGGATGGTGGCGCGGGGCCAAGCGTTGGTGAGAGTAGTGCCCGCCACGATGGATCAGGACCCCCGCGACCCGTGCGGCTGCGCGGAACACCTGCGCATTGCGTGCCCGATGACGGGCTGTGATGACCCGCTGAGGGCTCTGTGGCTCACGTTTCACGGACCGGAGTACGACGTGTTCGCCCGGGCGCTCAAGGAGCAGCAGGGCCTCATCCCCGTGGAGGAGTTCACCTCCCGCGCCGTGGCGAGGGCGCGCGCAGAGGATTCGCTTTGGCCCACACCGGAGGGCGACGAGCTGCGGGTCTCTTTGCCCGGACGCGAAGGCACGGTGGCGGAGGTGGCCCGGGAACTGGCGGCGCAGGGCGGGCTTGAGGTGGAGGTCGCCGAAGCGATCGGGGACAGTGCCGTCTACTGCCGGTGCGACGACGCCTACGTTACCGACGCCCTGGCGGCGCTGGGCGCGGCCGTGGGTGGAGTGCTGGTGAAGACGGACCAGGGCCTCTCGCTCACTGCACCGGCATCGCTCCGCGAGCAGGTCTGCGCCGCGGTTCCTCTTGAGCTGTGGGCCTCCGCGAGCCTGGGCGGCAGCGAGCGCGACCTGGCCCGCCTGTCGGCGACCAGAGACACCTGGCGGGCCATGGCGCCTCAGTTGGCCGATCTACGCGCAGGGCCGCTGTCCATGGCTCAACTGGACCCGGAGCCCCGCCTGGCACTCACCCACCTCGTCAGCGTCGGTGCAGGGGGGCAGTTCCGTCGCTGGCTAAACAACCTCCCCGCGCGCGACGGCGCGGTGCCCCTCTGGCTGCTGGAGCAGAAGATGGGACCCTACCAGGAGTACGAGGTGCGGGCACCCACGGCGAGCTGCTTCTTCGGAGGCCTGGAGTACCTGCTGGTGCGCTGTGCCATCGAGGGCACCGAGGCCATCGACTTCCCGCTCCCGCCCAAGGAGGGCAAACCATGAGACACACCCTGGTCAGACTAGGGAGATGTACCCCGCACCGGGGTCTCGCGTTTGCGCTGATGGCGGTCTGGGCGGCGCCAAGCGCCGCGGATCTGACCCTCCAGGACGTCACGTTGGGCGGGGCACTGGAGCGCATCGCCGAGAGTAGCGACCTGGAGTACGTGCTGTGCGGGGACACCAAGCCCCAGGTGGAGGTGGCCCTGCATGGCGCGACGCCGCCGGAGCTTGTGCAGTCCGCAGTGGGGCACTTCGCCTGCCGAGTAGCCCGTGTAGGCGACCTGTTCCTCATCGATGCCCGGCCTCCCGGCCCCAGCGTTCGTGACACGATCTGGGCCTACTACAGCGAGACCAGCCCAGTCGGCCCCCTGCCCGATGTGCTGCCGGACAACCCACGGGTGCCCGTGTACGATGCTCTGTGGGAACTCTGGGAGGTCAGGTACAAGAGCTGTTTTCCGGCCCTGGCGGGTGTCCTGCGATTGGCTCCCTTCGTGGCCGAGCCGACCGACGAGTTGGGAGCCCGGCTGTGTCGCGACTCGTACGTGGAGATCGCCGACGCGACGGCAGGGACACCCATGGCCGCGCTGCCGGAGGATGCATGGCTGACGCTGGTGCGCCCGCACGAAGGCGTCTATGTACTTCGACTCAACTGGAAGACGGGCACGAGTTTGAGCAGCATCGCACTTGGTGGCGGGCTTATGGAGGCGCGGATGCAGAGTTCACCTGATCCCGCCTCGCTGGGCCGGTGGATCGAGGCATACCTCACGCCGGGCGAGTTGCGCACCGCCGCGCCACGAGGGATGCCGGCCATGGAGGAGCCCGTTTCGGTCCAAGGGCGAATGTCGCTGGCCGAGGCGGCCACGCGGATAGCTGAGGCCGCCCCCCCGGTGCGGGCGGCCGAGGACGTGGGCCACATCGAGGTGCGCGCCAACCTCGTGGAGAGGCCGCGCTGGGCGGCACTGACGGTGCTATCGGTCGCCTCCGGGATCCCGTGGGGGCCGCGCGACCTGGCAACGGAGTACTCCCTGCAGGTCCGGCCGCAGTCTCTCACCGACAGGCTGTGGGCCGCCATGAGTCCCATGGAGCGACTGGCCTGGGAGGTGACGCATGCGCCCACTATGCCATCCGTCGCCGAACTGGTCTGGGCGGTCCTGGAAGAACCGGAACGTGAGGCCCTCAAGAGCGGCGAACGCGTCCCTGTGACCGACCTCGCAGGGCGCCCCAGGGCGGCGGCCGTGTATGACCTGGTCACCGACTGGCGATTCCGCCAGCCGTTCCGTGATGCCGCTGTCCGCACTGCGGAGACAGACCGCATCTGGGACCGTCTCGGCGGCGCCTGCGGCACGTTTGCCGCCGATGACGCCACCGTGCAGGCAAGTCGCTACGCGCACAGCGGGAGCTGGCGCAACTGGCCACACCCGACGCTCAGCACGAGTGAGGAGGTGCCATCGCCGGCGGCGGACACGCTGAATCAACCGTGGCAGCCAGGCGGCCACCCCCCCAAGTACCGTCGACCGTTCGGGCGGATTGTGCAGGACGGGAGGTCCGGAGGGCCGCGGTCCCGAGAGTACGAGGAGCCGCGGTTGCTGGGCGAGGCGCCGGGAGCGCCATGAGCCGGACGCCACGAGTGCGAGGAGGTGTCACGGGGCCTCGGCCCCACCTGGGACGGGTGCGAGACGCCTATTCGCTGTCATGGAAGTGCCGGACACGAAGAGAGGAGGTGCAGTGATGCGCGCGAACTCGTTGTGGTCTGTGACGGCAGTTGCGCTGAGCGTTGGTCTAAGCACTGTGGTGGGAGCCACGGGGGTGACGCTGCAGTGCGTCGGCGGCACCATCAGCGCCAACGCGGGCGGCGGCGGCATCGCGGACGAAGCGGTGTACCACCCGAACGACTGGGTGTTCCAGCAGGCGATGGCCAACGCTGAGGCCGACATCACAAACACGACCTATGATGGTTCGGGCTGCACGACGCACACGTGGGGCCAGGAGACGTGCAGTCTGGCCGACTGGACCGGGAATCAGGAGGCCATCACGCACGATGGATCCGTGACGGCAACCGGACCCGTCGAGTTCTACCAGCACGTGAGTGCCGGCGGCATGGGCTGGAAGACCGTGGTCTGGGGCGACATCGGTGCCCACACCGCGACGCGGTCCTCCAGCGCTCGCGCCACAGCGTACGCCGCCGGGGGCAACCCGGAGCAAGGGGCGGACACGGGGGCGCAGAACTACTATGAGGCGGTGGACTTCACCGTGGAAGGGTGGGGCGGCATGGGTGGCGGAATGGGCATGATGGGCGTCGGCGGCGAGGAGGGCGACCTCGGCGGCCTGCTGGAGGCCCAGGAGCAGTCGTAGGCAGCGGTTGGCCATGTGATGAGCACGCGGGCCGGTGGGAGACGCTGCGCGTCTCTCCGATGTGGGTGCGCACTCGGCCCCTCCATACGGCAGACGGCGGCGGGCTGGAAACTCACATTATGCATGAACACCCTGGGGCCGCATTTGGCCATTCCCGCGTCGGGA
>CAZXDD010000127.1:0-15223 GCA_964639415.1 uncultured Armatimonadia bacterium
CGCGGCCCCGTCGCAGCCGGCGAACCCCGCAACTGCCGCGACCCACGGGCCGAGGAGCATCTTGGCACTCCGCTCGGGAACTGGTACCGTGAAGCACTCCCGGCCGCATCTGACGGCGGGCTTCCACACACAGCGACCGTGCCAAGACCTGGAGGCGCGGCCGGGAAGTCCACATTTGCATGGGAGTGTCATCCCCAGAGCGTTTGCTCCCGGAGGGAGCAGCTCGAGGGATCCTGTGGTATTCAGCGAGATGCCTCGATATCGCGCTGCGCGAGACTGACGCTCGGAATGACATGAGCCGGGCCGGCCGGGCTTTTCGGCCGGACCTCCAGTACGAGGAGTAGACCATGGAACTGAGATTCCCTGCCCACGTGCCCCTTTCGCAACTGACCCTCGGCACCGTCCAGATGGGGCTGGACTACGGCATCGCCAACCGTACGGGCCGTCCGGAGTTTCGCCAGGCGTGCGAGATTGTCGCCGCCGCCTACGAGGGCGGCGTGCGCTGCCTGGACACGGCCGCGTCCTACGGAGTCTCCGAGGAGGTGCTGGGCGCGGTGCTGGCAGACCTGGCGTTGGCCGACAAGGTGACCGTCGTCACCAAGGTTCAGCCGATCACAGGGGACGTCGGCGGCCCCGAGGCCGCCGCCCTGGTCGAGGCTTCGGTCACCCGCTCGCTGCAGCGCCTCGGCCTGGAGCGGCTCCCCGTCTGCCTGATGCACTGGGAGGACAACTTCGCCTACATCGATGCTCTGCTGGCACTCCGCGACCGCGGTCTGGTGGGGCATGTGGGATGCTCGGTCATGACGCCCCAGGCTACGCAGCGTATCCTCGACAGCGGGCTCGCCGATGCCCTGCAGATTCCGACCAACCTCCTGGACAAGCGGTTCACCGGTCCGGGCCTCATAGAGCGGGCGGCCAATGAGGGCGTCGCGGTCTTCGTGCGCAGCATCTACCTGCAGGGCCTGGTGTTCCTCCCCGAAGCCGACATCCCCACCGAGCTGGCCGCGGTGATCCCGGTACGCCGGGAGCTTCAGAGCATCGCCGGAGACGCCGACATGGCCGTGAGTGAGCTGTGCATGCGGTACGCTCTGGGCCTCCCCGGTGTTGCATCGCTGGTTGTCGGGGTGGAGACGGTGGAGCAGATGCGCCAGAACCTGCAGGTGTGTCACCGCGGCCCATTGCCTCCCGAGCTGATGGAGCGCATCGAACAGGCTGTGCCGGACCTCCCGGAGGTCGTGGTGATGCCAACCCTGTGGCCTCAGGGCCGCTGAGTGGGCACGGAGCGACAACCTGCGCGGGCGGCACGGTATCGGTCACGGACCTCTTGCCCTCTCGTTCCGCCGAACTTGCGGCAGTAGGCGAGCTCGCGCTTCACTTTGGCCTCGCCTGTGCCTACACTGGATTCGGAAGTCGCATCAAACGAGACCACGTAGGCCTGGGAACGAGGGAGTACCATGAGCATTGCTCGGACCCGAACCCATCCGCGGGGCAAGAAGGCCGTGGCGACCAGCCGTCGACTGGGTGAAGTGCTGATCCGTCAGGGATTGGTGACGGAAGACGAAGTGGACCAGGCCCTGCGCCGCCAGAGGCTGACGGGTGCTCTGGTGGGTGAGATACTCCAGGAGCGCGGACTGGTCAGCGACGAGCAGGTGGCCGATGCGCTTTCGGTCTCCACGGGGCTCCGGCGCTACCGTACCGAGGGCGCCCTGCCGCCGGCTGAGGTGCTGGCCCTGCTGCCGCTGGACGTGTGCGACAAGTCGCGGGTGGTGCCGCTGGCCCTGGACGGGGATGTCCTGGTCATCGGACAGGTGGACTGCGACAACCTTATGCGCCGCGGGCCGCTGGATCAGGCGCTCTGTGGACGGCGCATTCGGCGCACCATCATCAGCCAATCGGAGTTCAACCGCATCCGCAACTGGAAGGCGGGCCGGCCGCCTTTGCCGTACGAACACCCGCGGTGTACGGAAGCCGCCGGCGAGAAGAGTGGCCGAGGGGCGTACGGGCGCGATGAAGCGGTGCGGACCGACAAACGGCGCCGACCTCCGGGTCTGCTCGGGCGCTTGCGGGGGAGATAGGCGCCGATGACGGCCGGGGCGTGCCGACCCCGCCGCCGCCGTGACGGCCCCGCCGGCCTACCCATCTCCATCGCGCATCTGCCTCTTGCGTTCCAGGAGCCTGGAGGTGGTCCGCTCGCCCCCGGGCGATGCCGCGGGGGCCTCCGGGGCGGGTGCAGGATCGTGCGCCGTCGCGGCCTGCTGCGTCGCCGCCTGTGGCGCGGCATCCTCCTGCACTACTACCGGTGGTCGCTGCACCTGAGGGCTGCGTTCCTCCAGCCGCTCCATGAGCGCCCTCGCCGTGGACACCGGGCGCCGGCTCAGTGCCGCCGGGCGCCGGCCCCATAGCGCCGCCAGCCATGCGGCGCCGGGGGCCACGATGGCCGCCATGTCGTCCCTCGTCACTATCAGACGCCGTGCCGCCACGTCCAGGGGCAGCAGTAACGCCGCGATCCAAAGTAGCGCCCGCCAGATCTCCAGACTGACCCGGGGCATGCTCGTCGGTGGAGCGAAGGCCTGCTCGGGTGTCGTGAGCACGCGCCCCGCGGTCTGGGCCGCGAGAGATGTCAAGAAGGCCTCGTCCCGCCCGGTGTCGGCCAGGTCCGGAGGGTAGGCGATGGAGAAGCCGAAGTCCCTGAGCGTCTGCATGCCGCCTGGCCCTGTGGCCGTCAGAGCCGCAATGTAGGCCCCACCGGCCGCCGTCTCCGTCTCCACCTGGTACCTGCCCGGAGCGATCTGGGTCAACTGCGCTCGTTCACGGGTCCCGTCCGGACGGTTGAGGTTGGCCCACACGTCCAGACCGTTGAGCAGCTCGCCGTCCTCCGCCACCGCATCGACGGTGAGGACGGACCGGTCGCCGCGGCGCTCCACGGTGGGGTACAGTGGTGAGTGCCCCGGCTGCCGCAGTGTCCAGCGGATCGCCTGCCCCCAGAACTGCCCGTAACCCTCCCAGCCCAGCCAGTGGGCCGCCCAGTGGGCGCTGGCATCCGAGGTGAAGCCGATGCTGCGGCCCAGGCCGTACTGCCAGTGGGCGAACACGGGGTCGCTCTTGGGCGCCAGCAAAGGCACCGTCGCCAACGGCTTGGCGGTCGTGGCCACATAGCCCAGTAGCGGCGGCACGGCCTCCCAGTCCAGTCCCCGGATCACCTCACTGCTCTCGGCCGGAGCGGGCCGGAACTTGGTCTCCATCAGCACCGACTTGGCGATGGTCAGCGCTTCCCGCGTGAAGACTTTCTTCAAGTCGTGGGCGCGCTCGGTGAGGTAGGTGTTGCCCTTGCCCGCCCTCGCCACTTCCTTGAGGAACGGTACGTGCGGCCCGTCCCCGAAGGCGATCGTGGTCACCGTAATGCGCTTGGCCGACATCTCCGCCGCCAGCGGCACGGACCCCTCCTGCTCGTCGCAGTCGCTGCCGTCGGCGAGGATGATCACGTGCCGGATGGGCGACTTGTTGGGCGCGATGGCCGCATAGGCCGCCTGCAGCGAAGGGAATACCGAGATGCCGCCGCCACCGGCCCGCAGCGAGCGGATGTCGGCGATCAGCGAGGACTTGCTACCTATCTTCCTCAGAGCGCAGACCTCCGTGGGCCGCGGGTCGCTGGCGATCACGCCCACGGAATCCTGGGCCTGCAGCAGCTCAACGATGGACACGGCCGCCTCGGCCGCCAGTTGGATCTTCTCCACTCCGTCCTCGAGCATGCCCATGCTGCCGGAGGTGTCCATCACCACCACTACCGCCGAGGCCGGGAAGCCCCGCTCCTTGCGGACCTCCATGCTCAGCGGCAAAGCCTCCTCGATGGCCGTCTCGTAGTAGCCCCCGGCGCCGAAGGAGAGCTCGCCACCCGACATCCCCAGCCCGATCCCCAAGTCCCTCACGGCGTCCCGGTACATCGCCATCTGCGCCTCACCCATCTTGTAGGCCGGGCAGTTGACCAGGATGAGGCTGTCGTAGCCCTCCAGTTCCGCCGCATTGGTGGGTAGGGCCGCCGGGCCACCGGTCTGCACGGTCACGTCCTGAGCCCGCAGAGACTCGGCCAGATGCTGCGTATCTTCGGCGTCTCCACCCACCAGCAGCACCCGCGGAGTGCCCGCGACGCGCACGAAACCGGTGCCCACGTTGTTCTCATTGCATCGGTCGCCGGGAGTGCTGAGCAGCACATCGACCTTGTGGAAGCCGGGCTCCTCGAGACGGACAGAGAGGTTCAGCGTCGTCTTGCCCCCCGCCAAAGCCACCTTCTGCCGCTGCACCGGGCGGTCGTCCACCAGGATGGTGACCTCCGTCTCCGTGGGACGCGTGGCCTGCACCCGCACGTTCAGCGGCACCGGCTCGCCCGCACGGGCCTCGGATGCCAGGTTCACATCATGAACCAGCGCATCGGCCTCGGACCGAGAGTCCAGCGGGACCACATCCACCGGCACGCCTGCCGCCGAGGCCGCCAGCGCCTCCGCCGTCGCCGACCCGATGTTTTCGTTACCGTCCGACAGCAGCACGATGCGTCCGGCGCTTTCCGGAGGGAGCAGGCCCAGGGCAAGACGCAGGCCCGCCGAGATGCTGGTATGTGCCTGCCCCGCGACCGAGGTGACTTTGACGTCCTCCGGCCGCCGCAGACTCTCGGTCTCCACCACGGCGTCGCGCCCGAACACCACCAGTGCCCCCCGCTGGTCGGGCCGGCGCAGCTTCAGCGCCTCGCGGATGTACTCCAGGCCACGCTCCTGCTCGGCCATCGGCACACTCACGGAGCGGTCCAGCACGAAGGCGACCACCTGGCCCTTGCCGCGCTTGACCAGTTGCGCCCCGGCCAGAGCCAGCACCAGGCACAGCATCAGCATAGCCCGCGCGCCCCAGGCCAGGAGCAGCCGCCGCCCGTGCAGGTCGGCGTAGCTGACCCTGGCCGAAAGCCACAGCAGCGCGCCCACCAGAGGCAGAAGCAGCAGGTACTCCGGACGGGTGAAAGAGAGCCACATACGTTCAGGGCCGCCGATGGTAAAGATGCCATTCGCCCAACAGGATACACAGCGCGACGAGGGCCAGCAACGGCCACAGGTGCTGCTCGGTCTGCGGACTCGACGAGGCCTGCGCGATCTTGGCATCGCCCAGACGCAGGCGATCGGCCGGCCTCAGATTCGACTCCGCCGGGTCGCGCAGGTCCGCAACCCAGCGCCACTCCCGGCCGCCCGCGGCCATGGAATACTCCCCCACGCGGTCCACGTCCGCCAGCGTCACCGCCCCCTCGGTCACCGCCACCGTGCGGTGCGACCCGTCCGGGTAAGTCACTGTCGCTCGCCGGGCGTCCGCCGGCGGCGATAGCCGCAGCACCGTGCCGGGGCGTACCTGCAATCGCCGCACCCCTCCCCGCCCCTCCGCAAGCCACTGCAGGGCATTGCGCAGCAGCACCGGGAACCCGATGCGCAGCGGTAGGTCGGAGTTCATGAAGTCCCAGCCAAAGGCCAAGGCGCGAAGCTCGGGGCTTTCCAGGCCCAGCACGATGCCCTGCTCGCCGCTGTGCGCCAGCACCCGGGCACCGGCGGCGGGAGAGAGCGGCTTTGCGGAGGCAATCTGCACGGCACCCAGGTTCACGTGTTCCAGTGCCGGATGGGTCTTGTCCCAGTCCGTGACGGCGGGCTGCTCGGCCGCCGCGCCTGCGGTGCCCAGAACCGCGGGTGGGTCCACGTCGACGTACATCATCGCCCCCGAGGGACGGCCGACCGGTGGAGCCACGCGGTCGAACACCACCACATCATACTGCTCGTACGCGGCCGTCGCTTCGGAGCTCGTCAGTCCGGTGGCCTTGAACACCTCGACTTCCGGCTGGACGAGTAGGGCCTGCTCTAGAAACAGGTTCCCCGGCGTAACCAGCAGGATGCGCGTCTGCGCATCGGAAGCGGAGAAGGTGTAGGCCACGTTGTCCACGCTGAGGTCGTCTCGGACCTCAAGCTCCGCCCGGATCAGCCCGGGGCGGGGTAGGGAAGCGTCGTAGGTCTCGGCCACCGAGGCCCCCGGCTGGAGGGTGATCTCCCGGGCCTCGATCAGGTCCTTCTCGTGATAGATGGACAGAAGCGCCGGCTTGGCCTCGGATGAGAAGCTCTGGATACGGATGAACACCTGGTGCGTGCCGTGTACCTTGCTCCGCACCGTCTCCAGGCCCACGATAGCCACATTGTCGCTGCGCGTCCCGACGCGCACGAACTGCACGGCGGCCGACGCCGGAACCGCGGGCAACTGCCCGAAAGCACCGTCGGACAGCACGTACACCCGGGCCCCCGGACGCTTCCCCGCCAGACTGAGTGCCAGCAGAATCCCGTCCTTCATGTTCGTCCCGCAGTCGCTGGGCCGGGCGGCCTTCAGCGCCGCCTGTAGCCGCCTCTTGTCCGTGGTGAAGGGCAGGGCCACCGCCGCTCGTGCGCCGCACACCACCAGCGCCGTCTCATCGCCCCTGCGCGCATTGCCGACGAACTGCATCGCCCCCCGGCGCGCCTGCTCGAACCGAGAGCCCGCGACGTCCGTGGCCTGCATGCTCGCCGAGGCATCCAGCACCAGCACCGAGCTGCGCCCTCCGCTACGGGTGACCAGCGTGTACGGCGCCGCCAGACCCAGCACCAGCAGCGCCAGCGCCAGAAGCTGCAGCAATAGCAGCAGATTGCGGCGCAGCTTCTGGAACGGCGCATTGGCCTGCAGGTCGTCCACGGCCCGCTGCCAGAGGAATACCGAAGACACCAGCACCCGCTGACGCCGCAGCTTCAGCAGGTACAGGACCACGATCGTCGCCGAAAGTGGCGCCAGAGCCGCCAGAGCAAGCGGATAGAGCAGGCTCATTGCACCACCCCCACCCGCCTGAGCGAGCGCAGGATCGCGTCGGGCACCGGGGTCGAGGTCTCCTGGAACAGGTACGGGAACCCGTAGCGCCGGCAGCCATTGCGCACCGAGGCCAAGAACGCGTCGCGCTCCTTCACATAGCGCCGCACCACCGAGGCCCCCATGGTGACCTCCCGGGTCTCGCCGGTCTCGGCATCCACCATCTCGATGTCCCCGCTGCCTCCAGGGGAGAACTCCTCGGGCGCCATGAGCTGCAGGACACACGCCTCCCCGCCGGTCACAGCCAGCCGCCCCAGCGCCGGCTCCCAGTCCGGTGTGAGCAGATCCGAGAGCAGGAAGATGATTCCGGGACCGGTGAGGCTCCGGGCCAGATAGTCCACGCCAGCGCGCAGCCTCGTCTCCCCGCCCGCCTCGAGCCGTAGCAGCCACTCGAAGGCCTCCACCGCCGTCCCGCGGCCCCGGAACACCCGGGAGGCGCGGAACTGCTGATCCGCATAGCCGTACAGCCGCACCCGGTCGCCCCCACACAGCCCGAGATAGCCCAGTGCCGCCGCGGCCTGCCTGGCCCACTGCAGCTTGTGCGGGTTGCCGAAGTCCATGGAGCCCGATGTGTCCACGAGTATGTGGACCTGGAGGTCCTCCTCCTCGACGAACAGCTTCAGAAACAGCCGGCGCAGGCGGGCGAAGGCGTTCCAGTCCAGATAGCGCAGGTCATCACCAGGTGCGTAGGCACGGAAATCGGAGAACTCCACGGACGTCCCGCGTCGCGGGGAGCGCCGCTCGCCCTTGCCGCGTCCGGCCAGCGCGCGCCGGGAGGCCAGGGCAGCCTGCTCCAGCCGGCGCAGGAACGCCGGCTCGAGAAGGTAGGCGGGTTGGTGGGTGGAGTCGTTCATGGTAGGGAGAGTCTGCGGGTCGCGGGTCGACGGCAACGGCAGTCAACGGCAGTCAACGGCTAACGACCACGGCGCCGCTCCCTGCGGGCCTCCGGCCCGCTTTCCCTCTCCTTCGCGGTACGGCCGCTCTGGAGAGGGCTAGCGGCAGGCGGCGATCCTGGTCCCTAGGTGCGGCCGCGATGGTCGCCTTCGTCGGCCGTCCGTTTGCGCTGGGGTGACCTGCTGTCGCCCTCTGTCTTCAGATACTGCACCAGCCCGCCGATCAATCGGCCCGCCTCCAATGCCATTGCGCTCGGGCGGTCGAAGGTCGCGTCGTCGACCAGCCCGGCATCCAGGGCGACGCATAGTTGGGCCCGGACCTACCCGGCAGAGCCTTTAGCGATGCAAAGGAAGCGACGGAACTCCTTGTCGCCTCCCCGCTCGAACCCCTCGGCGATGTTGGACATGACAGAGACAGACGCCCGGCGCATCTGGTCGCGCAGGGCGAAGTCCCTGGCGAACTCGCATCGGGAGGTGGCCGCGTAGACTGCCGCCGCCAACTCCCGGGCCTTCTGCCACGCCTGGATGTCCTCGAAACAGGTGAAACGAGGCACTTGCGATCGCCCCCATGCCGGACGCTATCGGCCGCCGGTCGTTTCTCCCGCCCTGCGGGACCGTTCGCCGTCGACGCCGTTGATGCCGTTGGCCGTTGCCGCCGTTGGCCTTTGACTCGCGACTCGTGACTCGCCGACTCGCGGACTCTAGACCGGCAACCCCTTGCCGCTCGTCCGCTCAACGGCGGCGACTGCGTCGGCGACGATGTCGTCGGTGTCGATGCCCTCGGCCCGACCCTCGAAGTTCAGCACGATGCGGTGGCGGAGGGCCGGGAGGGCCGATGACTTGATGTCCTCTATCGACACGTTGAACCTCTCATCCATCAGGGCCCGAACCTTGGAGGAGAGGATCAGTGCCTGGGCGCCGCGGGGGCTGGAGCCGTAGCGCACGAACTGTCGGGTAGTATCCGGAGCGTCATCGCTGTCCGGGTGGGTGGCCAGAACCAGGCGCAGGGCGAAATCCTGAACGTGCGGCTCGATCGGCACCTGGCGCACGATGTTGGTGAGCGCAAGGATCTCGTCCCGCGTGGCGGCCTTGTCCACCTGGTGCGAAAGGTCTCCGGTCGTCCGATTCATGATCTCGTGCAGCTCGTCGAGTGAGGGGAACTCGACGCGAATCTTGAACAGGAAGCGGTCCAGTTGCGCCTCGGGGAGGGGATAGGTGCCCTCCATCTCGATGGGGTTCTGGGTGGCGAAGACGAGAAAGGGCTCCTCGAGGATGCGCGTGGTGCCCGCCACGGTGACGGAGTGCTCCTGCATGGCCTCGAGGAGGGCCGACTGGGTCTTGGGGGTGGCGCGGTTGATCTCGTCGGCGAGGACGACATTGGCGAACACCGGGCCCGGCTGGAAGTGGAACTGCCGCTCGCCCCCGGCGCTTTCGGCAAGGACGGTGGTGCCCGTCACATCGGCGGGCATCAGGTCGGGGGTGAACTGGATGCGGGAGAAGCGGAGGTCGAGGGCTTCCGACAGCGTGCGCACGAGCAGCGTCTTGCCCAGTCCCGGCACGCCCTCCAGCAGCACGTGCCCGGAGCACAGGAGCGCGATGAGGGTGTCGTCCACCGCCGCGGTCATGCCGACGATTACCTTGCCCACCTCGGTTCGCAGCGCCTCCACGATCTGTCGGAAGCGTCCCGCGGCGCGCCTCGCCTCCTGCGCGGCATCGATTCCTGCCTGATCCAATGTCCTCACTCCTCGGCCTTCGCCTGCTCCGGTGCTCCGGACTGCAGGGCGTCGAAATACTCGCGAACGGTCCTGCGGTAGGCCGGAGGGATCTCCTCCTTGGTCAGCGCCTCTTCGGCCACCCGGGAGTACTCGGGCATGACCTCGTAATAGGGAACAGTCGACCGTGAGCCCACGTCGGGGGCGCCCTGGGTGGTGGTGCCCGTCACCGGGCCGCCCGAGGGGTTCATCTGCGCCGGCACGCGCTGGAGGGTTCCGGAGGTCTCGGTGGACCTGGGCGCATAGAGCTTCGCGGCCGGGGCGTTGGCCGGGATGGACGTCTGTGAGCCGTCGTCGGGGCCCACTCCCGCTCCGGTCGCACCACACTGGCTCTGGCCACGCAGGTCACCCGAGCAAGAGCCCACTCCCTCCCGGGCCTCCCCGGCGGCACGAGAGACCGCCGCCAGGCGGCAGGCCCCACCCGCGCCCTGTGCCGCCTGGCCCAGGCAGCGGCCGGCGCCCTCGCAGTCCCCCTGCTTCATGCACTTGGAGGCCTCCGCAAGCTGCTCTGCCAGTTCCTGCAGCTCCGTATCCGAGAGATTGTCCGCAAGCTCCTGGAGCTGCTCGGCCAACTCCTCGCGCTCCTCCTCGCTCAGTTGCTCGCCGCTCTCGAGGGCCTGCTGAAGGCTCTCCAGTTCCTCTTGCAGGTCCTGGGCGTCCCTGCCGGCGAGAGCGTCGGCGAGCGCCTGCGCCAGTCTGCTCGGAAGCTCAACCGGCTCCCCAAGCTGTGAGGCCAGGTCCCGGATCTGCGAGGAGAGTTTCTCCACCTCCGAGGCATCCTTGGCCTTGGCCACACTCTTGGAGAGCTCCCGCAGTTGCTCGGCACGCCTGGGATCGCCTTTGGACGCGGCCTTGTCGGCCAGGCTCTCGGCCTGCTCCGCGACCTTCGACTTGGCCTGCTCGGCGATGCGCTGCGCCGCCCTCTGTGCCGTTCCGAGCTTCGGGTCAGGACGCTGGACGATGGCCAGTTCCTTGTCTACCTCGTTGAGCTTCAGCAGGGCATGCTTCTTGTCCAGCTTTCCGAGCTTGAGCTCCTCGGCCAGACGGCGCAGTTTCCGGGCGGCCTTCTCGGCCTCGGGGTCCTTGCTCTCCCGGGCCTTGTGCTGCAGCCTGGCCGCCACGGGCAGCAGCCTGCGTCCCTGCTCGCGGAGCTCGGCCTTCTCGTGGCGCATCTGGGGCGTAAGGAAGAGGGCGGGCAGCGGCAGAAGCTGCACCGCCAGCAGGGCCGCAAGGGCCCCCATGGCCGGCTTCCACCCTCGCGGCGGACAGAGGGGGAAGGCCTGCGCGGGCTGCAGCAGGACGGCGTGGGCGAAGGCGTCGCCGAGCATGGCCTGAGCCATGGGTGAGGGCTCGGATTGCCGGCCCAGGTACAGGGCGGTCGCGAGGCGATCCTGCAGACCGGCGCGGCGGTCGGTGGCGGCCGCCAGCGTCTCATCCGGGAGCGGCCACGCGGTAGCCAACACCAAACACAGCCCCAGCACCAGCCCCCCAACCTGGACCAGTGCCATTGTGGGGTAGTAGATGGCCAGGAGCTTGCTGACCAGCAGCACCGTGGCCAGCAGTGCCGCGGCACCACCGAGGCCGATGGTGGCAAGCCTCAGCCACAGCAGCACTCTGACCCGCAGGCGGATGCGCCCCAGAAGATGCAGCAGGGGGCGCAGCTCCACGGGTAGGAGCGGTCTCTCAGCGGCCTCGGCACTCATGGCATTCACCTCCAGCGTGCGGACTGTGTCCTCACGGCGGCAGTCGGCGGGTCTGGGAAGAGAAGTCGGCGGGTCTGCGAGTCACGGGTCGCGAGTCAACGACTACGGCGTCAACGGCCACGGCGTCAACGGCCGCGCCACGGCTGTTGGCGTCGTTGCGCTTCCGCCTTGCGGAAACGTCGCCTTTCCCGCCGTCGCCTTTCCCGCCGTCGCCTTTCCCGCCGTCGCCTTTCCTGTCACCTGTCACCTGACGTCCTCACCCTTCTCTTTCCTTATACGCTTCGAAGGCCTGCATGGATAGCAGCCACATCAGAAAGCCTCCCACCAGGAGCGCCAGGCCCGACTGAGCCCAGACGATGAGCTGCAGATCCGGCGCGGTGGGGGTCGTTGATGACGAAGTGCCGAAAACGATCTCGTGTCCCAGCTCCTCGAACAGGATGCCCGCGAGGCCTACCACGGGGTGGAGGACCATGGGCGCCCAGGGCGTTGCCGCGGCCAGCACGGGCAGCAGGTTGTTTGTGAGCCACAGCAGGGCGGCGCCCAACAGTGCGAGGCCCAGGAGGCCGGCGAGCAGCGTTCGCAGGCCGGAGGCGAGACCGCGGCGCGAGAGGAAGCCCTCCACCGCCCGGAACACCGAGAGCGACAGCCAGGCCGCGATGACGCCCGCGAGAGAGACAAACGCCAGAGCGCCGTCGGTACCAAGCGTGCTCATCGCTCCCGGGGAGGCCGATTCCACCGCGGCGATGACCGCCATGTAGATCGCTGGCACGGCCGCGAGAAGCACTGCGATGGCGAAAAAGGCCGAGGCGGTGGCTCCCAGGGACCGCGGGCGCCAGGCGGAGAAGATCAGCCCGAGAGTGGAGATCCACAGTCCGGTGGCCAGCAAGTAGGTGTAGGAGAAGAAGACCAGACGCGGCTCCAGGCCGCCCAGGAGCATGCACCACATGGCGATGGGCACCGTGGCCATGAGCAGAACCACGGTGAAAGCCATAAGGACGAGCAGCTTGCCGGTGACGATGTCGCGCGGGGTGAGCAGCGTGGCGCGCAGCATCTCGATGGTGCGCTTCTCCCGCTCCATCGTGATGGCGGCGGCCGCCTGCACCGGCAGCAGGATCAGCAGCAGCGCCATCTGGGTGAAGGTGAGCACCGAGAAGGCGATGAGGCCCAGCGGAGTGGTCTGGTAGCCGGGGCCGCCGGAATAGTGCTCGCCCACTGCGTAGATGGTCAGGGTGATGATGACGGCCGTCGCCGCCAGGATCGAGTAGCCCAGCATGGTGGCGAAGGGCCGCCAGCCCCTCATCCGCGACCTGAGCTCGTGCATGGCCACGCTGGGGTTGAACCGCATCGCTCTGAGCATGAACGCTTCGAGAACTGCACTGGTCACCGGGATCCCCCGTGGTGTGTGGTGGTCGTTGTCGTTCGTCGCCGCCCCTTGTACCGCTTGCTGTAGGTCCGACCGGAAGACCGGGCCTACCGTCAAGATGCTATCCTGAGCGTCCATCTCGCGCAGCGAGATAGCGAGGAATCTCGCGGAATGCCGGGAGATTCCTCGAGCTGCTCCCTCCGGGGGCGGACGCTTTCAGAGGCTACCGTCCTCAAGGCCCTACACCCCTCTTTTGATACTCCATGCCAGGAGGCGCGCCGCCAGTTCCCGGTTCACCAGCCCGGCCGCCGTCGTGAGGCACATGGCCACGCCCCATATCGTCCAGCCGGAGGGGCCGCTCCCCGGCGGCGACACGCCCGTTCCAAAGGCGTCGGACAGGCGCAGCGCAGAACCCTCGTCCAGAGCGTCCCCCAGTGCGACCCACGGGCAACACAGCACCAGCCACCGGGGCTCCGAGCCGGCACAGGCGATGAAGTGGCGCGTGGCGGCGATCAGGACAACTCCGGCCAGGACCGCCGCGGCGGCGATCGTGAGCCGCCTGGCCACCGGCTCCGGCATCCCACGCCACAGCAGGACCGTGCGCACGATGCCGAATGACAGTGCCGCCACTAAGGCCGCGACGACCATTGCCAGCAGGATGTTCCCCGCCGCGGGCTCCAGCGCTGCGCGCAGAGGGCCCCGGGGCAGCAGCGTGAAGTAGAACGCCACCGCTTCGCCCATCAGGGGCGGCATGGTCAGCATGACCGCCCCCACCATGTACGTGCAGGAGATGGCCGGTACGGTGGCGGGGCAGACTGCCGAGAACAAGAGCCCCAGGCCGGTGGCCCAGAAGACCGTGGCCAGCACCAGCGTGTGGCTCCAGAGCAGGGCTCGTCCATCCGGGCCTCCCAGCAGGATACACCCCCCGGTGGCAGGCACGGCGATGAGCACAAGCAGTCCGGCGAGCGCCCCCAGTGAGGCCAGTTTGGCGGTCACGATCTGCCGTGGCGACAGCAGGCTGGCGCGGAGCGCGTCAAACCGGCGTTTCTCCCGCTCCATCGTGATCGCCGCGGCCCCCTGCATGGGCAGCAGCAACAGCAGCAGTACGGCCTCCGTGATGATCGAGAACCTGAACGGCAGACTCCCCAACTGGTTGGCCTCGCCGGACCCGCCGCAGTGCGTGATCCCCCAGTGGACACGCCATAGGCCATAGAGCACCGCCAGCACGAGCGCCAGCACCCACGCCAGGATCGTCGCAAAGGCGCGGCGCCCCCTCATCCGCGCCCGGAACTCGTGCCGGGCCACTCCGAGGTTGAGGCCCACGTGACGGAGCAGGAGGCTCTCGACCGCGTCGTCGGTCATGTCCTGGAGTACGCCTCCCGCGCGCGATCGGCCATTGCCGCCCGCTCTGAGCCGCCGTTTGCACGTGCGCAGAAAGCCCGCACGGCCCCGGCGCCCGCCCGCCTCTCCGCACTCCCGGGGCCCTATTGCATCGCCTCGCGATGCCGGGCCAAGACCCTGGTTGCCACCAGCCAGTTGATGCAGCCCCAAAACAGCGTCGATCCCGTCGCCACCGTCCACAGGAGCCAGCGCAGGTCGACAGCGCTCCCGTGGCCACCGCGGCCCGTCCAGGTCCCCCAACTGCTCCCCAGGATGTCCTCCGTGAAGTCCGTGGAAAGCAGCGCCGCGATGCCCAGTACCGGGTTGCCCGTGGCCAGGAGCAGCAGGCCGGTCTCGTCGGCCGCGGTGAAGGCGTACGAGACCAGCGCCAACCAAAACAGCGTGAAGGTCCCGATCGAGCCGAGGACCGCCGCCGCGCGCCTGCGCGTCTGCGCCCAGCCCATGTCGCCCAGCGCCGAGTACAGAAACCGGAACAGCCTCAGCGTCCCCCAGGTGACTGCGGCGCCCACCGCGACCAGGGCGCCGAGAACCGCGTTCAGTACGGTGTCGGAGGCCGCGCCGTAGTAGATCATCCCCATGCCGTTGGCCAGCAGGTGGAAGCCCGGCGGACCCAGGATGATGACCAGCATCGCCCCCAGCGTCCAGCCGATGGCATCCGTCGAGCGGGGCCGCCAGGCCGAGAACACCAGCCCCAGTGTGGCGAGCCAGAAGGCCGCCGCCGGCAGGTACGTGTGGCTCCAGAACACCACCGCCCTGCTCACTCCCCCCAGTGTCAGGCACCACATCGCCACCGGAATCGCGATCAGCACCAGTAGCACCGCCATGGCCATGGAGGACACCAGCTTGCCGGTCACCACGTCCCGCGCCGTCAGCAGCGTGGCGCGCAGCATCTCGATGGTCTGCTTCTCCCGCTCGCCGGCGATGGCCGCCGCCGCCTGAATCGGGACCAGTAGCAGCAAGACCCCCATCTCGGTGGCGATCAGGATCGTGAACGCCAGCACTCCCGCATCCTGCTCCTGAGACCCCATCCCCCCGTAGGTCGCCGAGCGCACGGGGCTGTTGATCGCGTAGATCGCCAACCCCGTGAGCACCGCCAGAGTGCACAGCACGGTCCAGGCCAGGACCGAGGCGAAGGGGCGCCAGCCAGATCGGAAGAGCGTCGTGTAGGGAAAGAGTGTAGGATAGGGT
>CAZXDD010000128.1:0-7465 GCA_964639415.1 uncultured Armatimonadia bacterium
GCCCGCAGGGCGCCACCCAGCGGCGGCCGTGAGCCCGCCGCGCCGGTCCAGCCAACCACAGCACCCCCCGCGCCGGTCCGGCGAGTCAAGGCGACGTCCCCTACCTCGCCAACTCATTGGGCGTTGACCAGATCACCCTCGCCACGAACGTTGCACCCTTGGCGCCGCGCCTGCGGGCGTCATCATTCCACACACCCTCGGAGACGGTCACCCACGACTCGTCCGGACTCACCGCCGCCGCCCCGAAGTTGCCCAGCGTCGCGCCCCGCTCGGGAATGAGCACGCGCTCGGTGTCCCGCAACACGCACAGGCGCTCCGGATCCACCCTGGCGATGAACAGCGGAGCCCGGTGGCGCATGATGTGGTCATTGTCCGCGCCGCGCCGGGTGTAGCTCAGAAACAGCGCCTCGCTGTGGGCCACCCAGTGCTGTTGGGTGTTGTAGCTCCCCAGCTCCGCCCCGTCGTCGAAGGTCCAGGGCCGGATCGGGGCGTAGTGCAGGCCGTCGTCGCCTGCGGTGACGTAGCCCTTCACATCATTGCGAATCGTGAGGTAGTAGCGGCCCTGGAAGTGCGCGATGGACGGCTCACACAGGCCGCGCTCCACATTGAGCGCCAGCTCCTCGCCGTGCTCCAGGTAGCGCAGCTCGTCGCCATCGAAAGCGCAGCGAACCACGGTGACCGAGGCAGGGGCACCGGCGGAAGGGCCGAAGTAGAAGGGCAGGAGCACGGTGCCGTCGGGCTCCACAATCCACTGGGCGCAGGCGTTGCGGGCGTAGTTGAACTTGTCATCCGGTGGCATGTCGAGCACGCGCCAGGGGGTCCACTGCCCGGTCTGCGGGTCGAGGACGGCGTAGGCCGTCTGGTTGGAGCGGGCCTTGTCCTCGAGCTGCTCGCCCCGGGGGCTATAGCGCACCTGGGCCCCGACGGCGATGACCTTACCCGTGGGGGCATGGTAGCCGGGAGTGACGTCGGCCACGGCAATCACCACGCCGCCGTCCTCGTGGCGCCAATCCAGCTCGGGGCGCGGATCGGGTTCGGCCCACGTTTCCCCCATATCGTCGGTGCGCACCACACTCAGGCCCGAGTAGTAGTCCGAGACCTTGAGATGCTTTTGCAGCGTCATCACCACGGCCGGGCCGCCGTCCACGCCGAGGCCGGGAATGGCCGCGACCCGCGGGTGGAACCACAGGAACTCTCCGTCGTCATGCTCCAGCACGGTCTGTAGCTTGATGTCGTACTCCAGCACGTTATCTCCTCCTTGGGCCAACGCGTGCCAGGGGATCAGGGACAGGACGGCAAGCGCTACGTGCTTTGGGGCGACGGCGCGTCTGTGCATCGGATGCCTCCGTCTGCGGGCGGCTGCGCGGCACGGTAGGAGGGGTTCACCGCTCGTGGGTGGCATCCCTCCATATGGGCACCGTTCCGATCCGCGCGCCGGTTGCATCTATACCACCAAAGGGAGCGACAGATGGGCCTTGGAGCACACGACGACAGCGGGCTGGTGTCGCGGGCCATCGCCGGCGACGCGGAGGCGTTCTCGGAACTCGCGAGACGGGAGCGCCCGAAGCTGGAGGCCCTCGGCCGCCGGTGGTTCGCCGACGCCTATCTGGCCGAGGAACTGGCTCAGGAGACGCTGGTGCAGGCCGCGCGCGCCATCGGCTCCCTGCGCGAGCCCGGAGCCCTCTGGCCCTGGCTGAACTCCATCGCCCGGAATGTGGCCAGGATGCGATGGCGATCCCGAGAGCCGGTGCAGACCTCCGGCACAATGGTGATCCCTACGGTCTGTGCCGGCCCCGATCCGGCCGAGGAGCTGGCCCTGCGCTCCGACCTTCAGCGCGCCACGCAGGCGCTGCCACAGGCCCAGCAGCAGGTTGTATCTCTCTGCCTGCTTCAGGGCAGTTCGGTGCACGAGGCCGCCGAGGCCCTCGCCCTGTCTCCGCAGATCGTCAAGGGCAGGCTGCAGCGCGCACGAGAGACGCTACGAAAGGAGTTGCGGCACATGATGCCTCACGAGTCACAGCCGCCTGCCCCGACGGTGCTTGTCGTAGACGATGAGCGGCATATCGTGCGACTGGTGGAGGTCAACCTGCAGCAGGCCGGGTACCAGGTGGCCTGCGCCTTCGATGGTGTGGAGGCTCTGCAGTGGCTGGACACCGCCACGCCGGACCTGATCGTGCTGGACCTGATGATGCCCAGGCTGCACGGCTGGGATGTGCTGCGGCGGCTCCGGGCCAGGCCCCAGACGCTCAGCACGCCCGTGCTGATCCTCTCGGCGGCCAAGAGCGACGACCCCCGCAACGCCATCTGCCACGAGCTGGCGGACCTGTACATGGAGAAACCCTTCGACCCGGCGCAACTGGTGATGTGGGTGGATCGCCGGCTGGGCCATCTGTCTGCGGCTCACATGCAGGAGATGGCGCATTGGCGCAGCCTGCGCTTCGGCGAGCGTCTCACTCCCGAGGCCGCCGTGGAGGCTCTGGGGGCGGAGTATGCCGGCGTGTGGGGCGAGGCCAGGCGGTTGTTGACGGAGATGGGGGAGGCGGCGGTGGGGGCACTGGCGGCGGCGGTGCGGGAGGGGAGCCAGGTAGTGGCACTGAAGTCCGTGGCCCCGTTGGCGGCCCTGCTGGTCGGACCGCACCCGCCGGCGAGGGTGGCAAGCGGCCCGTTTGCGCACCGGGCGGCCCGGAAGGCGGCCGCCGCCCTCGGTGCGGCGCTCACCAGGCCGGAGCGAGCGCTACGCTGGGCCGCCTATGAGGCCCTCGCAGCTCGGCCGGGCACGCCGTCGCTCGCCGCTCTGGAGCGGTTCGGTGAGCCCGTCTTCTCCGAGATGGTGGCCGCCCTTGGTGACCGCGACGAGGGCCTGCTTCGGCTTGCAGAGGCGTCTCTTGGGCGACTGCACACCAAAGAGGCCTTCGGAGCTCTGCGCGCGAGCTACGTTGCGGCGCTGTCTTCGGCGGACCGCGGCACTCGCTGGCAGGCACTGGCGAACCTGGACGACAAGGGGGGAGTGGAGGACCTGGGCGAAGCTCAGGAGAGGGCGCTTGCCGTGGCGGCCGAACTCCTGGCTGCTGCCGAGGGTGAGGATGCAGCCCTGCGCAGGGAGGCGATCATCACCATGTCGCTCGTGCGCCTGCCCGAGGTGACGGAAGCCCTGGAGGGCCTGGCGCAGAGTGATGTCCAGGATGCGGATCTCGCAGCCTGGGCCCTGGACCGGCAGAGCAGGTGAGCCCAGGGGGCGGCCCCCGGCCGTTGCATGGCCGGGGGAAGCGGCGGGTCGTCTGCTGTGCCGTCGCCGTGTGCCCCGAAGGGGCAATGCATACTAGCCGCGGGTGAAGCCCGTGGAGCGCGCCTCACCCCCTGCCCTTGGTCTCAAGGAGAAGGGAGCACGGCAACGGCGGACGGCAACGGCTGGCGGGCCTGGAGACCCGCCGGCACGGTGGCTCTCAAGAGTGCCTACCAACGGCCAGGGCAGGTGCCGCCGTAGCCGCCGTACCCGCCGCCGTTGCCACCACCGTTACCCCTTGGCGTAGAACCCCTCCAGCGCCGGCGGGGCCGTGCGGTACCTTTCGTACAGTGGCGCATAGATCGCCTGGTTCTCCGATGGCTCGATCACCTGCTCGCCGAGAGCCATGGCGTCCTGGGCCTCGGAGGCGGAGTGGTAGACGCCGGCCCCGACGAAGGCGAACATCGCCGCGCCAAGCACTGTGGCCTCCTTTTGCTCGGTGATGGTCACCGGGAGGCCCGTCACATCCGCGCGGACCTGATTCCAAAGCCGGTTCTTGGAGCCGCCACCCACGGCCCGGATGCCCTCGGCCGCGAAGCCCGTGGACTGCTCGAGGACCTCCAGTGCGTGCTTGAGCTGGTAGCAGAGGCCCTCCAGGGCCGCGCGGTAGAGCTTGCCGCGGTCTGTGGATAGCTCCAGGCCCAGGATCGTGCCCCGAGTGCCGTGCTTCTTGGTCGGCCCCGTGCTGGGGACGAAGCTGGGCAGGAACGTCAGCCCGCCGTCGCCCGGTGCATTGCGCTCGGCGTCGGCGATCATCACATCATAGGCGTCGGCGCGATCCTTGATGTCGCAGTACAGCAAGTCGCGTAGCCACTCCAGAACGCCCGAGCCCATCATCAGAAGCTGCGGGTCCCACAGGCCCGGCTCGGCATCGCACTCGTACAGCAGGCCTTCATCGAACGCCAGGCGATTGGGCTCGAACCTGTTGTGCCGCAGCATGAGGATCTCCCAGGTACCGCTGCTGAGCACGGCTTCGCCGGGCCGGGCCCCGCAGCCGACGGCGGCGAACTGGGTGTCATGCCCGGCCGCCACCACCGGAGTACCGACAGGCAGGCCCGTGGCCTGCCAAGCCTCACTGTGGACGGTGCCGATGACGCCGCCCGGCTCTACCCAGGAAGGGAAGAACGACGGGTCCAGGCCCGCCAGCCTCAGCAGGTCCGGGGACCAGTCGCGGCGGGCAAGGTCCATGGCCATCATCGTGCCGCCGGCGGTGGGATCGATGGAGCGTTGGCCGCAGAGCGAGTAGCTCAGCAGGCCCGCCATCATCAGGTAGCTTTCGGCCTCCTCCAGGGCCTGTGGCTCGTTCTCGCGCAGCCAGATGAGCCGCAGAAGCGTGTTGAAGGGAATCACCTGATAGCCGGTGGTGTTGAACAGATCCAGCAGCGGGACGCGGCGGCCGATAGTCGCCGCCAGCGGCTCAGTCCGCTCGTCCTGCCAGCAGATGACGGGGTAGGTGATCCTGCCGTCGGAGCCCAGAGGCGCGCCGTCCGCACCGAAGGTCGTGATGGTGACGGCGGCGATCTCCGCCTCGCCCAGTTGGCCGCAGACCTCCCTGCAGGCCTCGGCGAGCTTCCCGAACACACCGTCCAGTTCCCAGATCACCCAACCAGCGGGGCAGCCCGGCTGTGGCGCCGGGGCACTGGGCCGCCCCGCGCTGGCCACGATCCGTCCCTGCGGGTCCACCGCGATGACGGTGGCGTTCGTCGAGCCGCAGTCCATGACGATGGCGACCTTATCTGCCATATGAAGTCACTCCCTGATGAGAAGTGGATCCCTCTCCCCCGCCATTTCCCCGCCATTTCCCCGCCATTTCCCCGCCATTTCCCCGCCATTTCCCCGCCGTTTCCCCGCCTCTACCCGGGCCGCTCCGAAAGCGGCCTGTCCCAGGTCTCGAACACGGCCTCGATGTTCTCCCGCGGGTTCTCCTTGCCCCACTCACACTGCGCGATCACACCGCCGGTGCCATCGTCCAGGGCCCGTCTCACCCGCCAGACCGCCTGTTCTACGTCTTCCACGCTCCCGAAAGGAAGCACGAACTGGCGGTCGATCTCGCCCCAGAAGGTGATCTTGCCCTTGAAGTCGGCGGCAAGCCTCTCGATATCCATGCAGAAGAGCTGGCTGTTCACGGCATCCACGCCGATCTCGATCAGGTCGGGGTAGATGGCCTGGATGAAGCCGTCGGAGTGGAAGAAGGTGTCCTTGCCGTGGGAGTGGGCGATGTCGCAGTAGTCCTTGTACAGGGGCTTGAAGAACTCCCGCCACTGCGCGGGGGAGATCAGCAGCGCGGTCTGCGTGCCCCAGTCATCCATGAAGCTCAGGGCGTCCACATCCGTCTTGGCCCACAGTTCCAGCTCGCGGACGTAGTAGTCATGCACCATGTCGCGGAGCTTGTAGACCTCCGGGAGATCGTAGCCCAAGTCGTAGAAGAGGGCCTCGGAGCCGCGCAGGAACTGCATGCGCTCGAAGGGCCGGGGGCAGCAGGCGGCCCGAATGTACAGGTCGGACTGAGCACAATTGCCGTTGACCGCGGAGAGGTCCAGACCGTCCAGCAGTTCCCACGGGGGCTGATAGGTGTCCAGGGCGCTGTAGTCGGCCAAAGGCGGCTCTGTCACCTCACCGGCCACACCGTCCTCGGCCGCCGACCACACACAGCCCCACTCGTCGACCCAGGTCCCCTTCCGGAAGGCCTCGCCGCTCTGGCGCTCGGCCGGGGGGCACGTCCCACCGGCGCCGCCGAGATCCCCCGGATAGCGCCGGTTGACCTCTGAGAACGCCTCGGGCAGGAACATCGGCACCGCCGGCAGCGCCCACAGGTCGCGGGGTGCCCGGTCGGGGCTTTCGAAACGCAGGCAGCGGCGGACGCGCTCTCGTGATGTCATCGGTGATCAGATGCCCCCGGGATGGATCAGGCCGCGGAAACGCGGGAAGAGGGCTTCGCCGATGCCGTGCCGAATTCCTCCAGCCAAACCAGATACCAGGGAGAGCACCATGGGATACATCGATGCGCACGTGCATGTGTGGACCGACGATACGCAGGCCTACCCGCTGGCCCCCGGCTTCTCCGCCGCCCACATGAAGCCCGCCACCTTCGCCCCCGAGGAGCTGCTGGCACATGCCAACCCCTGCGGCGTCGACCGCATCGTCCTCATCCAGATGAGCTACTACGGGTTCGACAACTCCTACATGCTGGACACCATGCGCCGCTTCCCCGGCGTCTTCGGTGGTGTGGCCGTCATCGACCACGAGGCCGACGGAGCGGAGGACGAGATGGCGCGCCTGCGGGGGGTAGGTGTGCGCGGCCTGCGGGTCCAGCCCGGGCCGGCGGCGGCGGCAGACTGGCTGAGCGCGGGAGACTGGCCGCGGCTCCTCGGCCTCGCCGGCGACCTGGGGATTGCCGTCTGCGCGCTGATCGACCCCGGGTTCCTGCCCGCCGTGGGCCGCGCGGCCCAGCGCTTCCCGCAGACGACCTTCGTGATCGACCACCTGGCCCGCATCGGCTGTGGCCGCCCCATCATGGAGGCCGACATCGAGGCACTCTGCGCCCTGGCGGCGCAGAGCAACTGCCTGGTCAAGGTCTCGGCCTTCTACGCTCTGGGCGCGAAGACCCCGCCGCACGACGACCTCATCGCGCTGATCCGAAAAGCACACGCCGCCTTCGGGGCCGACAGGCTGATGTGGGCCACAGACTGCCCCTTCCAGGTGCAGGACGAGACCTACGAAGACAGCCTGTCTTTGGTGCGCGACCGGCTGGACTTTGTCAGCGAGGCGGACAGGGCGGCGGTGTTGGGGCAGACGGCGCAGAGGGTGTTCTTCGCCCAGTGACGAGGGGAGCCGCCGACCGTGCCGGCAACGGCCGACGGGGTCGGGCAGGGATGCTCGACCTGCAACGGTGAACGGCCCGACGACAACGCAGAGGCCGGGTGTGCGGGCGACGCTCCGCGTCGCTTCGGCTGCACACTCGGCCCCTTGTGCACGGCGGACGGCGACAGCGCCTCACCCCCCTGACCCCTCTCCCTTACTGTGCGATACGGCCGCGGAGACGGGAGGAGCGGGAGCACGGCAACGACAGAGGACACCCGGCCCCCTGTGCACGGCGGACGGCGACGGCGCCTCACCCCCCTGCCCCCTCTCCCTTACTGTGCGATACGGCCGCGGAGACGGGAGGAGGGGGAGCACGGCAAC
>CAZXDD010000128.1:7565-14609 GCA_964639415.1 uncultured Armatimonadia bacterium
TCTCCCTTACTGTGCGATACGGCCGCGGAGACGGGAGGAGGGGGAGCACGGCAACGGCAGAGGGCACCCGGCCCTTCGTACACGGCGGACGGCGACGGCGCCTCACCCCCCTGCCCCCTCTCCCTTACTGTGCGATACGGCCGCGGAGACGGGAGGAGGGGGAGCACGGCAACAGCAGAGGACACCCGGCCCCTTGTGCACGGTGCACGGCGACTGTCCGCGCCGAGAGAGACGACGCCGCCTACCCCTCCAGTCGCCTCGTCAGTTCCTCGAGGAAGTCGCCCACCTTGCTGCGTTGCGCCTCGAGCACGGCCGGGTCCTCGCTGTACGTAGTCCAGTCGCTGGTGAGGTCATCGAACTTCAGGTACGGGTCCGGATCGATGTTGATGTTCCTGGCCCGCGCCGAGATGATGGCCTCGCGCAGCATCAGCAGCATGTCGTAGTCCTCCGTACCGTCGCGGCACAGCTCCCAGCGGATGGAATCCACCGGGCCCCCCTCCCCCGGGTAGACCAGGGAGCCGTCCCCATTGCCGCCGGGATAGGTGAGGGTGTTTGTCCACGGGTTGTCCTGCCAGTAGGTGATCTGCCAGTACAAAAACCCCGTGATGTCGTTGGCGAAGAGCTGCCAAAACAGCAGGCGGTGGTCCATGCCCGGATAGTCGATGCCCCAGCAGTTGAGCCAGGGCCGCTGGGCGGAGATGCACACATAGGCCCAGATCTCCTCACCCATGGCCCGGCGCTGCCCCAGGTAGATGGGCTCGTAGCAGTCACTGTGCGGGACATGGATATCCACGAAGCCTGCCAGGTCCGCGTAGACCGGCTTGCCCGGCTCGATGGGGCGGCTGGCGCCGTAGCCGTAGGTGAGCAGGCGCTTGAGCCTCGGTGCCGCCGCGTGGGCCAGCTCGAAAGCCTGCTTCACCTGCTCGAACGCCTTGGCCCCCGGCTCGTCGATGGTGTAGATGTAGGCCAGATGCGTCCAGCCCTTCTGGTCGAGATGCTCCTGGGTCTGCCGCAGCAGCTCGCGGGCCCGGGAGATCCGCGCCTCGTCCTGCACGGTCTCCACACTGCCCCAGCCGCTGGGGAGCTGGCACCAGGATACATTGAAGGCCGACAGGCCCAGGTCGATGTACCTCTGCATCGCCTCGTCGAACTGGGTCCAGTCGATCTTCACCGTCCCGTCCTCGGAGAAGGTGATGTCGGGCCTCACCAGGTCCGTAGGGCTGCAGCGGTGCTTGAGGGCGTTCTCGTAATAGGCCTCGCGCAGCGTGTCGCGCAGCGTCTCGTCGCCGACCTCGAAACCCGGGTTGGGCAGCAGGTTGACCCACGGTGAGGCGCCCCGCGGCTTGAGCCAGACATCATCCAGCCAGACCGTGCCCACGCGGTCCACCCGCAGGTACACCCGGAGGTTCCCGGCCTCGCCGCTGTTGAAGCTGAAGCGCCCCTCCTTCCACTGCCCCTCCGTCGGCGGCCAGACGGTGCCTCCGGGGGCCCCCACATAGCAGGCCGGGCCGTGCTCATCACCGGGGGCCGTGCGGTACCACACCGACAGGTCATAGTCGGTGTCGGGCTCCAGCTCCAGGGGAGGCGTGTAGTAGCAGAACCGGGGCGATTCGCTGTCGCCCGGCTCCACGCGCGTGACCTCCACCCGGCACGACCGGCGATCGCTGTGCTTGATCTCGTAATCGAAGGCCAGAGTGTAGTCCATCGAGCCGTAGTAGTTGGGACGGCCCTCCACGTCGGCCCCCTGCCAGGAACCGGAGATCCAGCCCGCCGGCTGACCGGGGCCGGCGGCCAGGTCGTACATGTTGTAGACCATGCTCAGGTTGATGCCGTAGGAGCTGCGCAGGCGCGAGGTCTTCGGCAGCGCGAAGCCCCACACCCGCACCTCCAGCGGCAGTCGGGTCTCATCGGCATTGCGGGGCTTGACCACCACTTCGCCCCGGTACAGGCCCGGGGGCAGACCGTCCTCCGCGTGGGCGGTGAGCCACCAGGACCGCACCTGCGTGCGGTCGATGTTCACCGCTGTGGCCTCCACCAGGGGGTCGGGCAGCAGGCCGGGCTCCAGCGGGGCACCGCCGGAGCGCTCCTTGACCTCCACGTATTCCACCCGCTTGATGTCGATCCGTGGCGCGGCGGTCGCTTCCTCCGGCCGGGCCCCGAACCCCGCCACCATCCGCAGCGGCCCGACGCTGACCTGAACGTCGCGCAGCGTCTGCTCGATGGGCACCACCACGAGCTGGGCCGCCTCGTACTCATTGCGGGCCAGGCTGATGGTGACTTTGTCCGCGGGCCGGCCGGAGTACGGCCTGTCCGGGCGCACCTTCCGCATCGTGCTGTCCTGACACACGGCATATCCCGCCTCACCCGCCGCCCCCAACAGCGCCAGGCGCGAGTGCCGGGCCCGCACCGTCTCCAGCTCTGCCTCCGCGGCGGCCAGTGTCGCCGACAGCTCCGCGGCCCTCTCCATCGACGGCCGCTTTTCGAGCTCAGCACTCACGGCCTCCAGCTCCCCGATCAGCCGGAAGCAGTTGCCGTACAGCGCCCGGGCCACCGCATTGTCGCGCAGCCGACTGGCGTCCAGCTTCACCTTGCGCAGCACCGTGAGGGCGTCCTCCGTCCGGACCTGCAGGCTTCGGGCCACCACCGGGCCGAAGTTCGCCTCGATCCCCGTGATCTGTCCGAAGCTCTCGGGCTCGTGGAACCCCTCCTTGCAGGGCGCCCACGAGCTCACTTCCTTGTGCGGCTGCTCGTTGCGGCAGAAGTTCGCCGCCCAGGTCGCCGAGACTGTCACGTCCAGGCCCATGGAGTCGAAGGGGATGGCCAACTCCGCCGACCACAGGTTGTTGGCCTTCCTCGTCGCGACCCGGGCCCGACTCTGCCAGTCGGTGACGCGATCCTTCTCGTCGCGCAGCACCCCGTCGCAGTTGACGACGAAATGGAAGTAAGGCCTGCGCTGGGGGAACGGACTCAGGAACAGCTCCACGGAATCATCCAGATACGTGGCCCCATCATGCTCGACGGCCCTGGCCACCAACTCAGACATCCGCGCCTCGTGGCAGACGAAGGCTACGTACAGGCAATCGTCGTCATACAGAACGTGCACATCGGTGGCCTGCGAGGCGGGCACGTCGGGCTGCTTGAGAATGGTGAAGCCCCGGGCGACGGGAGCCGTCGACCAGACGGCATCAGAGAGGACCTCCCCATCGATGTCCGGCGCGCGCACGCAGCGCACGGCGCCAACGCCGGGCGCCGCCAGGCACATGGATGCGGACAGAGCCATTACAGTCAAGCACAAGACGATGCTACGCACGATGGTACCTCCGATGTCGGACGTTTCGTCCGCTGAGTTCCTATTGGGCTGTGGAGTGGGCGCGCCGTTGACCGCGCCCCCTGGATCGTAGCCGTCGGCCCGGCACCTATCCTGGCCGTCGGCAGATACCCTATGGGTCGGGCCGAGAAGCCGGTTCTGCCGCCAGGCTGTCATCCTGAGCGTCAGTCTCGCGCAGCGAGACAGCGAAGGATCTCGCTATGCTCCAGGAGATTCTTCGGGCTGCTCCCTCGGGGAGCGGGCGCTCTCAGAATGACACTCTCGGCGAAGCCCGGCTTTTCGGCTGCACCTATAGAGGATCACCGTGCCCTACACCGGCGCGGTACGGGCCCGCGCCCTACAGAGGTGCCCTATCCCGCAGGGCGGGAGCACGGTACGGGCCCGCGCCCTACAGCGCAGCCCGCCGCCCGTTGCCCTCACCGCGCTCGTCCTACCCCTCCGGCCACAGATGCGGCAGCCTCGGCATCTCCCCCAGCCCGCGCACATATACCGGCGAGCCCGTCAGGCTCAACGTCACCTCGGCTTCGCGCACGGGCACCTCGCGGGCATTGCCCATCAGGTCGGTGACCGTCACCGCCCCCGGCGCCGGCAGCGTCACGTCCACCGGGGCCTGCCAGCGCTCCGTCCACGGCTCGGCGGGTTTGCGGGAGTCTTTCTCAAACTCCTCCGGCGGCCACCACGGCAGATCGGTCTCATGCTTCTCCCGATAGCTCCACAGCACATCCACCGTCTCACCGGCCCGGGAGAAGCGCACGGCATACAGGTCGTCGGCGCCCAGGTCCAGACGCCCCTCACAGGTGGCGCCCTCGAGCTGCTGCGTCATCGCCCCGAAGGCCACGTAGGCGGGCTTGGGCGACAGATCGGTGTAGACCACTCCGAAGCTGTACTCAATGTCATCCGGGCGCGGACGCTGGGCGAACCAGACGCCATCCTGGAACTGATACCACTGGGTCACGCGCACCCCGGCGGCGATGGCGCAGACATACGTGCGCACGAGGTAGTCGGCGCTGGTGCGCAGATCCACTTGCGACCTTTGAGGGGGCGTGGGGGCATAGACCTCCGTGATCCAGACCTCCTTGCCCCCGGCTTCGCGGGCGGCCGAAAGCGAGTCCAGCACCTGCGGGCGAAACACCCAGCCGCGCCAGCCCTCCCAGAACTCGGGGGCCTTCGGGTGGGAGCCGGGATGGATGGAGAGGATGTCCACGAGGTCCATCCCGCCGGCGGCACAGAAGTCGTTGAGCCAGGACTGTTGCACTCCCCCCAGGCCCATGCTCATCACCCGTGCCTCCGGAACGACCCGGCGCATCACACCATGCACCGGCCGCAGCAGCTTCTCCACATACTCCCGGCCGCCCACGCCCCCATGGTTCAGCTCGTTGCCCACCTCCACATAGGGTGTCACCCAGCCGAAGCGCTCCAGCGAGGCGGCCCGCGTGGACTCGAAGCCCTCCAGCTCCTCCGCCGTCGGGACGCCGGAGCCCAGTTGCACGTGGGGCAGGATCCCGTGCTGCGAGAGCAGCGCCACCTTCTTCCGCACCAGTGCCTCGTCTTCCGGAGTGATATCAGGCTTCAGCGGGAACCAGCCACCGCGGATCCAGCGCACGCCGATGCGCTCCATCAACGGCAATACCGTGGAGAGGTCATGGTGATCGGGGTAGCTTGCCGGGTTGGCGATGACGGCGGCCATTCCGAAGGGCGAATCCGGCGCCAGGGCCTCCGCCCGCCTCTGGGGCAGGATGCCCAGGGTCTTGCGGACCACCTGCTCCCCCCCATCCCAGCTCAGGCGCGCGGCGACGAACACAACTCCGCGCAGGTCGGTCTCCAGCCGGTGCTCCGAGACCTCGCGGGCCATCGGCGCCAGCTCGAACTCCCGTTTCTCGCCACAGAGCTGCCGGCCCCGATAGTCGTAGGCATCCACCTGCAGCGAGCAGGCCCGGGGGTCGGCCGTGACGTTGCTTAGCTCGTACTCAAACGACGCCGGCTCGCCGGGGGAGAACAGATTGCCGAGGCGGTCGGTGCGCACATCGACGCACACCGGCCGGCCGGCGGCCTCCGCCGCCAGACGCGTCGGGTCCAGGTCCACGGCCGGCACGGGTAGCAGTACCAGACGGTAGCTCAGCTCGGCGTTCTCCTCCGTCGGGAGGCCCAGACGCGAGAACACCGCGCGGTCCTTGTTGTTGCCGTAGATCCAGTCCGGGTCGTAGCTTGGCGCCACCAGCACCAAAGCCGTGTCGGCGAAGATCACGTGGCGCAGGTGGCACTCGGTGTCGGGGTACGGGGTGTCACCGGGGACCTCCCAGGGATGCGCCCCGGTGGGGACGACCCACTTGGTGACGGGAAGGGCGAAGGCATCGGTGATCGGGCGGCCGTAGCTGAAGCGCAGCCCGCTGGTCCACGGATTCCACTGTCTCGCGGGGCCGGCACAACGGATTGAGAAGTCCAGCGCCACGCCGCGCGAAAGCCGCGTGACCCTTGCCTCCACCGAGGCCTGCTCGGCCCCGGGGCCCTCGAGGTCGAAGCGAAGGCTCTCGCCCTCAAGCCGCGCCCTTGTTGCGGTGAACACCGTCCCGCCGTCGTCCACCGCGGTATAGGAGAGCCCGCCGAGAACGGGCGCACGCGGCGTGTCATCAGACAGCACGATCCCCGTCTCGCCGGCGGAGAACTGGTACGCCGCGCAGGGCACGGCGCTGAGGGCCAACAGGGACGGCAGCAGTGCGCGGCTCATTGTGGCCAAGACGCCACCTCCGTGGTCTGCGAGACGGACGGGGCGCGCCCGCGCAGTGGGGGGTATCTTCGCGGCGGTGCGCCGGAAGTCCTTGTCGGCCCCCCTGCGGGCGGGGAGTCGGCGAGTCGGAGAGTCACGGGTCGCGAGTGAAGGTCAGCGGCGTCGACGGCATCGACGGCCACGGCGCCCACCCCTGCCCGCGGGTCGCCAGGCCCGCAGGGGTTGCGCCGCGCGCCGCCTGAAGAGGCCTCTGCGGTCTGGTCAGCGGTGCCCGCCGGAAGGGGGCGCCGGAGGCGGGGGCGTCCCGCGCGGCGAATACACAGTCACACACGGCTCATCGCCGCACGGGAGGTGCCATCATGAAAGTTCAGATACTGGGCACTGGATGCCCCAAGTGCAACAAGCTGGCCGCCAACGCGCAGGAGGCCATTGAGCGGGCGGGGATCGAGGCCGAGGTGGTCAAGATCACGGACATCAACGAGATCGCCGACTTCGGCGTGGCTTTCACGCCGGGCCTGGCCGTCGACGGGGAGATCAAGGCTTCAGGGAAGCTGCTGACGGTGGAGCAGATCGTCAAGATCCTGCAGCAGGCATAGGGCTCACATGGCGCCTACATGCGGCCGCGCCGCCTCTGCCCATCTGCTTGTCACGATCCGCGGCCCTCTGGGTGCCTTAGCCCTCCTCCCGACCCGCCGGTCTCGACCTGCGGGACGGGCAACTCAGAGCCATACCGGAATGACACGTTCCCGCAAGGCAGGGCCCGTGCTCGGGTGACTGCCGTGACGGCGGTTGACCGAGACCACGCACAGAACGGTCTGCGGCCCCCGATGCTGTGGGAGCAGTCCCCGCTCACCTTGCCGTCGCCGTCATCCTGTCCATCCGCCGTTATCCTGTCCATCCTGTCTGCCGTGACCTTCATCCTCTCCGCCGTCGCCTTCGCCGTCATCCTGTCCATCCGCCGTTATCCTGTCCATCCTGTCTGCCGTGACCT
>CAZXDD010000129.1:0-14604 GCA_964639415.1 uncultured Armatimonadia bacterium
CGGTATCACTGGGCGGGCAACCGGTACTTGCCGCACAGGACACTCAGCCCCTCCCCGCCGGAGCCCTGGGGTTTGGCTGCATCGAGGGGGAGCGCTGTGCATTTGACGACATCTCCCTCGCCCGCCTCGGTACCGCCGGGCAGGGCACCGAGGCACCGGGGCAGCAGGTCGCGGTTGGCATCCCGCTGCCCGGCACGCCGACCGCCGCGCCCCCAATCACCGGCGCGCCCGTCCCGGACGGGCAGGCGCTGACGGAGACCTTCGAGACCCCGGCCCCGGCCGGCTGGGAGCTGGCTGAGGGTGCCGCCGTGATCCAGGGCGATCGAGGGGGAATGCTGGGCTGCTCCGGGCACGGTCACGGCTTCTACGTCGGTCGACCGCTCGCGGACTTCGCTCTCTCGTTTCGCTACCTGCACGGGCAGGGCATGGGCCATGTCGTCCTGAGGGGATCGGGGGAGCCACCGCAGAGTCAGGAATACGGCCTCCTGCTCACCGGCAGCGAGATCGCGCTGGGGCGCAGGTCCGCCGGGCAGGAGACCCCGCTCCAGGGCGCTGTTTTGGCCCTGGAGCCCAACTCGTGGCACACCGTGCAGATCCGCCTGCGCGCAGGGCAACTGGCGGTGATGGTGGACAATGTCCACGTGCTAAGCGCCCGGGACCCGCAGCCGCTTCCGCCGGGAGCCATTGGTTTTGGCTGCATCGACGGCACGAGCTTTGGGTTCGATGACGTGGAGATCACGCCCGGTTAGGCGCCATTGGCGGTGGATATCTCGTCGTCTGCGGCAAGTTCCGGGGCTTCTCGCCGTGGTTCCCAGCGGTTTCGCCGCGCGGGGGCCGCCACCGCCGGTTGTCACCGGCCCGGGCATTCACGATGACACTTCCAGGTGCGCATACTGCCATTTCGCGTCCTCAGATCACCCCCGACATCCGCCGACTGAGTACATCTGCCCGTGAACTGCACGGGCAGATCTATTTGTGTCCGCCTGTGCGTCGACGTTTTGTTCGCTGCATGAAACAATTCGTCGAACAAAACGTCGAAGACATCTGTGGGCTATAACTCATCGCTCGTCCCCTTCTCGCCCGCCGGCCGCACCCCGCCAGACCCGACCACGCCGTGCCCGGCGCCTCTGGACGGCTCCGGGGGCCGATGTCATCCGTACCAGGGGTGACGTCTGTGCGCCGTTGCCCCGCTTCGGGAGGTCGGTCGCATGAGCCGCCGCGTCCTGATAGCTGCCGCGGTGACGTCCTACATCGGCGTCGCCGGCCTGGCTCGGGCCACTACTCGCGTCCGGCGGCCGCGTGCGCCTCGCCTGGGTTCCGCAAACTGTGTGATGGGCGATTGCCGGCGTTATCCCCCCGGCGATCAGCCAACACGATGCCCGCCTGCCGCTGACCCACGTGATCGAGTGCGGCGGCCATTGCCGCAATACCACTGCCGGAGTGCCGGGCCTGTCCCTGGCCTGCCACGATAGGCGCCGCAAGCAGGCGTTGTCACCGTGTCGCGATCCATGATGTCGCACTTCGCCGCAAGGAGGCCTGCATCATGTCCCGCGCCGCATCTGCCGCGATGCTCCTGCTATCTCTCGTCTCCTGCGCCCATGCCCTGCAGCTCGCCGTCTCCTCCACCCCTTCGGGTGCCGAGGTGTTCGCCTCACCCCTCGACGAGCCTGTGGTCTACAGGAAGGGCGTCACACCGTGCGCCATCACGCTCTCCGATGACCGCGGGCCCCACACGCTGTTGCTGCGGAAGGCCGGCTACTTCGACTGCTACCCCACGGCCGTCGGCGCGGCGCTGGAGGTGGCCCTGGCGTCCCGGGACGACCCGGCGGCCTGGGCTCACGTGCCCAGGCTGGATGACACCACCCGCGCCTGGCCGCCTACCGTAGGCGACGAGCCGGATCTGCCGACGCGGGCGTCTCGGCCGAGGGTGGACTGGTGTTGCTTTGCCCCCGACGCCTCCGGGGTGGTGGTCCGCGGCGACGCGGGGCACGAACGCCTGGTCGCCCTCGGGCTGGCGAAGCCCGGCGAGAACCGCGAGGCCTCCGAGCTGTGGTGGGTGCCCTTGCGGGGCGAGGCAAGCCTTCTTTGGCGCACCGTATCGGCTCCAGGGAGAACACTGCAGTTCTTCTGCGATGCCGACTTCGCACCCAGTCCCAACTGGCTCGTGCACTCGGCCTTCGTCAACAACCGCGAGCGGCTGGACCTGCTGCGCCTGTCGGACCGCAAGCGCATCACCATCGCGGCCGACCGAGATGAGAGCCTGTACTGGCCGGTGTTCTCCTCCGACGGACGACGGGTCGCCTGTGTGAGCCAGTCGGTACGGGGCAACCGGGAGGGCCCAATGGCGGCCCACAGGCCGGCCGCCATCGAGGTCATGTCTTGGGACGGCTCGGCCCGTCGCGTCGTGGCGCAGGACGCATGTATCTACACCCCGCCCGCCTTCTCCCCGGACGGGTCGGAGGTGGCCTTCGTCACCTCCTCCGGCCAGATCGCCGCCGTGCGCCTGGACACCAAGCAGGTGCGCACCGTCGCCCACCGCAAGCCCTGGTGGCCGCTTCAGGCCCCGATCTGGTCTCCGGATGGCACGAAGCTGGCCTACACCGCCTTCCAGAGCGCGGCGCCCGACTCCCCCGAGCAGCACGACCGCGGCTACCCGCGGCGGACTCTCTGGGTTACGGCGGACGGCGCGGAGATGGGCGAGGTTCGCGGTGTGGAGTTGCACGGCTGGCATGACAACGGCAGCCTGGATGTGTACGGAGCCGGCTACAGCGTCGAGGCCGGCGCGGCCACGCGCAGCCTGCTGCAGGTGGACCTTGCAGGCCGGCTGATGCGCATCCTGCGTCAGACCGAGACGCTGTTGCACTCCCCGGAGATCTCGCCGGACGGCAAGAGCGTCGCGGCAGTGGGTTGGGGGCCGGGCAAGGCGCCTGCCGTGACTATAGTCAGCACAAACTCGGGGTGGGTGCGCTGGGTCGAGCTACCCTCTGTCCCCAGTGACGTGCGGTCTGAGGCCGCCGGTGGGGCGGGCTTTCCGGCCCGCCAGGCAGAACCCAAGCTCTCGCCTCCACCGGCGCACCGCCTGCACTGGCTCGAGCCCACCGCCGTCCTGCTGGCGATGCCCGACGGCTCGCAGCATGTCATCGACACGGAGACACTCACCGCAGAACCGACCTCCGGCACCGCTCTGCCCGCAGCCCCACACGCGGATGATCCACGCGTGCTGTGCCTTGACGGGGACCTGTACTTCAGCGACCCCACAAGGCCCTACCCTCGCCGCTGGCTGACGACCTTCGCCTGGTACGGCCCGCTGGGCCCCAACACGCTCCGGGAGGAAGTGGCACGATGAGACGCCTCGGTCGCCTGCTGCTTGTCGCCGGCTGTGTCGCACTCTTTGGCAACGGTGCTCTCGCCTGGCTCGACGATTCGCTGCCGCCAACAGCGGAGGAGCAGTTCCTCAGCCAGGTGCAGCCCACCGATGCCGAGCTGGATCGGCTGGAGGCCGAGCAGATGTTGGTGCTGTCGGCCGAGGCGTCCCGGCAGGCCTACGACTGCAGCTTCGCCGGGGGCACGCTGCTTCCCAGCTACATCACCGCCGACGCCATGCTGTACCTGTGGTATGACGCCTACCTGCAGGCCTTCGCGGCGGCCCAGGAGCAGCATCTCAAGCCGGCGTTGCAGTTGACCTGCACCGGCCTCCTCACCGCTACCCAGCGCCTCCGCGCTGCGGAAGATGAGCCGGCGATACAGCAAAACGAGGCCCTCCTGCGGAAGGCGTGCTCGCTCCTGGAGTCTGACGACACAGGGGTTGCGGCGCCGGTGCCGCAGACCCCGGCGCCGCCCGCCGCAACCGGGGACCTCGCCCGTGGGTACCGGGGCGCCGTGGCCTATCTGCAGCAGTGTGTCCTGGCATCCGGCGATGACGGTCAGTTGCGCCGCGCGCTGTTGCTCTCGCTGGCTCTCAAGTCCGACAGGCGCCTGGCGGAGAGCTACGCGCACCTGTCGGAGATGCTCCGGTACCTCTACGGCCCCCGGGAGGCCATGGGCCTCGATGAGCTTGCGGCCCGGGCCGACGATGTCTGGGGGCCGGACTGGACGCGCGAGAGCCTCGCCGATCTGGGTCGCCTGCGTGCGGCGCTTGGCGACGGGGGCAAGAGCGTCGCCGCCCTCCCGGCGGCCCTGGCCCCGGAGCAATACGCCTTCTCCCAGGCTCCTGCCTCGGGTGGGGGCCTGGAGCTCACCGCCGCCGTGCCCAGGGGAGCGCCTTCGCCGCAACTTGCGCAGTACGCCCCACTGCAAAGCGCGTGGATCGAGACCCTGCAGCGCCTGCAGGACGAGCCCGCGGGCCTTCCGGCCTTCGCGCGCACAAGAGCCTACTCCGCGCGGATGCTCAACTGCAGCGTGGTGGGCTGGGTGCAGTTGCGCCACGCGCCCACCGGGGACGCGGTGAGGGTCGAGAGCTGTCACAGCGCAGGGGCCAACAGCGGCATCGTCGAGCCCCTACCCGGGTTCTTCACGGCCTACGCCCGCATGTGCAGCGATCTCCGAGGCAGACTGACCCAGTGGGAGATCGACGGCCCGGCGGTGCGAGTGGTGGCGCAACTGCAGAACGATGCGGAGGCTCTCGCCCGTTGCGCCGAAGACCAACTAGCCGGCAGGGACATCTCCTGGGCGGCCGATGTGACGTGGCGCTGCGCCCGGCGCATCGCTCGCCTGTGCGAGAGCACGCCGCTGGCCGTGGCGGGGCCGGCCACCGACATGAGAGCCGGGCAGGTGTCCCATCCGGCGGCCGGGCCGTTGCGCTGCGTGCTGGTCAGGTACGAGGACCGGGATACCCCGCGGCTGGCCGTGGGCTGGGTCGGGAGCGCCTATGAGGTCGGTCGCCCCGGCGCCCTGAACGCCGGGGAGTTCCGCGATTGCCTGCAGCGCCGGTTCTCGGGGCCGCGGACACCGGAGTTCCTGGCGCCGCTGTTTGGGCCCCCCGCCACCGACGGCGCCCAGCAACGCGTCGCGCTGGCGCGGATCGAGGAGCTGCTCGCCGATGGCGAGTCCGAGCAAGCCGGCGCGGTGGCCACGGGGTTCATCGCGCAGGAGCGCGCAACGCGCTGGGCTCCGGAGGCGATCCTGCTCCTGGGCGAGGACCTGCACCGCCGCGAGCAGTACGCCGCCGCCATGGAGATGCTTCAGCAGGCCCGGCCCCTGTACGGCTGCGACGCGCGCACCGAGGCGCTCAAGCTGCGGAGCCGCTGCGAGCACAGTCTTCGGCTTCAGAAGGGCGCTGCGGCGCGGGAGGAGGAGCTGGCGCAGGCCCTGGCCGCCACCGCCCCCCGCACGGGGCTGGATGAGGCCGCCGAGGTCGCCCGCCAGGATCGGCGGGCGCTGGTGCTGCTTGGGCATGCCGACTACATGCGCGGCAACACCGCGGCGCGGAGGCGACTGCTCGCGCAGCTTATTGAACAGTGCCCGCTCTCGGGCCACGTGCCGTACGCCCGGCTGTCGCTGGCCGTGGCACGTCGAACGGAGGACGTACGGCCCGGCCTGCGGCCTGCCTCCTCGGAGGCCTCGCTTGCAGAGGTCCGCCACGAGTTGCTGCGGGTGGCCGAGGACTACGAGGGCAGCATCATCGGCTTCGTGGCCCGGCTTGAGGCCACCCGCATCCTGTCGGTCATGGGTCTCCATGAGGAGGCCTTCCTCCAGATCACGAAGCTCGCGCAGGTCCCCCTGCCCGACCGCGACCCGTACCCACTGAGCGCCGAGTCCCTGGACCGCAGCGGCCTGGCGGGACACGGGACAGTCAGCGTGCGTCTGCGTATCCACGATGTGGCGTACGCCGTCGCCAGGCCCGTGTTCCTGGCTGCGTGCGCCCAACCAGACCTCGAGCTTGCCCGCAGCGCGCGCGAGCTGCTGACGCCGTGGGTCTCCATGGCTGACGTGCACGGATTGGGGCTTGTGTGGCCCTACTTCGATCGCCTCAACACCGACACGGCCGGTCTGACGGCCCTGCTGCCCGTCCTGCCCCTGTGCCTCGCGGGCCGTGAGGACCTCACGGCCGACGCGGACCCGTACCCGCCGTCGGTGCTGCGCGCCGCCCTGCAGCGCGCGGAGCCCCTGGCGGAGCCCGGTGGTCCGGCGCTGCTGTTCTGCATCTGGCAGCAGGCCACAAGCCCCAGATGGCCGTCGCAGTCGCAGATCGCGGAGCAGGCCTACTCCCGACTGACTGAGCGGTTCCCCGATTCACTGGAGGCGCTCGTGGCCTCCTGCCACCAGAAAGCCGAGGCCGGCCAGATCCATGCCGCGCGCGCCCTGCTGCCCCGGATCGAGGCCCTCGTTCCCCTCGGCAGGGAGGGCGAGAAGACCGATGGCTACCGCCGGATGGTCCTGCGTGCCTGCCCGTTCATCGCCCCCCTGGGCGCCGACGGGCTGCCCCCCGAAGCCCCTGAGTGGGAACAGCGATATGGCGCCTTCATGACCGAGGCCAAAGTCACCGCCGCCGACCTGCGCAACTGCGACACCGAGTGGCGCCTGGTGCGCCTGTTGATGGCGCGCCTGCCGGCTGCAGCGGCGGAGGTTGTCCTGGCCACGGAAGACCCGCGGGACTACGCTCACGAGGCGCAGGAGGCCCTCGCCCGCAGCCCCAAGTCGCCCGCGGCGCACGAGATCCGCTTCCGCCTGGGGGACCTGCGCAGCCTGGCGGAGATCCTCGCCGCAGGGCCGCAGACGCCGCACTTCTCCGCGGCGGCCGACGCCTTCTGCTCGCGAACGGTGGAGACCCAGGTCGGGTTGGCGGAGGCCACCTCCGGCCACCGGTACCTGGCCCGCCTGTTCAAGGGCACGCCGGCGGAGACTCTCGCACTGGCCGAGATCGTGCGTTTCCATGTGCAGTTCGAGCAACCCGAGGAAGCGCTGTCCCTGGCCGAGGCGGCCCTGACCGCCACACCGGCGGACCATCCGCTGCGCGATCGGCTCGAGATCGCCGCCCAGAGAGCCCGGGAAGCCGTCGCCATGAAGGCCGCTGCCGGTACGGGGCCGACGTGGACCGTCTCCCTGCCCGATCACACTTGGAGCTTCCGGCGTCTGGCCGGTGGGGAAGAGGGGCCACTCGTCGCACAGGGCGACGGGCCGGACATGCGGTGCCTGTTCGCCATGGACCCGCAGACCGGCGAGCAGTTGTGGACGATGCACTGCCGGGCCCCCATCTCCCTGCTTCCCATCGGGCGGCAGGTGCTGTTTTCCACAGCCTACGGGACGGTGACCGCGCTGAATGCCGCCGATGGCGAAGAGCTGTGGAGCCGTGCCATCGGCCTGAGCCAGGAGGGCTGCGTCTGGCTGCGGGGCGGGACAGACGTTCTGTATGCCCTCTGGCAGGGGGGCGAGGTCTGCCGCCTTGACCCGGTTACGGGCGAGGTGCTGTGGCGCAAGGACATGCCGCTGCCCTCCGACGCCGGACGAAGCGATGCCGACAGAGCCCCCGCCGCCGCGGCGCCGGGCCTGCTCCTCGTCTGGGACTGGGCCATGCAACTGCACGCGCTCAACGCCGAGAGTGGGGCGGAGGTTTGGTCCCTCTGGGCCGAGAGCCTGTTCCCCGGCTTCACAATGCGCGCGGCGTACGGCCCGCACGCGCCGCCGATTGCGGTCTGCGGCACCATCGCGATCCTGCGCGACGAAGGTGACGAGGGAGAGTGCGCGGCGGTCGTCGTGGACCTCGCCACAGGGCAGACGAAGTGGCGGCAGCCGTTGCCCCGCGGTGCGTATGTGAAGACGGGGGCAGAGGCTCTCTATGTCTGTACCGGCGGAGCCATCGCGCGCCACAGGTTGGATGACGGCGCCGTCATGTGGTCGGTGCCGCTGCCGGGAGAGGTGCGGGGCAGTATCTGTGTCGGTGGCACCAACATCGCCGCCGTGGTGGGGACGGACATTGTGGTAGTGGATGCCGGGGCCGGCCGGATCGTCGCCCGCCAACCGGTGGGCGAAGGCGGGGTGACCGACGTCGCTGTGGCGCCGACCGAGGCGGGCGTGCGAGTGTTCGTGGCAGGGGGCAGGGAGATCGGCGCACACGGTATTGCGTTGCCGCGGCGCTCAGAGTCCGGGCGCTCGCTTCGCCCGCTGGGAGTGAAGAGCGACAGCGCCGCCGTGCTCTCCCCGGGGAGAACACCGGCGGGAGCGCGCGTCGCGGGGCCCTGAAACACGGCTACGGCGACCACGGCCGTAGACTCTTCAGCGCGCGGTCAGACCCCACCGTTGGCAGTAGCCGGTGGATCGCGGGGCAGGCTCCGGGCCTCTCCCCTCCGCGACGACGCCGGCCTCCCCTGGCGTGCCCCGTGCGCACCTCGACAGAACCCACTTCCAGACAAACCGCTGAATGCCTCTGATGCAGCCCAATATTGAGCAAAAACAGAGCTCGTCCGGCACGTAACGAGATAGACCCGGCGGTCTTACCCCGTCAGGTTGCAGGGGATTGGTTCCAGGGTTTCATTCGCCGGCCGATGAACAGGATGCCGGGTCCCGTAGCGGCAATTCTCCCGTTTGCTCCCGTGGTCGGCAACCCGGGGGGGACCGGGGCATCCGGAGACCGTGGCAGGGGAGTGTCGGCATTGGCAGCGAGGACAGCTCGGATACGCAGACAGTCCAGGATGGGCGGCGTGATGGTGGAGATGGCGCTGGTTGCGCCGATTCTGGCGTTCTTGCTGTTCGGGGCTCTGGAACTGGGCCTGCAACACCGGACGGGTGTCCAGGTGGATTCCATTGCCCGCGAGGCGGCCCGTCTAGCCGCGTCCGGCGAGACGCCCGCCGTGGTGCATGCGATCGCCGCCGACATGGCCACCGACGCAGGCGTCGACCCTGTGCGGATGACGCTGCAGTATACGTACTTCTACATAGACGGCTGGACCGCGTGGACGGCCCTGGGCACCAACGGTTCGGAGAACTCGGCGCCCGGTGGCGCGGTCATCCGCGCCCGAATAGAGCACGACTACCACTACTTCATGCCGGGCCTGATGAACCTCATCACCGGCTCCAGTGGTGAGACGCACCTGATCCGTCGCGCTGTGAGTATGATGCGAGAGTGATCGGCGGCAGTCCGCGGGACAGCTTCCCGCATGGCTGGGGCGAGCCGGGTCGCGCGATGCTCGGCCTTTTCCGGGGCCTTCGTTCGTGGAGGATGACTATGTACAGACGCAGAGGGAAGCGCAGGGGCGTAATCCTGGTCGCCGTAGCGGGATCGCTGATTGTCCTGCTGGTGTTCGTCGGCATGGCCGTGGACATACCGTCCGTGGTTGCCGCCGCGCAGCGGGCGCAGTCCGTTGCCGACGCCGCGGCACTCGCGGGGGCCGTCTCGGGACCCGACGACTGGGTCGTGGACGTCGCCACCTGGGAGGTGCAGCAGGCCAATTCGCCCACCGGCGCCAAGAGCCCCGTCTACATCGTGGAAAACGGTGTCGCCATCACCGAGGAGGGCGGAACCGCCGTGGGCTACGGCGTGATGCCGGAAGGCTTCTTCGGGGTGTCCGTCACCACCGAGTGCTATGCCAAGTTCGCATTCCTGGACGCCATCGGTGTGCGCGGCATGACGGTCACTCGCACGGCCCTGGCCGTCGCCGACCTGCACCCCTTCTTGCCCTGCATCTTCGCCGAGGAGAACGCGGAGGCCCAGAAGAACTCCGACTGGGGCGTAGACTACAGCGGCAGCGGCAGCTACATCGACGGCATGATCCACTCCAACGGCAAGGTGGATTTCACCGGGCAGGGTCACACCATCACCGGTGACATCGAGTACCGGGGCGAGATCAGCATCGCGTTGACCGGCAACGACATCCGCGGCCGCATCATCGAAGACGACATCGAGGCCTACCCGGTGTGGTACACCTGGAATGAGTTCGTCTCCAAGGCTACCACCTTCCTGGGTCCGATCAGCATTCAGGGCGGTGCGGCCACCGTGCCCGGCAGCGGCGTTGTGTACGTCAACGGCAACATGACCATCGGCGGCAATGACAAGACCTTCCCCTCCAATGTGACCTATGTCGTGAACGGTGACGTCAAGATCAGCGGCACCAACCACAGCTTCGATCACATCTCCATCGTCGCCTCGGGCTCGATCGAGTTCGACTCATCGTCATCGCTCACGCCCATCGAGCCCAACGAGGAAGACCTGCTGCTGATGTCGACCAAGGTGTCGCTCTCCGATGCCGCCTCGCAGACCGCGATCACATTCAACGGGAGCGGGCACCACAACGCGGGCATCATCTTCGCCCCGGACGGGAATATCGTGTTCAACGGCGGCAGTTCCGTGGTCTACGACGGCGCCCTGATGGGGAAGAATGTGGGCATCAACGGCTCCGGCTTCCGCATCAATAGGATGCGCTCGTACAACCAGAAGCGTGAAGTCCGTCTGGTGAAGTAGCGGTACTCCAGGCCACAGGCAGACGCCGGTTACGACCCGGAGGGCATCGTCCCTCCGGGTCTCTGGCTGCTCTGTGCACGGGCCGCCGGACCCACCCCCGTCGCCGGGTCAACCTCCCGCCGGCTCCCCGCGTCGTCTTGACACCTTTCTTGGCGCGCGGTACAGTGACGGCCGTCGCAATGGGGTCGGGGGCTCCTATTCACCTCCGGTGCATAGGGGCTCTGTGTGTCAGGGAGCATGGTGAGATGCCGCAGAACGGGAACGGGTCAACGGAGGGCCGGTGAAACTGCTGCTGGTGTTGATCGGCGGCGGCCTCGGAGCGGGCTGCCGGTACGCGGTGGGCCTTGCGGCCGCCAGACTCTACGGGGACAACTTTCCCTGGGGGACGCTGGCGGTTAACCTCGTGGGTTGTTTCCTGATCGGGCTCACCTTCGCCCTGGGGGCCACCACCGGTCTGAGCCCCTCGTTGCGCCTGTTCCTCATGACGGGGTTCCTGGGAGCACTGACCACCTTCTCGACCTTCGCGCTGGAGACCGTGTCCTTCGCCCGGGACGGGCTGACGGTGACGGCGATCGCCAATGTGCTGGCCCACAATGTGGGCGGGCTGATCGCCGCACTGCTCGGCATGTGGGCGGGGCGCATCGTGTGAGGAGATGCGGATGCCGCTTGCGTACAGCATCATCGAGATCTACACAGCCGAACGCGCGAGGTACCAGGGCCGGCCTGTGTGGGAGGCCGCCGTGGACCACGTCCTGAAGGCCGGCACCGCCGCCCGCTGTCTGGTGTTCAAGGGCGTCGCGGGTGGGTACGAGGACGGTGAGCCGGTGGGTGGCCACCTGGAGGTCTTGTCCTACGACCTGCCGGTGAAGGTGGAGATCGTTGTCCCGTCCGCGGAGTGCGGACGCCTCCTGCGGGCCCTGGAGACGGTGGTGACCGACGGGATCCTCACCGTCCGCCAGGCCGATGTGCGGGTCCATCATATCAAGGACAGGCTCATTCCCCGGCGTCTCCGGGTGCGGGACGTCATGACCTCGCCGGTGACCTCCGTGGCGCTTGCGGCACCGGTGAGTGATGTGGTGCGCCTCCTGCTCGGCGCCCGGTTCAACTCCGTTCCGGTGGTGGACGAGGCCAATCGCCCGGTGGGGATCATCACCCAGGGCGACCTGATCGATCGCGCACACATGCCCGTCCGTCTCGGACTGCTGGCTGAGCTGGAGCAAGAGCCCCTGCACGAGTATCTGCAGAGCATCGAGCATCTCGACGCAGGGCTTGTGATGAGCCGGCCGGTGGTGACGATCGGGGACGAGGAGCTGCTGGACGCGGCGGTCAGCCAGATGCTGCGGCATGGGCTCAAGCGCATGCCGGTGGTGGACGGCGCGGGCCTTCTGGTAGGCATGCTGGCGCGCGCGGACGTCCTGGGCATGGTGGCGGGACGCGAGGCCGAGATCCCCGCCGGTGGCGACCCGCCGGTTGACCCGTCTCAGGCGGCGGCCGTCGGTGACATCATGACCCGTGAGCGCGCCACCATCGCCCCCGAGGCCACCGCCGCCGACGTAGTGACGGCCCTGCGTGCCAGGGGTGTGCAGCGCCTGGCAGTCGTGGACGCCGATGACCACCTGCTCGGGATTGTGACAGACCTCGACGTGTTCCGGGCCCTTCCCGGTCGTCGCGGCGGCCTGTGGGACCTCTTTGCCCGCCGCAGCGATATGTGGGCCGCCGCTCAGAACAAGTCCGTCACCGACATCATGACCAAGGATCTGGTCACGGTGACGGAGCTTACGAACATCGAGGACGCGATACGACTCATGGCGCGCCACGGCCTGAAGCGGCTACCGGTCGTGGATGCCGAGAACCGATTCCAGGGCATGATCAGTCGCCAGGCGGTCTTGGCCGCCGGGGCTCGCTCGGGAGCCGAGGGCATGTGGGAATGACCCCTGCCAAACGCGCCGGCCGGGCGGCGGTCTGACTGTCGCCCCGGCACGTGGAGTTCCTCGCCGCGATGGGGGTGCCGAAGCGACCAAGCCGCGCCTGGACTCGCCGGAAGTGTGCCGGACAGGCGAATCTGGCGTCCATCGCTGAGGCCTGAGGATCGGTGGGGAGGAGGGGCCGGGCGGGCACCTCGCTCGGCCCGGGCGAGACGCGCCACGCGCGTACCGACAAACTACCAGTTCACAGCACTCCGGGAGATTCGACAGATGGGCTCACATGGCCCGATTGACATGGGCGACATGCCGCTGAGCCGGGGGCAGAGACGCCATCTGGTGTCCGTCTATGCCACGATCTGCCATCTGCTGCGGCAGATGGAGGATGCCGCCACCGAGGGACGCTCGCCTTCGGGGATCGGCGCTCCTCTCACCGCGATCGCGGCCGATGACACCGCGGCCATCCTGCAGCCGCTCATCGATCTGCGCGAGCGCGTGCGCCGGTTGGCGGTGCAGTGCGCTCCCGAGGAGCTCGCGGGGTACGAGACACCGCAGTCGCCCACGGCAACCATGGTGTGGCTTTCGAACCTGCACAATCGCGTCCGCGCGGCCGTGGATGACCTGCAGCCTGGCAGGGTGCGCAAGTACGGGCCAATCAGCGCGGAGCAGGCCGAGATGGTTGGGCAACTGCATGCCGAGCTGCTCCAGATGGTGCTGGCGGCCCGACCCGCTCTGGATGCCGTGAGCGGTGCCGCCGCCTGTGGCCGGTAGCCGGGACCCGTTCCCCGCCCGTCATCCGCGCTTCCGGCCGAAGGCCGCAGGCTTCTGACATTACGGGCAGGTGTCGCGCCGTCCTCCCCGGAAGTACCCCCCGCCGGAAGGCTCCTGCCGCCTTCCGCGCCGGCCCCCGCACGGGCCCGGACTGCTCCGTGGCGGGCCGCAGACGTCTCCAGTTGACCCACCGACATGCAGAGGTGATCTAGGATGCCCCGTCTTTGCCCGGCCCTGGCCCTTGGTGTGCTCGTACTCTGGGTGCTGCCGTTGGCCGTTGCGCAGTCTGAAGGGCCGCCGCCGCTCCCCGAGGGTGCGGGCGCCCGGTACAAGGACTGGCTGATCTCCCAATACTCATTCTACCAGACGGCCACCGGCCGTTTCGCCCCGATCTACCCGGCCCTGGCCCGCCAGATCGTGCAGGACTACGACATTACCCGGGGCATCTGTGTGGACCTGGGCGGCGGATGCGGCTCTCTGGCCATGGCGCTGGCACGCGAGACGGAGCTGACGGTGTACATGCTCGACATCAATCCCGCCGCCGTCAGGCTCTGCGGGATGCTGACGGACGAGGCGGGCCTCACCGGGCGGGTACTGCCCATCGAGGGGGATGCCACCGACCTGCCCTTCCGCGACGAGTTCGCCGACCTCGTGGTGAGCCGCGGCTCCATCTTCTTCTGGCCCAGCCAGATCGGCGGGGTCAAGGAGGCCTACCGCATCCTCAAGCCGGGTGGGGTGGCCTACATCGGCGGCGGGTTCTCGAGATTGCTGGACCCGGAGATCCTGCAGGGGCTCAAGGATGAGCGACAGAGGGCGCAGGCTACGGGCCGTGGCAGCGGAGGGCGCAAGCCCTTCGAGAAGGACATCGTGGACCAGATCAAGGCCGCGGGCATCGAGCAGGTGAGGATGCTGCACGAGCCCGACAACGACCCGGACTGGGGCTGGTGGCTGGAGATCCGCAAGTAGCCCCGGCCGACCTGCGGTCTATGGAGGCAGCAGAACCCGACACGCCCCCGCATGATCCGCGGGGGCGTGTGGCTTGGTACAGGCTATCGGCAGGGCCCGGGACTACAGGGGCTCGCCAATGACGCAGATCTCCGGAATGAGATCGACGTCGAACTTCTCCCTTACGCGGGCCCGCACCAACTCGATGAGGGTGAGCACGTCCTGGGCCGTGGCGTTGCCCTCGTTGACGATGAAGTTGGCGTGCTTGTGTGAGACCAGAGCGTCGCCCACCCGCATGCCCTTGGCGCCGGCCTCCTGCAGGAGGCGCCCGGCATAGTCGCCCTCCGGACGCTTGAAGACGCAGCCGGCGCTGCGCATGGCTACGGGCTGCTTCTGGCAGCGGGTCTCCAGCACCCCGCACATCTTCTCCCGCAACTCGCCCGGCTCACCGCGCAAGAGCCGCAGGCCGGCCTGGGCGATGACCAGGTCCTTGCCCTGGAAGTAGCTGGTCCGGTAGCCGAAATCACCCTCCTGGGCCCAGCGCGTCTCGATCCCGCCGTCGGCGGTGATGTA
>CAZXDD010000130.1:0-14579 GCA_964639415.1 uncultured Armatimonadia bacterium
CTCTTTCCCTACACGACGCTCTTCAGATCTACGAACGGCGTGATCGCGACCCCAGAGCTTGGTTCATCTGTGCAAAGGTCGGTGCACATAGGCATCTAGAGCATGTACCGGCTCAGGTTGCGGTCCTCCACGACATTGCCCATCTTGTCGGCCACGTACTTGGCGTCCACCACCACGCGCTGCGGGGCAACGTCGGGCGCCTCGAAGGACAGCTCATCCAGGAGACGCTCCATCATCGTGTACAGCCGTCGCGCCCCGATATTCTCTGTATTGTCATTGACGACCTTCGCCAGTCGGGCGACCTCGTGGAGGGCCTCGGGAGTGAACTCGAGCCGAATGTCCTCAGTGGCCAATAGCTCCGTGTACTGCCGCACCAGGGCGTTCTGGGGCTCCACCAGGATGCGGCGGAAGTCCTCCTCCGAGAGGCTCTGCAGCTCCACACGGATCGGGAAACGGCCCTGGAGCTCGGGGATCAGGTCCGAGGGCTTGGACACGTGGAACGCGCCGGCGGCGATGAACAGCATGTGGCTGGTGTCCACCGGGCCGTACTTCGTCATGACCGTGGAGCCCTCGATGATGGGCAGGATGTCGCGCTGCACGCCCTCCCGGGACACGTCCGGGCCGTGGCCGCCCTCGCGGTGGGCGATCTTGTCCAGCTCGTCGAGGAACACGATGCCGTTCTCCTCCACACGCTCCAGAGCCTCGCGGGCCACCTCGTGCTGGTCCACGAGCTTCTCGGCCTCCTGGTAGCTCATGATCCTGCGGGCCTCGGCGACGGTGGTCTTCTTGGTCACGCGCTTGGCGGGGAAGAGGTTGCCCAGCATGTCCTGCATGTTGAAGCCCATCTCTTCGAGGCCGGCGCCGGAGAACACCTGCATGGTCTGGAGGCTGGACTCCTCCACCTCGATCTCAATCTCCTGGTCCTCCAGCTCGCCGTTCTCCAGCCTGCGGCGGGTGAAGTCGCGGACGCGCTCCTCCTGCTGGCGGATCTGCTCGGCGTGGCGCTGGGCCTCCTGCCGCTCGGCGTCGAGATCGGCGCCTTCGGGGGTGGCCATTGGCAACTGGGGTAAGGAGGGCGCATGGGCGCGGGAGGCCGGTGCGCGGCCGGCGAGGATGTCCAGCAGGCGGTCATCCGCCCGACGTTCGGCCTCCTCCCACACATCGTCGTAGAACTCGTCTTCCACCATGCGGTACGAGGTCTCGACCAGGTCACGCACCATCGAGTCCACATCGCGACCGACATAGCCGACCTCGGTGAACTTGGTGGCCTCGACCTTGATGAACGGTGCATTGGCAAGGTTGGCCAGCCTGCGGGCGATCTCGGTCTTGCCCACACCCGTCGGGCCGATCATCAGGATGTTCTTGGGAATGACCTCATCCCGGAGTTCCTCGGGAATGGCGCGGCGCCGGGCGCGATTGCGCAGGGCGATGGCCACGGCCCTCTTGGCCGCCGATTGGCCGACGATGTACTTGTCCAGTTGCTCCACGATCTGGCGCGGAGTTAGTTCGCCCTCAATCACGTGACAGCACCTCCACGGTGATGTGGTCATTGGTGAACACGCAGATGCCCGCCGCGATGCGCACGGCCTCCTCCGCGATCTGTGGGGCCGCCATGTCGGTGTGCTGTAGCATGGCCAGAGCCGCCGCCTGTGCGTAGCCGCCACCGGAGCCGATGCCCATCGCGTCATTGTCCGGCACGATGACGTCACCGGTGCCGGAGATCAGAAGCAGGCTCTCGGCGTCGGCCACCAGCAGGAGTGCGTCCAGGCGGCGCAGGGCCTTGTCCATGCGCCACTGCTTCACCAGCTCCACCGCGGCCCGCTGCACGTTGCCGGAATACTCATCCAGCTTGGCCTCGAGGCGCTCGAACAGTGCCAGGGCGTCGGCGGCGGCCCCGGCGTAGCCGGCCACCACCTTGCCCTCCCGCATGGTGCGCAGCTTGTTGGTGCGGCTCTTGAACACGGCGTCACCCACGGTGATCTGCCCGTCTCCGGCAAAGGCCGTCACACCGTCGCGGCGTACCGCCAGAATCGTGGTTGACCTTACCTTCATTCTCGCTGCCTCCGTCGCGCCCCTCCCTATCCGGTCAGTCCTTGGCCAGGGGATGGGCGCGTTCGTAGCTCTGCCTCAGACGCTCGGCGCTGACGTGGGTGTAGATTCCCGTCGTCACCAGGCTCTCGTGGCCGAGCAGCTCCTGGATGGTGCGCAGGTCGGCGCCGTTGTCCAGTAGATGTGTGGCGAATGTGTGACGTAAGACGTGGGGCGAGACCCGGTGGACCTCGGCCGTGGCCAGCACGTGCTTGTCGAGGATCCGGGCGATCCCGCGGGCGGAGAGCCGGCCCCCGTGGCGGTTGAGAAACAGCGCCCGGTCCGGCTCACCCCGGCGTGCGCCTGCCAGGTGGGGGCGTCCGGCCAAGAGGTACTGAGCAATCGCATGAGCGGCGGGGTTCCCGAAGAACACCACCCGCTCCTTATTGCGCTTGCCCACCACACGCACCTGTTGGCCGGCCAGGTCGGGTTGGTCCGCATCCAGCCCGGCCACCTCCGACAGACGCAGGCCGGTGGCGTAGAACAGCTCCAGCAGCGCGCGGTCGCGCAGACCGGCCGGAGTGTCCGGATCGGGTGCGGCCAGAAGCGCCGCGAGCTCGTAGGCGTGGAGCACCTCGGGCAGGTGCCGGCCCCGCCTCGGGGCACTCAGAAGCTCCGCGGGGTTGTGGGGCAGGACGCCCTCGTCCACCAGGAAGCGGAACAGCATCCGCAGGGCACTGAGCTTGCGGGCAATCGTGGCGGGGGCGAACTTCTGTCGGGTCAGATGCGCCTGATAGCGCCGGACCACGCTGTAGTCCACCGCGGTCCAGTCATAGGCGCGCTCCGGGCTCCACAGGTATGCCAGGAAGTCTGAGAAGTCGGCAAGGTCGCGGGCATAGGCCTCGGCGGTGCGCGGCGCCACCTGGCGCAGGCCCGTGAGGTAGCCCAGGAAACCGTCCACATCCCAGCCGCCACGAACCTCTTCGTCACTCACAGCTCTGTCCTTGTGCTGCGTTGTCCGGCCCGGTGGGTCGGCTCCTGGGCAAGACCGTGCCGGTTCGCCGGTCCGCGCCCCAGGACCGCCCCCGGCTCGGGGCCAGGCTGTCCTGCGCTCCGGCGCCGGGCTCTCAGTTCCCGGCCCCAATCCCGGTCTGGGCCCGGAACTGCTCCAGCGCCGTCAGGCACTCCTCGGCCCGGGCTTCCTTCTTCTGCATCTTGCTCATCTTCTTCCCCTGGGCCTTGGAGGGCGGCAGGATGCCGAAGTTGGCGTTCATCGGCTGGAAGTGCTGCGGGTCGGCGGTGGTGATGTGGTGGGCCAGCGCGCCCAGCACCGTCTCGCGGGGCAAGACCAGCAGGGGCTTGCCCTGAAGCAGCCGGGCCGCATTGATCCCCGCCATCAGCCCGGAGCCGGTGGACTCCATGTACCCCTCGACCCCGGTGATCTGGCCGGCGAGGAAGAGGTCCTCCCGCTTGCGGAACTGGTACGTCGGGTGCAGGAGTGTGGGCGCATTGATGTACGTATTGCGGTGGATCTGGCCGTAGCGCAGGAACTCGGCGTTCTCCAGGCCCGGGATCATGCGGAAGACTCTGTCCTGCTCCCCGTAGCGCAGGGAGGTCTGGAAGCCCACGAGGTTGTACATGGTCAACTCCTGGTTCTCGGCCCTGAGCTGAACCACCGCATACGGCTGCTGTCCGCTGCGCGGGTCCCTAAGGCCCACCGGCTTCATGGGGCCGAACCGCGGGCCCTCCGGTCCCCGCGAAGCGATCACCTCGATGGGCAGGCAGCCCTCGAACAGCTCGTCGGGGTTGACATCGGCGTGCAGCGAGATCTCGGCCCCCATGAGTGCCTCGTAGAAGGCCATGTACTGCGCCTCGTCCATGGGGCAGTTGATGTAGGCCGCCTCACCCTTGCCGTACCGGGAAGCCAGGAAGACCTTGTCATCGTCGATGGAGTCACGGTCCACGATGGGCGAGATGGCGTCATAGAAAAACAGGTATGTCTCCCCGGTGAGGCCGAACATGGAGCGGGCCAGAGGCTGGGAGGTCAAGGGTCCGGAGGCCAGAATCGTGGGGCCGAAGTCCGGCACCTGCGTGACCTCCTCGCGGCGCACCTCGATATTGGGGTGCTGCTGCAGGGCCTCGGTGACCATGGTGGCGAAGCGCACGCGGTCCACCGCCAGGGCACTGCCGGCGGGAACGGCGGTGGCGTCGGCGCACCTGAGGATCAGCGATCCCAGGCGGCGCAGCTCCTCCTTGAGGATGCCCCCCGCCCGGTCGAGGTTGTTGGATTTCAGCGAGTTGCTGCAGACCAGTTCGGCGAAGTCGCCGGTCTTGTGGGCCGGGGTCATGGTTCCCGGGCGCATTTCGTAGAGCACCACTCGCTGCCCGAGCTCTGCGGCCTGCCAGGCAGCTTCAGAACCCGCCAGTCCGGCGCCGATGATGGTCACCGCGGCTTCGGATGACATGCCTACCTCCTGTTGTCCTACGACTCGGGGGGTGTCAGGGTTGCCAGACGGGGTGGGTGCCCAGGTACGCGTCCACATCGACCCAGTCGGTTCGCAACTCAGGGAGCTTCGGAGGAGCCGGGCGCTGTACGCGGGGCGCCGCCGAGCCTGCATCCCACCACAGCAGCCCCGTCATCGCGAACACCTGGTACCACAGGGCGCCCAGCAAGACAACAGCAACAAGCGCGGCTACCCATGGAGGGCACCCGCGTCGTCTGGGGGCGACTTGTCCGTCCCAGTTGTGACTCATCTGCCTGAGATGCCCCGGTTGCCCCGCGGGCGAGTGGCCTGCATGGCCACCTTGCCGCAACGGGGACAGGTGAACTTGCGTTGCTTGTGGTGGGTACCTCGGGCTTCTCGCATCGCGACACGACACCGTGTGCACGTCACCGCAGTACCTTCCTCGCCGGCCCGCTGCCGGCGAAGGTGATTCTACCGGCCGCCCGTGGCGATGTCAAGCAAGCCGGGCCGGGCGGCGGGAGCCTGCCGCTCCCCGGGTGCCCCGGCCCGATTGCGATCATCGCCCACAACTGAAACAGGGGCGAGGGGCCCATGCCCCGGCCGGGGCTAGTGCAAGACGTAGTCGGCAATGCCCTCTCCCACAGTGAGCTCCAGTCGCCCATCGTTCAGGACACGGGCCTCGCCCTCCACAGGCGCCCCCGTACCATCGCGGGCGGTTACCTTCACCTGTGCGGAGGGTCTGCCCACGAGCTCGGAGGTGTCCAGCGCCAGGTAGCCGCACCCGCGCCTGGCCGGGATGTCCCGGGGCCGATAGTCGCTGAACCGCGGGGGCAGGCCGGGGGCGGGGAAGCGCTCCCACTGCCCCAGGTCGCCGCAGGGGATCACGCGCCACCCGGAGCCCTTGCGTTTGAGCCAGACGGCGCCTTCGGCCTCGACTGGCCCCCGCCGCACCCGGGCCCCACCCGTATGGAGGTACAGGTACTCGGGGCAACGCACGAAGTCCACGCGCCTTCGGCTGAACAGGGCGCTGTAGGCCAGAATCTCCCCCGGCTTGACGATGAGCCAGCCGTAGGGCGGCAGATCGTAGGTCTGCCCGTCCGCCACCAGCCTCCACGGCGTCTCGGGATTGCAGTTTACATAGACGCTCAGCCCGCGGGAGTACCGCACGTGGACGCGTCCCATCTGCTGCGGCCCGTCCTGCAGCGCCCGGCTGGTGGGTACGAACTCGGCCCCGTTGTGGTACTCGATGGCGCCGGCGTTGTCGGTGAGGTACTCGCTTTGCACCCCCTGCATCAGTGTATAGTAGTGAATGAAACGCGCCGGTGGTGGAACGTACCAGTAGCCCAGAAGCAGCATGTGCCCGTAGGCCAGGCTGCCGGCGATGTACCTGTAGAAGGCGTTCGGCGCCGGGCCGCCCCCGGTATCCGCGGTGAGCTCGGCCTGCTCGGCGGCGCTCAGGAACCTGTCCGGATGGTGGCCCATCATCGTCCCGTGCTGGAACGGATGGATCTTCAGAAGATCGAAGTCCACCAGCGGAGGCTGCTCCGCAGCGGTGCCGGTGGTGACCAGCGTCGCGTAGTCCATATCGCAGATGCCCGCATACATCCAGCGGTAGAGCCCCTCGCTGATGGTGGCGCCGTACCACTCGCGCGCCTCGGCGATGCAGTCGCCATTGGCGATGACCTGGCTGCGGGCAATGCCTGCGCCCGGCGCCCCTGCCTCGAAGTCCAGCGCCTCCGGGCCGCGATTGGTGTGCACGTCCAGGTACACGCAGTCCGAGGGGTACGCCTCCATCGACTTCATCCCCACTTCACGCACGAAACTGGGCGTCACGGTGGGCTTGGCGATGTAGTTGCCCCACCATCCGTCCACGAAGTCACCATCACCGTCCAGCGCCACCTTGTCTTCATCCCACAACGCATTACCCGGATAGTAGTCTGTGACATCCATATATGTGGAAAACAGGTAGCCCAGGTCCTTGATGCCGCGACGATAGGCCTGCACCTGCTCCATGGTGAGAGAGGGGTGGGGCCGCCAGCGGGCGGCGAAGCCCTCGGGGTAGTTATTGGCCACCAGGATTGACGCGAAGTCGCCGGCGATGAGGTGGTCCACGCCGAAGCCCTTGAGGCTCTCATAGAGTGTGGGTGTGAGTTGATCGGACATGAAGAAGAGGTAGGGGGCGAGACGCTCGCGGTTTGGAGAGACGGGATTGCGTGAGTTGGGCAGGGTGTGGGCGAACTCCGAGGACACCGTGACCAGCACGCGGTCGCGCAGCGGGTTGCGACGGCCGTCGGTGAGCGGCAGATAAGTGGTGCCCTGCAGCAGCCCGATGCGGTTGCCCTGCGGCGCAGTGACCCCTGTGTTTACCGACGAGAAGTCGCTGTTGTACCAGTCGGGTAGCACCGAGACGAACAGCCCGTCATCACATGCGATCCACGGCCCGGGCTTGGGGCCCATCAGCAGGTACGGCACCTCGATACCCCGCGGGGCGTCGAGCCCCCTGACCTGCCCGAAAGCCAGGCCGGTGGCCTGCCCGCCGGGGCAGCGCACGTCCACCACCAGCGTGCACCCGCGCAGGGAGTACTCGGCCTCCCACTGTGTGGGCTGCGCCGGGTCCGCCCGCCGCCAGCGCACCTTCAGCCGCCCGTCCTCGAGCGAGGAGGAGACCACCTCGGCCCTGTCTGCGGGCTTATCGTCGCCGGCGAGGAGCACTCCGCCGCCGGCCAGCGGCTGCAGCCATCGTCCCTCGTTGAACCGGGCCGTCACTCCGTCGAGCACCCCGGCCTCCGGGCGCACGCGGAACTGGACACGGTCTGCTCCGAACTGCCCGCTGAACCGTGCCCCGCTCCCCACGGCGGTGGCGCCGGTGACGACGCCGGCCGGCGGAGTGGGGAGCATGCCGTCCTCCGAGGTGGGGAAGAGGGGGGACTCCCGGCGGGCCGGGAGCGCCTGCGGATTGCGCTGCTGACGGTAGAAGGCCAGGGATTCCAGGTACGCGTGGCGCGCGATAGCGGACTTGCAGTTGCTGATGCGCAGGGCCGTGAACCTCAGGGGAAACTGCGCGGCCCCGGCGACCTCCGGGGCCAGGACTCCGTGCTGCAGGCCCCAGTAGGCGGCGGTCACCGAGCCCAGGTCAAGCTCCACCTCGCGCCCGGCCTGATCCTCCAGCAGGGCCACGATCCGCAGGGGCGTATCGTGCATGCGGTCCCAGGCTCCGTAGAGCCAGAGGTTCGCCGCATCAAAGCGCTCGGAGATGAGGATGGGCTCCGGGGGGCGGATCTCCACCACCGTGTCCGCCGTCCCCGCGCCGTAGGTGAACTTCGCAAGCTGCGGTCGCCACAGCAGGTGGTCCACGGAGGCCGCCAGCGCCAGCTCGCCGTCGCCCAGGGCCTGCATCGTCCAGCCGGTCAGGTCATCAAAGGCCACCTGGGCCTGTGGAGACTCTTCTCGGCCCGACCACACGATCTCGTAGGGCCGCTCACCCGGTACCGCGTCGGGCGGAAGGGTGGTCGTGACCGGCACCGCGCGGGGCTCTTGCCCCTCCTGCGCCTCCTTGCGCAGCCTTTGTACCTCGGCGCGTGGCAACACCTCCAGGGCCACGCGGTCCATGGTCAGGGGCGCCCGGGAGACGCCCAGCGCGGCGGGGATGTCCGGGTTGAGGTACCTGAACGCAAGGGGCAGTACCTGATCCGGCGCGACCAGGCCCGACAGGTCGAAGCGGAACTCGTAGTCGCGCCCGGACCCACCCCAGTCGCCCTCGAAGTCGGGCGAGAAGATGGTCATCCAGCCCTTCTCCCGTGCGCCGTACCATGAGAAGTGGTAGCCGGTGCCGGGGGGATCGAACCACGGGGCCTTGTTCACCAGGCGTGGGCGCATGGGGTTTTCGGTCAGCGCCCTTCCGGCCAGCAGAATCTGGAGCACGTAGTTGCATCCGCCGGGGTGCTTCGTCTGCAGCCGCGCGCGCAGACTCAGCACCGGAGCCTCATCGGCGGCAAAGGCGGGAACGACGACCTCCGCCGACCACGTCCGGCCGGCATCCACCTCCAGCGCCTCGAGGTGGACGGGCACCCGGCCGGACGCGTCGGGTGCCTTGTCCTGGGCGCAGGCTCCGGTGACGCAGAGAAGAGCGGAAAGCAGCCATAGGTACAGGATCGGCCGTCCGGTCTTTGCCGCCATGCTCCTTCGCTCCTGACGGTACCGAGTTGGCTCCAGGGCCTGTCCCGCTCGCCAGACCGCTTCAGCGCAGGCCCAGCCGGGAGGTGTCGCTGCCTCTGACCGCCGATATCGCCGCAGCGAGGTCGCCGGTCTCGCCCTCGAGACAAAGCACGACCTGCTGCCCGGCGGCCAGCTCGCCCACGTACAGGTCGCCCTCCCGGCGCAGCTCGGCGCCTACCACCGAAACCTGCACTCCGTCGAAGGGGTCGCGGAGCTTCAGCCTGCGCGCCGCGCCCGCGGTGATGCTCACCCACACCGTCTGACTGGCTCGCCGGATGGCCGAGACGCGGAATGCCCCCTCGGCCACGAGGTCGCGGAAGAGCACGTCGCGCCAGTGCTCCGGCACCGACGGGAAGATGCGTAGGATGTCGTTCCAGCCCTGCAGGAGCATGTCATTGATGCCCGCCACCACGCCGCAGTTGGCCTCCATCGTGAACGGCCGGTCGTCCCCGCAATAGGCCGTGATGCCCGTCCGGCGCAGGTCGCGGTTGAAGTGCAGGCCATTGCGGCCGATCCAGTACTCGGAAAAGCGCATCAGGCAGTCGTAGGCGAACTCCGGCCTTCCGATCACCGCGCCGAAACTCGCCATCTGAGCGTAGGTGTGCCCGGCCCAGGTGTATCGTCCCAGTGAGAAGTACTGTTCCATGCTGGCGTTGATGATCTCCCGGGTCTCGCCATCGCCCTCGATGGTGAGGTCCATCGCCGGGTGGATGGGCATCAACTGCGACGGGTGTCGGTGCGGCTCATCCAGCGCCTGGCCCGGCCACAGGCAGAGCGCCTTGCTCTCCGTGAGCGGGTAGGGCACCAGCCTGGCCCGCACTTTCAGCGCCGCGGCGGTCAGGTCGTCCTTGCCCAGCGCCTGCTCCATCTCCACCACCCAATCGCAGCAGCGACGGATCAGGCCCAGGTCGATGTTCGGGTCTTGGCACCACGCGCCGGGGGCGTTGTCGCGGTACTCCGGACTGGTGGAGAGCGGCACATGCAGATAGCCGTCCTCGCCTTCTTCCAGGTTGGCGTGGTAGAAGCGGAAGATCTCCGCCACCAATGGGTAGCCGGTCTCGGCCAGCCATTCAAGGTCGATGCTGTGACGCCAGCGCAGCCACACCATCCACCCCAGCCAGGCCGTGCTGCTCCAGCCGTACATCACCGTGTACCAGCAGCGCAACACCGTCAGGCGCGGCCCCAGAGCGCAGGGCCAGAACGTGCCCTCGGTGCCGAAGAACCGGCGCGTGAAGGCCTGCGCCAATGGCAGGCAGTCGCGCATGAAGTCGCACCAGCAGTCCATCAGGTCCAGATGCCCGGTGCTCACCGCCGGCCAGAAGGTCTCCTGCAGATTCATGTCCGCGGCATACTCGCCGCGCCACGGGGGCAGCACGCCGTCCATCGCCCACACCCCCTGCAGGCCGGGCGGCAGCTCGCCCTGTCGCGCCGCCGAGGCCAGCAGATACAGCCCCATATACCACAGAAACTCGATCCGCGCTTCGGGCAGGTGTACCTCGGAGGCGCTCCAAAACTCGCGCCACGCGGCCACGTGCTCCTCGTGGAGTGCGTCGATCCCCGCGTCTTTGGCCTCGCGCCAGGTTGCTAGGGCCTTGTCCCGCGCCTCTTCGGTGGTGGCGCCGCTCTCGATGGCGAGGAAAAAGTCCGGCCCAATCGGGTTCCAGGCCACGGCATAGCTGACGCTGTCGGGGATGCACTGGCACAGCACGCGCACCGGGCCCTCGTCCTCGACGACGGGAGCCGGATACCCCAGCTCGGCCACTGTCTCATTGAGCTCGCACAGCGGCCGCAGCGTTAGCCGCGTCTGCGGCGCCGCTCCGGTCAGCCGCAGGCAGAGCACATTGCGTCCGCGGCAGACGAAGGCCAGCAGGCGGTGTTCGCCCGCCGCCGTGGTCACGGTGCCCTCGACATCGGCGCTGCCCGGTCTCAGGCCGCAGCGGTACGCCACGGCCTCCCCCAGGGACAGCTCCGCGCGCCCGATGCTCATCTTCGCCGGTTTCACGGGGTTGTCCCGCAGTTGCCGGCCCTCGAAGATCTCGAAGGCCTCGTCGAAGCGGCCTTCGGCCACCAGTCGCCGCAGCCCGGCGTAGTTCCAGTCGGGGTGCTCCTGGTAGCTGTCGTCTCCGCGCAGGTCCCACAGGTCGACTTTGTCCAAAGTGAGGCGCAGCGGGTCCCCGTCGCCCCATAGCATGGCCCCGATGGCGCCATTGCCGAGGGCAAAGCCGTCGTGCCATTCCAGGGGGGCGCGGCGGTGCAGGATGTTGTGTGCCGCTGCGATGTGCTCTTGCATGTTCGTTTCCCCCGATGACATTGGCCGCGCCGCGGTCGCGCCCGGCCAGATCTATCTGTTGCAAGCAAGGTGGCAATCCCGGCGTCGACAACTGTTCGCTGCCAGTCTGGCGGGTACCTGCGCCCCGTTGCCGTTCCCCCCTCCTCCCGTCGCCGCGTCGTGTGCGGCGTAAGGGAGAGGGGGGAGGCCCGAAGGGCCGGGGGGTGAGGCGCCTTTGGCCGTACAGCCCCGATGGGCCGCCGACAGACGACAACGGCTGCGGGTCCCGGGAAGGTCCTCGCCGCCCCGATGCGGCAATACTACCGTACCATTCACCAGGAGCCTCCTATCATGCGCATGACGACCCTTGCCGCCCTGACGTTGCTTCTCCCGGCCGCCCTGATCTGGGCTCAGACCGACGACGTCATCGTCCACTTCCCCTTCGACGGCGACCTCACCGACGCCACCGGCACCGTGGGCGCCGCCGAGGGCCCGGCGCAGTTCGTCGAGGGGCGTAGGGGCCAGGCCCTGGACCCTCAGTGGAAGCCGTTGACCGTGCAAAGCCGCCCGGAGTTGAACCTCGCCCCCGGCCTGGTCATCGACTGCTGGGTGTACTTCGATCGCCCCGCCACCGGATACCAGCACATCGTGCTGAAGGACAAGGAGTACCAGCTCCGGGTGGACGCCGAGTCTGAGGGTGGTAGGTTCGCGTTCTTTTGCTATGTCAATAACTCCTGGGAGTCACGGGTGCGCACCATCGTGCCCGAAGTCGGTACCTGGTACCACCTGGTGGCACGCTGGACCGGGACCGAGATCAGCCTGGAGACCAATGGCGAGAAGTCCGTCGCACCCCGTACAGGGGTGGTGCTGCCCACCGAGAACCCCTTGCAGCTCGCCTCCTGCGACTGTCGCATCGACGATCTGACCATCCGCTGCGGCGGTGCGGCCCAGGCGGCGCTGGCCAAGCGGCTGTCCGCGCAGACGCCGGAGGCGGAGCGCGTCACGGAGGAGGCGTTCGGTGCCGCCGAGGGCTGGGAGGGCTGGACGGGCGGCCTGGGAGCCGACGTGTCCGTGACCGACGGGGCGCTGCAGGCTAAGCTGCCCTCGGCGGCCGCCGTGGTCATCAACCCGCGCCTGCAACTGGATGTCTCCAAACGCCGCTATGTCTCTTTGGACCTGGTCTGCCCCGGGACCCAGGATGCCGTGCTGAGTTTCCTGACCGACGCCGGCTCCGGGTCCGTGTCGTTCCCCATCTGGGAGACCGCCCGGCAGTCCATCGTGGACCTTTCGAGCAACCCGAACTGGCGGGGGACGTTGAGGTCATTGTCACTGTCTCTCACCGAGGACGAGCCGCGCGAGCTGACGCTACGGAACGTGTGGGTCTCCGCCGAGGCTCGTGGCAGGCCATATCTTCATGTGCGCAGCGTCACCCCCGGCCGCGCCGCTCTGCGCGCCGGTAGGGAAGAGAGCATCATCGCCGTGGTGCGCAGTCTTGGGGCCCCCGCGACCGGCGTGCGGGCGAGGCTCCAACTGCCTGAGGGCATGGAAGTGCTGGGGTCGCCGGTGATCGCGGTTCCCGACCTGGCGTACGACAGCACGCGCAACATCGAGTGGCAGGTGCGGGCCGACGGCCCCGTGAGCGGCACCGCCCGGGTCACCGTCGGCGCTGATGGCGCTGGGGCGGCGGCCGCCTCGTGTGAGCTCAACGTCACCGCCCCCCTGGACCTCCCCGCCGCCGACTATGTGCCGGAGCCCCAACCGGTGGAGCCGGTTGTGGCCACCCTCATGCACTACTGCCCGCTGTGGAAGTTCGGCACCCACAGAGGCTGGAGCGCCATCGAGGACTGGCCGGAGCGCAAGCCCGCCATCGGCTGGTACGACGAGGGCACGGAGGAAGTCGCCGACTGGCACATCAAGTACGCGGTGGAGCACGGCATTCAGGGCTTCATCTACTGCTGGTACCGGGCCAACTACGGGCCCGACGTCAAGCACGGCCTGGGCCACGCGATCGAGGCCATGATGCGGGCCAGGTACATCGACAAGTTCACCTTCACCATCATGTGGGAGAACGGCTGCGCCCTGGGGGTGCAGTCGCGGGAAGACATGATGCAAAACCTCCTGCCCTACTGGATCGAGAACTACTTCAAGCACCCCTCGTACCTGAAGATCGACGGCAAGCCGGTGTTGTTCGTCTGGGTGCCCGGCAGCGTCGCCGGGACGGTGGGCGGCTCGGATCAGGTGAAGGCGATGTTCGACGACATGCGCGCCGCCTGCCGCAAGGAGGGCTTCGAGGGGCTCACCATCATCGGCTGCGTGGGCTCGGCGGACCGCAACTTGCTGGAGCGCATGGCCCTCGAGGGCTGGGATGCCAGCTCGGCCTACGGCCTCATCGGGCCCACCGACACCCCGCCGGGGCGAGACCCCGACGGCGCCGTCACCAGGCCCTACGCCGAGAGCGTGCCCAATCAACTCCGCATCTGGGAGGGCAAGAAGGAGATCGGCGCCCTGCCCGACATCGTGGATGTGATGATGGGCTGGGACGCACGGCCGTGGCATGGCCCCAGTTCGGGGTACATCGCCGGGGCCAATGCGGAGAGCTTCCGCACCGCCGTGCAAAGCGCCAGGGACCTCATCGAGAGGACTCCGGGCAACGGTCTGGACAAGCGCCTGCTGGTCTTCGACAACTGGAACGAGTTCGGGGAGGGCCACTACATCGAGCCCACCGCGGGCTTCGGCTTCCAGTACCTGGACGCCATCCGCGAGGTGCTCTGCCCCGGCGCCGAGCCCTGCGTGGACATCACGCCGGAGGACGTGGGCCTGCAGACGCCGGATCGCGTCTACCGCGCCAGCAGAGGCATTCTCAGTGCCGCGCCCAAGGAGCGCAAGGGCGAGGGGAGCCTGCTTGCCCACTGGAGTTTCGACGAGGGCGATGAGATCGTGTGTCTCGATTCGGCGCCCACCGGTTTCCACGGCTTCAAGCACGGGTTCGAGAGTGCCCCGGGCGTTGCGGGTGAAGGGTTCCTGTGCAGGGGCGGCGCAGTGAGCGTGGGCAATGACCCGCTCTTCTTCCCCGAGGACGGCATCACGGTGGAGTTGTGGGCGAACCCGTCGGAGGAGGGGCAATCGGACCAGTGGCTCGTCAACACCGTAGCGGGCTCGGACACCGGCTACCGATTGGGCCTGGGTGGCGGCAAGGTGGCCTGGCAGATCCCGGTCACGGACTGGAGTCACATGGTCGGCGGTCCGGAGCCGCTGCCGGTGGGGGAATGGTCGCATGTGGTGGCGACATACGACAACGAGACGATGCGGATCTACATCAACGGTGAGGAGCAGGCCTCGCTCCCGCGTCCGGGCCGGATCAGGGTCTCGACAGGCAATCTGGTCCTGGGGAGCTTCCAGCCCGGCCATGCTCGGGCGTACTTCGAGGGCGTAATGGACGAGGTTTGCCTCTACGACCGGGCGCTGACGGCGGAGCAGGTGCGGGAGAGGTACGAGGAGAGGCGGCGGTAGGGGGCGTAGGCGGTTCGCCGTCGTGGGGCGGGCTTTCCAGCCCGTCGGGCGTTGTCGTCTGTCGTTGTAGGGCGGGGGCCTGTACCCCGCCG
>CAZXDD010000131.1:0-11717 GCA_964639415.1 uncultured Armatimonadia bacterium
CCCTGCCGTCCCTGCCGTCCCCCAGGTAGTGCCAGTCATCGGCGAACACGCTCTCACCCCTCCCTGCCGGCCCCACCAGGCCCAACTGGCCCTTGCCGGTGACGGGCTCTCGTGAGCCGTCCCGCGCCGGGTCGCAGTAGCGCACGAACCACTCCTCCAGCCTGCCCTTGAGCTCCCGAGCCACCGCTGACTCGCGGTCGTACAGATTCTCTCGCTCGTCGGGGTCGGCCTGCAGGTCATATAGCTCATGCGGGCCGTAGGGATAGCGGTGCACGTACTTGTGGGTCCGGGTGCGGATCATCCGCGTCGGGCCGTACTCGTCGAAGACCACGATGTCCTCGCGCTGCTCCGGCGACCCGCCGCGCAGGAGGGCGGAGAAGCTGCGGCCGGGCAGCGACGCGGCCTCGGGATTGCCCACCGAGCAGTACTCCAACAAGGTGGGCATGACATCGTAGTGACTGAGCAGGTCGTCGCAGCGCAGGCCTGCCGGGACGTGCCCGGGACGCGAGATGAGCATCGGGACCTTCACCGAGGTGTCGTACATGTTCTGAGGGAAGGTCCCGTTGCCCTTGCCGTAAATGCCGTGGTGGCCCATGTTCATGCCGTTGTCTCCGGTGAAGACCACCAGCGTGCTCTCGCGCAGGCCTTGCGCCTCCAGCCGGTCCACAAGACGCCCCACATTGCGGTCCATCTCGGTGATCGCCGCGTAGTAGCCGCTCAGGTGGTTGCGGCGCGAGCTTTCGTCGTGTCCGTACGGCGCCGAGTTGATCTGCCACGGGTGCATGGGCTCTTGCGGAGCGGAGTGGAAGCGGCAGTCGGCGTGGTACTTGTCGAACACCTCGCGCGGGTGCTGCTCGCGCTCCCACGGGCTGTGCGGGGCGGTGTAATGCACGCTCAGGTAGAACGGACGCTCATCGCCGGCTCGCCGGTCCAGAAACTCAAGGGCGTTGTCGGTGATGACGTCGGTGACATAGCGCTCCTCGCGGCAAACCTCGCCCCCGCGGATCAGCGGCGCCCCGTAGTAGGGGCCGCCCCCGGTGGCGTGCACCTCCCAGAACTCGAAGCCCTTGTGGGGGTGGTGAGAGTCTCCCAGATGCCACTTGCCGCTGATACCGCAGAGGTAGCCGTCGGCCGCGAGAAGCTCCGAGTAGGCGGTCTGGCCCTCGAGGTAGTCCGTCAACCGGCCATCACGGTCCGGCTCGATGGTGGAGCTCCCTGCCCGCAGCCAGTCGTGGACCCCGTGCCGGGAGGGGATGCGGCCGGTGAGGATCGAGGCCCGGGCAGGCGAGCAGACCGGTGAGACGCAGAAGAAGCTCGAGAACATCGCGCCGCTTGCGGCGATACGGTCCAGATTGGGGGTCTTGATTTCGGCATTGCCGGCGCAGCCCAGGGCCCAGGCGCCGTGGTCGTCGGCGAGGATGAACAGGATATTGGGTCTGTCGCTATCGGCCATGACTGCCTCCTGTGGGGCGCGCGAGCGCCGAACGTCATCGGTTCTTGGCCCAACCCTTCCCGGCGTTGGGAGAGAGGCTCGGCGAGGGCGCGTGACGACTGAGCGCGACGACCGCCCGCCGGCGCCCCACATCCCACGCACTGATGCAGCGGAGTATCTACGTCCTTTCGCTTCCCTGAAGGCCCGCTGACCACCTCCGCTCGAGTGGGCTCCGACAATCCGTTTGCTAATCCGCCGCTTCCCGTTTTGTTTGAACAGGGGCCCTTACGGGAACACCGGAGTCAGCCCGGCGGTCGCCGTGCCGTAATGCCTGTGGTATGGGGCAACCGGTGGCCGGTGCCGCCGCCGTATCTGGCGCAGTGCGCGCCGCCGCCGTTGACCGGCAACTCGCCGACTCCCGGAGGCTTCGGGTCATGATCTTCAAATCCGAGCAGGTCACCGATCAGTGGGACACCTGGTGTTTCCACCACGACGGCACATACTTCCTTTACTACCTCATCAGCGGCGATCGGCTGGGTGAGGGTTTCGGTGTCGCCACCTCCGCCGACGGGGTGCACTACGACGACCAGGGCTGGGCCCTGCGGGCCTCATCTCAGATGGTGCGGTACCTGGGAACCGGAGCGGTCTGGAAGGCCCCGGACTTCGACCGCAGCGGGCTGTTCGTCTGCAACTACTCGGAATGGCGTCAGGACCCCAACGGCCGCGAGACCCAGAACATCCTGTTCGCCTGGTCGACGGACCTGGTGGAGTGGCACAAGTTCGGCGACGAGCACATGTTCCGCGCCGACGAGTGGCACTACGACAAATACGGACGCTGGGACTGCATCTACCCCATGCCGCGGGCGGAGGGCGGCTATTACGGCATCTGGACCGCGGCCCCGATGGCTCTGGGCTATACCGAGGACGGGTTGACCTGGCACGCCATGGAGCCCCCGACCTTCGAGCCCGAGGCCACGGAGGCCGGGGCCTTCTGGCCCATCGGCGACAGAGTGTACGCGATGCTCGGCGGCAATGGGGCCATGTGGAGCTACGTGGCCGACAACGTCGCCGGGCCGTACCGGCGCAGCCCCAAGAACCCCTGCCTCCTCAATGCCGGAAACACGTACTTCTCCCGGTTTCTCGCCACTCCCGAAGGGCTCCTGGTGAACCACCACTCCATGTCGCCCGGCGGCGTCTACGCCGCACCGCTGAAGCGAGCCGAGGTGGACAGCGAAGGCACGCTGCGCCTGCAATACTGGGAGGGCAATGAAGCCCTCAAGGGCGAGGAAGTTGCGGTGCTGAGCAATGGCCCGGCCACCCCGGCGATGATGCTGGTCACCGACTATCTGAACTTCCGGACCGGCATCGTGGCGGAGGGCACCATCCAGATGCCCCTGGCGATGGGCGAAGTCGCGGGGGTCTACCTGTATGCCGGAGCCACCGGCTTCGCCGTGCGCCTACTCCCGGGCGGAGTGGCCGAGATCGGCCAGATGGATGCCTTTGGCGACTACTGGGGCCCCCAGCAGAGGGTGGACCGCGAGTGGAGCTTCCCCCCCAACCCGCGGTTCCGCCTCCTGGCCCGGCGCGGGATGATGGAGTTCTACCTGGACGAGCAGCTCATCGAGTGTCAGCAGCTCACGGGCACCGGAGCCGTGGAGCGAGCCCGCATCGGCGTCATCGGCCCCCGCGATGCGGTGCAGGACCTCAGGGCTTGGGAGATGAGCCTGCCCTCGGACTAGAGATGCCTATATGCACCGACCTCTGCACAGATGAACCAAGTTCTGGGGTCGCGATCACGCCGTTCGTGAACGTCCCGCTAAGCGGGATCGGGCTTTCCACTCACATTATGCATGAGCGCATTGATGCCACATCCCGCCGCAGTAAAGCCTCTATCGCTCGCAATAGTGCCGTTCTCCCCCCTCCTCCCGTCTCGCCGGTCGTATCGGCGAGTAAGGGAGAGGGGGGTTGGGGGGTGAGGCGACGCGAGTCGGCGCCTGCCCAGAACCTGCATGATCTGAGTTTCCAGCCCGCCTCCGTGCCGTCCGCCGTCTGCTGTTCGCCGTTCTCGTTGTCGCCGCCCGGCCGTGGCACCGACTCGCGGCAAATCTCCCCCCCGCGGCCGTTCGCCACCCTCCCGCTCTGCCCGACTGCCGACCGAGCCCTGCACCGACCCGAGCTGAGCCTCCGCGCCGTTGCCGTCGGTGCCGCCGTTGGTGAGGGGCCCGCCTGACCCCCCGGCAGTCTCCCCACAGGTGAACCACTCCCCGACGACGAACTACCCCCCGTGCTCGCGGCCCTGTGGCCGCATCGCGCCCTTAGGCCCACAATCCCCTTTGCGAGTGATACCCATGGAAGCCAAGGCCCTGATCTGCGACGAGCAGCAGCACTTCAGCCTCGAGGATGTCGTTCTCCCGGAACCGGCCAGTGACCAGATCGCCGTCAAGACGCACTTCACCGGCGTCAGTCGCGGCACCGAGTTCGCCCTGATCCGCAACAAGATCTCCTGGGGGCCCTATCCCCTGTGCACGGGCTACATGGGCACAGGTGTGGTGGAGGCCGTGGGGGAGGGCATCTCCGGTTTCGCGGTGGGCGACAGAGTCTACTTCCGTGGCAATAACGACATGGCTCTTGCCGACGGCGGCCGGGTCTCCTGCGTGTCCGGCTCCCACTGCTCCCACGCCGTCCTGCGCCCGCACACCAGCCACGGCGCCGACCACGTGATCGAGGGCGCCGGCATGGATGTGGCCAGCATGTTCGTCATGCCCGCGGTCGGCCTCAACGGCACCGACATGGCCAATCCGCGCATGGGGCAGACCGTGGCCGTCTACGGCGCGGGCCTCATCGGCCTGGGGGTCATCGCCGCCTGCGTCCAGCGGGGCTGTGTGGTGATCGCCATCGACATCAGCCACAGGAACCTGCAGATCGCGAGTGAGATGGGCGCCGACCACGTGCTCGACGGCTCCCAGCCGGACTTCTCCGCGCGCTTCCACCAGATCGCCCCCGAGGGGGCGGACGTGGTGTTCGAGGCCACCGGTCTTCCGCAGTGCATCGACGCGGCCATCGAGCTCTGCCGCCCCTTCGGCTCCTTCGTCTGGCAGGGCAACTACGGCGCCGAGCCGGTCTCCATGAAGTTCCTCGTCCCGCACGGGAAGCGCCTGCAGATGTTCTTCCCCTGCGACGACGGCTTCCAGCCCTGCCGCCGGGCGGTGGTGCGAAACATGGCCATGGGGGCGCTGAAGTGGGAGAAGACCATCACCCACCGCATCGACTGCACCCAGGCGCCGGAGCTGTATGACGCCATGAACAAGGGGCAGGACAGAGACCTTGTGGGTGTGGTGATCTCGTGGGCCCAGTAACCGGGGCGGACGGCCGGGGGATAGCGCGGCGCCGGCGGGAGTTCCGTGCCGCGAGAGCGGCCAATACCGGCCCAAAGCCACGCATTTCGGGAGGACGAAGATGGGTACAGTGCTGATCACAGGGGCCAGCGGGTTCATCGGCACCGCGCTGGCGCAGTCGATGTCCAAGACCCATGAGGTCATCTGCATGAGCCGGAGCAGGCCGAATCTGGATCTCCCGTGGGTGCGGGGAGACTTCGGAGCCTTCGAGGACCTGCGCCGGCTCGATGACCGCTCCATCGAAGCCGTCGTGCATCTGGGCGCGGTGACCGGAGGCTGTCTGGAGCGCGACGGCATCCTCGTCAACGTGGAGGGCACCCGTTGCCTGATGCGCTATCTGATGGATCGCGGGTGCAAGAAGTTCGTGTGCGCCAGCTCCATCGCCCTGGTGGGGATGCAGAGCACGCAGTTCCGGCCGCTGCAGCTTCCCATCCCCGACGAGCACCCCTGCCTGGACCGCGACGGCTACGGGGTGGCCAAGTACCTGATGGAAGAGATCACCCGCTACTACAGCCGGCAGAACCCTGAGATCGACGTGATCGACCTCCGCCTGGCCTCGATCGCCCCCGACGAGAGCATGCCGCCTCTGCGCACGGTGGGACCCATCGGCCAGTGGGCGCTGGGGAGCATCACGATCATGGCCCGGAGCGACGCGGTGCGGGCCTTCACTCTGGCCGCCGAGTCGGCCTACAAGCCGGGGGTCCGGGTGATGAACGCCGTCGGGCCGCAGGCGTGGGTCGCCGACCCGGTCGGCGACGTGCTCCGCAACTGGTGGGGCGACGACGTGGATCTGACGTACTTCGAGACACCGGGCAATGAGTACGCCGCGGTGTACAACCCCGACCGCATCCGGCAAGAGCTGGGCTTCGTGGCCGAGGTACTGCCCGCGCGGTAGCATGCAACGGCCTCCGGGCTCATTGTGCCCGGAGGCCGCTTGTCTCTGCCGCAGGCGCGGCCGTCCTATCCCAACAGGCGTATCAGCGTCTCTGTGCTCGCGCGGGCGGCGGCGAGGGCAAGGCCGCTGTCGATCGTCGGCGTCTGGCGCAGCGCCGCCCCGTAGTCCTCCTGCAGCGAGGAGCCGGGAGTGACCGTGCCGCTGCGCACCGACTGCACCGCGCGCAGCATCTCCTCGACGTTGCCGCGAAACCGCTCCAGACTCGAGGCGTGCGACTGCACCCTGTCGGTTGCGCGCGCGATGGCCTCTACCGCCTTCTTGGCGCCCTCGGCGGTGGACAGGTCCAGGCCCTCCAGCCCCAGGCCCTTGGAGCTGAGGTCCTCGACGGTAAGCCGGAACTCTCGTCTGCTCTCGTCCAGGGGTCGGTACGTCAGTCCGCCCTCCGCCGAGTCGGCGCCGAGGGAGCCGTCCAGAAGCTTCATCTCGCCGTAGCCGGTGTGCCGGGCGACCCTGTCGAGCGCCTCGAGGGCGCTTCCCAGTCTCACTTGCAGTGCTCGGCGGTCCTCGGCGGCCAGACTGGGCTTGTCGGCGGCGAACTCGGCCGCCACGCGGGCCTCCTGCAGGGCATAGGTGAGCCCCTGCACACCGATCTGCGCGGCCTGGGCGGCCTTCCCGGCGTCCATCGCCCTCTGGACGCCGTCATCCAGCGCGTTGAGCTGCGCCCTCTGGCTGCCGGACGTGACGCTCAGGCCCGGAGCCGCGTCTCCGTGCAGCAGCTTCTGGAGGCCCGCTGCAACCGCCGGTGGCGTGGGGGGAGTGCGGCTGGGCCAAAGGCTGGGTACTAGCTGTGTCCTCACGGTGCGCTCCTCCTTGAGTCCCTGTGGGGTCTGCTCCTGGTTCCGGGGGGGGCGCGATGCGCCGGTCCCGGGGAGCCCTCACCTCCACTCACAGAGAGAACGCCCCGCGCCTCCGTGCGGCTCACTGAGCGTTCCTGTGCTCAAGCATACCCAATCTGGAGCCGATGGCCACAGCCCCGGAGCGGTCTTCACGCTCGCGTTGCAGTCCCTTTGCGCTCCCGCCGCTCCGGCCGCCGCATCCCCCGAGGGCGGGGAGTGCCGACGCCGCGAACCGCGCCGCACGCCGACCGGGACGCGAAAGCAGCGCACGTGCGCCCGGCGGACCACCGCGCTACTGCTCGCCGTCTGCGCGCAGACTGACCTCCGCAACCACCGGATAGTGATCGGAGGGCAGCCGGTCGCCCTCCCGATAGGTCGGGCGCGTGACGCGCACAACCTCCAGCCGCGGGCGCACCATGATCCAGTCGATCCGCGCCTGCTCGCCCACCTCCCCCATCTCCCCCCAGCCGTGGAAAGTCCGGGTGTCCTCTGGACGCTCAGCGGCGATCTCCCAGGCGTCGTGAAGCTCGCCGCGTGTCCCGTCCCAGTCCAGCTCGCCGGTGAGAAGCTGATAGGCCGGGGTGTGGGGCCAGGCATTGAAGTCGCCCATGAGGATCGCCGGGTCCTCCCCGGCTCTATCCCGCACTAGATCGCATAGCTGCGCCGCGCCCTTGCGACGTGCGAGCTCCGCCTGGTGATCGAGATGGCAGTTGACCACGAAGAACCGCGCCCCGTCATCCCGTCGCCGCAGCCGGGCCCAGGTGGCCATGCGCACATTGCGGTTGCCCCAGGTCTTGCTGCCCGCCACCTCCGGGGTGTCGGAGAGCCACACATTGCCACCCTCCAGCAGCGAGAACCGCTCATGCAGGTAGCAAAGCAGCGCCGCCTCGCTCTCCCGCCCGCCCCCTCGGTGCTCCCCGAACTGCTCGTACTGCGGAAGCGCCCGGGCCAGGAACTCCCTCTGCCGGTAGAACACCTCCTGCAGCCCCATCACATCCGGTGCCTCATCCTCAATCGCCCGTGCCAGCAGACGCTTGCGAAACTCCCAGCTATTGGTGCCGTCATCCGCGATGCAATTGCGGATATTGAAGGTCATCACACGAACCAGCATCGTCCGGGGCCTCCGTTGACAACGTGATCGAATCGGCGGTGGGCGCCAATCCCTACTACCTCATCTCCACCATGAGCGGTTCCATCGCCTGCAGCTCCACCGTTCCCTCCACGGCGGCGCCGGTGAAGAGGTTGACCGCACTCGTCTTGCCCTCGCACTGGACGCGGACTCTCGCCGGCTGCGAAAGGTAGTTGCACACATTGACCACCGTGCGCTCGGCGTCGTTGGCCCAGCGCCACCCCACACCCCAGGCAGGCTCGCCGCTGTCGGGATCCACGATGCGCACGGGTTGGTCGATGTCCCAGTTGTCCAGCAGCGCTGCCCTGAGTTCCTGTGGATCGTGGGCGGGGAGCCGCCGGGCCACCAGGCCCGAGACGTCCCGTGGCCTGTCGTACTCGTCGTAGGCCAGGCAGTCGTCGCCCAGCAGGATCAGCCGGTTGCCCTCCCCGGCCGCGTACTGGGCCAGTGCCTGGTAAGCCTCGGTCTCCAGATGGGTCACTCCCGGGGCGATGATGGCCCGATAGCGCCCGGCCTCCCCGGCGGCGAGTTGGCGGTGGGTGATGAAGTCGATCTTCTCGCCCATGAAGGTCAGCGCCTGGTAGGCACGGCCGACGCAGCCAGAGTACTCCGGGTTCCAGGCCTGACTGCACACCGAGTACAGCAGCGCCACCCGGGCCGGAGCGTCCTGGATCCGGACCACCTCCGGCGACAGCCGCATCAGGTCCAGCGCCGCTCGACCGTGGGCGTCACAGAACGCCGGACGGTGCATGACGCTCCCGGCGAAGTCGCTCTTGTTGTCGTAGGTGCGCTCCCACACCCACATCGTGCTGGCGCCCTGACCGTGGATGGCTCCCTGCCAGATGAGGTTGCGCATGTGCATCCCCGGCACCGGCCGTCGGTTGCGGTCGGCCACCACGTGGTTCTCGGAGTTGAACACCGGCTGGCCCCGCATGGACCGCAGCAGGTCGTAGTACTGGTTCTCGCCCTGCCACCCATTGCCCCACAGGCTGTTTGCGTCGTGGTTGTAGTTGTTGGAGCAGTCGTTGCCCGCGATCTGCGACAGGTCGCAGAACAGCTCTACATCATTGCCCCAGGTCACCGTATGCCGCCCGAAGGGCAGGTTCATGATCTTGGCGTGCATCTTGGCCGCCGGGTCCACCTCATGGACGATACTCGCCATCCAGCGATGCCAGTCGGAGAACCGCTGTCCGTTGAAGCTCACCCAGTCGTACAGCTCCGGTCGCGGGCTGAGGTTGGAGGGGTCCGGCGCCGGAACCTCCGGGAAAGCACCGTATTCGGTGCCATAGAGCGCGTTGAGTGTGGCGATGTCACCGTGCTTCTCGGCCAGCCAGGCCTGCCACTTCTCGGTGTTGTACAGGCTCTTCCGCGCGTCGATGTACACCGGCTCATTGCTCAGACAGTAGCTATGCAGCCCCGGCTTGTCCTTGAGACGTGCCACCACGGCGCGCAGGAACACCTCCAGCACCTCCCGCGACCGGGGATGGTCGATGTCGTACCTCAGAAAGCCCCCGTTGATCCCCCCCAGCTCCGGCCACTGCTGCAGCGCCCAGTCCGGGAAGTAGTGGGGCGAGAGCAGGAGGTTCACCGCCACATTGGCCTCCTGTGCCCGCGCCAGGAGCCGCTCAAAGTCCTCGCAGGCCCCCATGCTCAGCTCCAGGTCTGGCCCGACCGTGCTGCTCGGCCCGAACTCCACCTGGAAGATGTTCAGCCCGTAGGCGGGGAACTTCTCGATGTCGCGTTTCACCGAGCCGAAGTGCCCGTAGCCGTTGAAGAACACAGGACGCTTCTCCACGCGCCCATCGGGCCATCGCACGGGGGCGACGAAATGGCCGCCCTCGATCTCGATCTCACCCGTCTGGTAGCGCGGCACCGTGAGCGCGGCGGCGGGCGGCGGCGCCTGACACTGCGCGATGGCGGCCCTCAGCACCTCGCTGAGCTCCTCGATCTGCTGCAGCGCCCGTACCGTCTCGCCCCGCGAGACGTCCTCGGCGATCCAGGGCATGAAGTTCTCCCCGACCGTCTTGCTCACCAGCGGGTAGTCCGTGGGCCTCCCCGCGCGCTCCCAGGCCTCGATCTCCCCGGTTAGCTCGCGAAGCAAGTCGCCGCAGCGCTCCAGACGCTCCGTGGCGTAGGCGGCGCTGAGCACGTCCAGCGGCCTGGAGGCCGAGGCGATCCGGACACCCTCGGCCGAGACCATCTGCGCTTCCACGGAATGCTCCAGCTCCGTGCCGGGGGCCGGACGCAGGAACACCTCAATGTCCCCGGCGGAGCCGGCGACGCTCACGGCGGTCTCGGCCACGCTGGCCTGACCCCTCAGCACACGCACCCGCAATTCACCTCCGGCCCCGGGCGTCTCCTGCCACATCACCCGCACCGGCACGTCCTGCCTGTCCGTGCTCACCGCCGCCGGACACCACAGACCGATCTTCCCCTCGCCCCCCTCGGCCTGAGCTACCGTGAGGTCGGTGGCCAGCGTGATGTCGTCGATCCAGAGCTTGTCGGTTACGTTCACCACATTGAGCCCCAGCTCGACCAACGTCTGGTCGCCGGCGGTGGTCAGCTCCGTCTGCACGAGGGTCCAGTCGAAGCTACCCGCAGGCAGGGCGAGGTGGTAGCTCTGCCAGTCTGTGAGATGATTGCCGCTGCGCACGCCCTCGCCCTTGACCCAACAAGAGAGTCGGTAGGCCGTGCCCGGCTGCACCGCTACCCGCTGCACGAACCGCCCGTAGACGTGGGGCGAGACCGGCGACTCGTTGTGAAACCGGGCGCTGTGCGCACCGGAATGGCGCTGCTCATTGTCCGGGGTCATGCTCACCTTGGCCTCGCGACTGATCGAGAAGGTCCAGTCGGCGAAGCCCGTGCCGTCGGCGCTGAGCCTTTCCAGGCCGCCGTTTTGCACCGGTGCCACCAGCGCGTCGATCGGCCTGTCTCCCGCCTCCGCCACAGCGGCGGAGACCGAGATGTCATCGATCTGGAACTCGTAGACGCCCTTACCCGGATACCCCACCGGGTGGGGGAAGATCTCTATCGCGGTGATGTCGGCAGGGGTCGCCTTGTCCTCGGGGGGCTGCGCGTTGGGCACGTGCATGTCCCTGAGCGCAACGGTGGCCTGAGCCCACTGGCCGGCGGGGGTGTCGCCGCCGATGGTAGTGTCCGTCCTCACGCCTCTGCTGTCCTCGAGGATCAGATACAAGCGCGCCACCTTGTCGCCCCTGTACCAGAAGGACAGTGTCTCCGGCTGTTTCACCCTCCGGGCGAAGGACAGGCGAAGATGGTTCCAGTTGGGGTTGGCGGGGTCGATGTCCGCCCGCAGGAGCAGGTTCTGCTTCCCCGCCCGCTCGTCGGTCTTCACCAGTTCCGCCTGAAGGTTATCGCCCACGATGCTGCAGCGCGCGGCGAGCTGCGCCGCTGTCAGCTCGTCGAAGTCCTCCAGCATGGTGTCGGCGCACAGGCCGAGACCGGCGGTGAGCAGTAGGGCCGCGATGGTGATGGCGTGGGGCATGGGGGGCCTCCCGGTTGCATAGTCTGAGAACGCAAGACTTCGCCGGAGGCACGGTGGGGTCCTCTGGGCGCAATAGCAGCCATCCTCTCGGGAGGGTGCCCAGGCCTCCAGGCGAGAGTATTGGGAAAAGCGCCCGACCGGCGATGCCCCGACCGCCCGGACCCCCCGCGGGCAGGGGGGAATGGCCCCGGCCGAAGACCGCACCGCCCGTCCTACATCGTGCCGGTGAGCAGCACCACCTTCCCCGCCGGAACCGTCAGCTCGATCCCACCGTCCTGTGCCGCCACCGTCCGCGGCTCCTCACCATCCACGGCCATCCGTGCCTGCGCCGTCGGCCAGCGGAGCGTCGCGCGGGCCTCGGTCTGCTGCGTCCCGAACAGCACCGCATACCTCACACCCTCGACGGTCGCCGCCAGACCCGCCACTCCCGAGGCCTCGATCCTCTCGGCCTCCGTTGCCGTCGGG
>CAZXDD010000131.1:11727-14460 GCA_964639415.1 uncultured Armatimonadia bacterium
ACCCTATCCTACACTCTTTCCCTACACGACGCTCTTCCGATCTGCCAGATAGTAGACGGGTTCGCCCGGCCGGGCGGTGTACGGTCCGGCGGGGGTCCTGAGCGTGATCGCCCAATGCTGTGTGGACTGCTGCGCATAGCCCGGCCTCGCCGGTCCCACCTCCAGCAGCGGGAAGCTGCTTTCCAGCACTCGTGCCACAACCGAGCCGCAGCGGAACGCGCCCTCCTCCTCGCTGATGGACCACCGTGGCCCCATGCGGATCTCGCCGCCCAGATATGCGACGGTCTGCTCCGCGGTGGCCTCCAGCTTCACCAGGCCCACAAGGCCGTGGCGCGACAGGAGCCACACCTGTACCGCCTCCCAGTCGGTCCGCGGTACCTGCGGGTCGGCAGTGCCGTTGATATACGGCTTCCGTGGCGAGTACAGCGCGCCCAGGGCCGCCGCATCGCCATCGATGCTCGTCGAGGTGAGATCATCGGGGCCGGAGATGTACAGGTTCGTGCGGTCCCGGATGCCCTCGTCAGCCGTGCCCACCTCGATATTGGCCGCCAGCAGGGCCCCATCCAGCGGCTCGGCGGTCTGGGGCCGGCAGACCATTCCGCCCACGAAGGTGTCCCGCGCCCCGCCGCCCGTCACGCCGGCGAAGTACCAGCCCCCAAAGCGCCCTCTGGGCCCGCCGATATTGCCGTCATGCCTGAGCCAATTGTCCGGCAGCTCCCGCGGAACGACATCCTCGCGGTAAAGCATCCCCGCGTAGATGGCCCGGTATTGCCCGCCGGTGCCCTGGCGCTCCAATAGCCTGTCCGCCAGCCACTTATTGTGCCCATCCCCCGTGATCCCGGCGATGATCTCCGGCCCACAGGCGGCCCCGTCGCTCCAGTAATGCTTCCACCAGCAGTCGGTATAGTACTCCGGCCGCCCCTCATTGGAGTAGGTGAGCGGGTAATACGAGACGGTGGCGGCCAGCAGGTCCCTGGCCCTCTCGTCTCCGGTCAGTGTGTAGTACCGGGCGATCCACAGCACATTCAGATCGTGGTAGCAGGGGATCTCCGTCTCGGGGCCGATGTAGTTCAGCCCCCCGTCCGGGAGCAGATGGGCCTGAAGAGCCGCCAGGGTCTTGTGGGCGCTTGTGAGGTACTTGTCGTCTCCGTAGAACTCGTGGGCCAGAGCCATCTCGACCAGATGGAACACGTCCTGATTGGGGTACCGGCCGGCGCTGCTGCCCCAGGCCTCGTTGTTCTGATAGCCCAGCTCCTCGTAGCAGCCCCAGCGTGTGTACTGGAACTGAACCATGTCAAGCACTGGCGCCTTCCAGCGCTCCCAGCTCGCCTGCCCGGCGGGGAGCTTCTTCAGCCACCAGATGGCGTCCATCAGCGGTCCCAGGGCGAAGCGGTCGCTGTTGGGGTCGGCGGTCTGCTCCCACCTGCGCGAGTAATACCAGCTTCCGTCCTTCTGCTCCTGCAGGCAAAAGTCGATCAGTGCCGTGGCGTGGGCGATCAAGGTCTCATCACCCCTGCGCGGGGACTGGTCCCAGGCGGCCGCCCACGCCATGGCAAGCGCCGTGGAGGTCAGCCCGGAGAAAGCCCAGGAGGACTTGATCTCCGTGGGCAGGGCCGGCTCGGCTTTCGCGTTCTTGAGCCCGTCCAGGACGCTGTGGTAATACGGGTTGCCGCGGCTCTTGAGCCTTGCCATGGCCTCGCGTCGCTCCTTTGCCACCCAGTCGGCCATAGTGCTCACCGGAAGGTCCTCCGGCGAGTGCAAAGCGAAGTCGTCGAACACGACGGTCAGACCCTCGGGCACCGCCGGCTGGCCATAGCCCTGGGCCCGGAACCCGATGCCGCGGATCTGATCCCATCCTGCGGGCTGATGGGCCGGGCGGCAGTCCGCGAGCCTGATCCGATGCTCCTTCCAGCCCTCCCAGTCCAGCTTCCAGTCGATGATGTAGTACCCGCCCTCGGCCGGGAACACGATGGGAATCTTGAAGTCTACGGGCTCGGGGAGGTATGCCCAGAAGCGCAGCTCGTCGAAAGCCGTCCAGTCGGCCAGCAGAGCCGGAGAGTCCAGGGAGTTGCGCACCCCGACCTCCCACTTCATGGCGCCTTTGCCTCCGTGCACCGGCTCTGAGACCATCTGCGCCCCCCGCCATGGCCCCACGGCGCCTTCGGCATCATCCAGCACCATGAGCGTCTCGCAGTTCCCGGCGGTCAGACCCAGCAGCACGGCCAGTACGGACAGGGCTCGATACACGCTGAACACCTCCAGGCGGCAGGCCAACTCCATCAAGCACCGCTTCCTCCCGGACCCTCGGGCCTCCTCCCCATGTGCGCCAGAGGTCCGCCGGAAAGCGGCCTCTGCCGTGACGCAGTCATCCTGGAGCGCCGGCGTCACAAGTGCCGCTTGGGCGGAGGATCTGGCGGTGTCCCAGGGGGATCCATCGAACTGCTCTCGCCGAGGGCGGACGCTCTCAGACGGCCGGGCGAGACCGTGCGGTACGCCGCCGCGATAGGGGAGGGGAAGTGGACGGGTGAACGGCGCCTGCCCTTCGTGGCACTGGTCACAGACCCTGTGGAGGAGCAGACGATCCTGTTCAGCATCGGGGTCCTGAAGGGGGCGGAGAAGCAGTGGATCGCGTGGGTGAGTACCCGGGGAGCTCCGTGGCACATGGACAGGGCGGGCAAGCTGCTGCTGGAGATCGGAAGAGCACACGTCTGAACTCCAGTCACCGCTCATTAT
>CAZXDD010000132.1:0-6477 GCA_964639415.1 uncultured Armatimonadia bacterium
ATGGAATCTCGTGACTGGAGTTCAGACGTGTGCTCTTCCGATCTATGATGTGCGCTTGCGCAGCCCCAAGGGACAGACCGAGGAGCGAGAGACATAGGACCAGTCTGGACGCCGCAGACCCGGGAAAACGCGTCACGAACGTTCCCTCCCAGTGATAATACGCCGAGACCGCGTCCGATACTCTCATCCGGTCTCGACGTGCACCCAACCCGCAGGCGTTCGTCAAGCCTGCACGATGGTTTCCGCTCCCGCTTGCTGTGCTATCACGCTCCTAGTGGTCTGGAGTCTATGCGCATTCGCCAATGCATGGCCGCCTGTAACGGCCGTTGTCCATCCGGTCTGGCGATTGGGAGCGATCCACGGACGACAGAGTTGTGGTTCAACTGTGTGATATGGGCGATGGCATACGTCGTATTCCCAATCACCTTCATCACAGCACATTCTCTGTTGCACTGCCTATTTCCTCCCTTGGCTGGGAACGGTCCAGAAAAGTTTACGTCCCTTCTGCTGGGCTTCAATGGGCAGCCTACGCCTGCTGCCCGGGAGATGCGCGAACAACGGGGGCATCGTCCGGGCGGGCGGCCCGGACCCCTGGGGTGCGACGAGGTCCGGGCCGCCGGTGGGGGATGGCGAACCGCGGCACGACCCAGTCGTGCTGCGGATCGCGCGGGGGAGAACGATCGCAGGGCACTGCCCGTCGACAGCACCTACGCCAGCCCCGCGAGAAGCTCCAGCGCGGTCTCTACCATCCTCGGCCCGGCATCGGCCGTCAGCTTGCTGGAGCGCGCCGTCCAGGTCTCGTAGCCGCCCTCCTCCAGCGCCCTCGGCGTGGGCACATAGCCCACCCAGTCATTGGCCAACGAGGCGCAGAAGGTCGGCCGGAGCGGGCTCTCCTCCTTGATCCGCAGGCCGAACTCCACGAAGATCTCGCCGGGGAGCCCGACGAGGCCCACATCACCGATACGCAGCGCCTGCACCCAGGTCTTCTGCTCGACGGGCTCCTTCGCCAGAGCGAGACGCTCGAAGGCGTAGACCTGCTCCGAAGTGGGTTTCATGCGGTCCATGTGCGCGACGGTCCTCTCGTCCTCGGCGAGTTGCTCGGCGTCCACCTCACGCCGCGTCACGGTGATCTCACGCAGCGCGCCCCGGAGCGTCACCTCACGGCCGGGGCTCGCCTGATAGTACGCGCGCGCCGCCTCGGCCGCCACGATGCCCGCCACCTTGATCGCCTGCCCGTCCACCATCTCGTGCCTGGGCGCCGGGTTGGCGAAATCGCAGTTGTTCACATCTCCGCTGGTGCCGTTGGCCACGATCGCCAGAGGCGTGCCCAGGGCCCGGCGGAGGTTATTGTCTACGCGGGCGAAGTAGTCCGCCGAGACGTGGTTGCTCGGCGAGCTGCCCACATAGTGCAAAGAGTAGTTCACGTACAGGGCCAAAGGGGCGCCCTCGGGGCTCCGGAACGCCAGCAGCCCCAGCTCTCGGTCCACCGGGCCCGCCGGGCGGTCAAGTTGCTCGATCTGATAGCCCGGATTGCATCGCACCGTGCCGTCCTTCATGGTCCAGCGCCGGTTGAACACCTGATCCACCGCTCCGGTGCCGCAAAGCAGCTCACAGGGCTGCAGGCGCTGCAGGGCGCATTCCACCGCATCGGCGGCCCGGTGGGCCACCAGCGCCGCGTACTCGTGGTCGATGTCCACGGCGAGGATCGACGTCGCCGCCGGCCCGGTGTGGGTATGGGTGGCGCTGATCAGCACATTCTCCGGCGGAATCCCGGTGCGCTCCTCGATCCGCGCCTTGGCAAGGTCCAGATAGTCGCGCTGGATCATGCACAGGTCCACCGTAACAAGTGCCAGGATATCTTCCTCATTGCTGACAACGATCGCCTTGGCGTGCAGAGGGTCTTTGATACCCACGGCGGGCCGCGGACCAAAGCCGCCGATGAGGTGTGTGCCCAGCTTGGGGGTGATGTCGGTCTCATAGGTGCCGACGCGCAGCGCTGCGTCCATGATGTGATGCTCCCCAAAAGGCCCCGTGGGCCGTCTGCCGAACAAGCGGACATTCGACCCGCCCGGTAGCGTGACCTCCGCACCCCGGGCACGGCACTCGCGCTTCCCCGACGCTGCCTTCTCCGCCTGCGAGGTCCCTTCCACACCTCAGGCGAACTGTCCCACATCACTTGCTCTCTCAGGAGACTCTCCATGCCCTGGCCTGCCTCCGCTACCCTCGCTCTGCTCCTGGCCGGTGCCGTCGGCGCCGTCGCCCAGCCCCAACGTCCTCTGGTGACGGTGAGGCCCTGTGGGCAGCCGCCCCTCATCGACGGGAGGATCGACCCCGTGGAGTGGGAGCAGGCCTGCGCCATCGCCGACTTCAGCCCCATAGGCGTTGCTTCCGCCGCTGAGCCCGGCACCGCGGTGTTTGCCTGCTATGACGACAAGGCCCTGTACTTCGCCATCCGCTGCGCGGAGCCCGATCCCGCTTTGCCCCGCGGTCTGCGGCGCGCTCACGACGACCGCGCCTTCGAGGATGACTGCGTGCAGGTCTTCGTCGCTCCCGAGGACCTGGACAAGGCCCGGACGGCGGAGGTGGCCTTCGGCGGCTACGATGGGGCCTACAACACCTGGTTCACCGCGATCCAGACCCAGTACGAGTTCACGGTCAACTGCGAGGGCAGCACCACCGAGGCCCGGAACGATGTGCGCGACTGGGACGCACCGTGGCGGGCCGCGGTCGGCCGTGAGACCGGCGCCTGGACCGCCGAACTGGCCATCCCCTTCGAGGCGCTCGGCATCGCCGGCCCCCCCGGCGATGCGCTCTGGGGCCTCAACATCCTGCGCAACCGCAATGCGGCCCTGACGGGCTGGGTCTGCGAGGCCTTCGGGGGCTACCGGCCCATGCCCTTCGGCGCCATGGCCCTCGCCCCCCCGGGCGCCGTGGTCCGGCGCGAGATCGCCGCGGCACCGCGTCTTGGTCCCAACACGCTCTCCATCGCCACGCTCAACCCCACCGCCGAGCCGCTGGAGCTGTCCACCACCCTCTGGGCCGGCGGCGACGAGCCGGCCAAAGTCACCACCGGCCTGGCTCCGGGCGCCTCGGAGACCCTCGAGCTGCCCTATACCTTCGCCGGACGCGGCAACCTTCAGGCGGTCTACGAGGTGAGACAGAACGGCGCCGAGGTCCCCTTGCTCGTGGGCCGCACGGCTCTGTCCATGCCTCCCGACCACACCCTCAGTCTGCGCTACTTCGCCATCCCCTCGTACGTCGAGGCCGCCGTCCATGTGGAGCCCGACTCTGCCGTCGGCTCCGCCCGGCTGGTGATCCGCCCCCGCGACGCCGAGCCCTCCGAGCAGACCCGCGAGGTGAAAACAACCGGCGGCGCGATCCTCAAGGCTCCCATTGAGGGCGAGCCTGGGGACACCTTTTCCGCCGAGCTGCAGGTCCTGGACGTCGCGGGGAACGTCGTCGACCGGAGAACCGCAGACTACACCATCGCGCAAAAACCCTCCTGGCTGGGCACTCAGGCCGGCCTGCCCACCGGTGTCCTGCCGCCCTGGACACCGCTGGAGGTGGAAGACAAGACCGTCAGCATGCTGGGCAAGCGCTATGTCTTCGACGGCTTCGCCCTGCCCGCCGCCGTTGAGAGCGCCGGGGCCCAGCTCCTCGCCGCCCCCAGCGACCTCTTTGTCTCCAGCGGTGGGGAAGAGGTGGCGTGGACTTCTCGCCGCTGCACAATCCGCGAGAGAAGCGCCGAGCAGGTCGTGGTGGAGAGCATCTGGGAGAGCGAGCAACTGACACTCCGGGCGGTCAGCACTCTGGAGTACGACGGGTTCTCGTGGAACGAGCTCACGCTCCGGCCCCGGGGCGAGGTGGAAGTCGACCGTGTGGCCCTGCGGCTCCCCATGCGCTCCGAGGTCTGCCGCTACGCCTATCAGGGCCACGCTCAGGCGGCACATGCACTGTCTCCGCTCGGCCTGAGTGCCCCGCTAAGCCCGAGCCTCTGGCTGGGGGATGAGGAGCGCGGGATCGCCTGGCTTGCCGAGGGCCTGCACTGGGTGAGGTCTGAGGACCGGGCCAGGCAGGTGCAGGTCACGCCGGGGCCGCAGGCCACCGTCTGGACCAGCACCTTCATCGACACTCCCACGAAGCTCACCGCCCCGTACACGGCACAGTTCGCCCTCCACGTGACGCCGGCCAAGCCGATCGGGCTTGGCAAGAGCCGCATCTACCACGGCGGCTTCTACGGCATGGAGACCGCCGCGGCCAAGGGTGGGCTCAGCGTCCCTCTTCGCGACCGCCTGGCGACGAACGAGGGCACCATCGAGATGTGGCTGCGGCCCAACTTCGACCCCGCCGAGGTCTACGACGAGCAGAAGGACCGCTCCGCGTACAACCGCACCTTCCTGAGCATGCAGAGCTCCTCCGGCGATCTTGTGATGCTCTACTACAACGCCGACGACCGGGGGCCACGCTTGGTCACCCGCAATACCCAGGGCCAATACCCCATCGCCATCTCCTCGCCCCGTCCGATACCCGCCGGACAGTGGAGTTACGTGGCCCTCTCATGGGGCAAGCAGCTCAGGCTGCAGGTCAATGGCGAGGTCGCCGTCAGGGAGATCGAGGGCCTGGTCGACGGCTCGTTCGACCAGGGCACACTCACTTTGGAGCTGGACCACTTCGATGTGGACGACGTGCGTCTCTCCACCGTGGCACGCGACCTCGGCAGGGTTCCCGACGGGCCCCTGAGTCTGGATGCCGCGGCGTCCTTTGTCGAGCCCTGCGAGGAGATCGGCGACCGGCCCTGCGCCCTGACCGAGGGCCGCTTCGGCTCCGGCTTCTCCTCGGCGGGGCGGCTGCTCATGGACGAGCTGGCCGCGCAGGGCAAGCGAATCGTCATCTTCCACGAGAGCTGGTCGCGTCTCCAGGGCTATCCGGACCTGGAGCAGGTGGACAAGCTCAAACCGATCGCCGATGCCTGCCATCGGCGGGGCATGTTGTTTCTGATCTACTTCTCTCAGCACATCACCGATGCCACTCCCGAGTGGCCGCTTTACAAGGATGATCTGTTGGCCATCCCCGAGCGCATGTGGTACCAGCGCCACGACGTGCCTCAGGACTGCTACGTGGCCTGCACCAATGGGCCCTATGCCGACCTGCTGCTGGCCGGGATCGAGAAGCTCGCCGACGAGGTCGGCATTGACGGCGTGTACATGGACGGAACCACGGTGCCCTGGAACTGCGCCAACCCCTCGCACCCCGGCTGCTGCGAGGCGCTCGCCAACGGCACCTACGCGGATTGCTGCCCGATCCGCGGCACACGGCAGTTCATGAAGCGTCTGCGGGCCATCTTCGCCCGCCGTGGCGAGAGGATCTTCCTCGACGCCCACACCGGCGGGGCCATCAACATCGCCACTCAGTCCTTCTGTGACGGCTATTACGACGGCGAGCAGCTCTCCCGCTTCCGCAGCGGCTATCGCCTCTCGCCGGACATCTACCTCACCGGCTACATGGGCAAGCAGTTCGGGTTCCGGGGTGACTTCCTGCCCAACCGGCACACGATGGATCAGGCCATCGCCATCGCCGCGGTGCACGACACCGCCGTCCGTGGCCAGCCGGCAAAGGTCGATCTGGCCTGGGCCCCGTATGAGGACCAGCAGACCGCCTACGTCCCCTATTGGGAGACCTCGGACCTTTATCAGGTTGCCCCCGCGCAGGTCCTTGGGAGCCTGTACGTCAAGGCCGACCGCGCCCTGCTGGTGTTGGGGAGTCAGACCGAGGAAGACGTGGATTGCACGGTAGGCGTCGCGGGGCTGCTGGCCAGACTGCCGCAGGACGTCCGGGTGTTTGACGCCATCAGCGGAGAGCCCCTGGCTGTTGCCGACGGGACACTGAACCTGCCTCTGCACGGGCGGATGTGGCGGATGGTGGAGTTCAGGCAAGGGGAGTAGGGGACGCCGGCGGCAGTTGCCATTGGCCGGGCACCTGACGGGCCTTTGGGAACACACCCCAGGAAACCACCGTTCCTGCGGGGCTCCAGGCCCGCAGCCGTTGCCGTGGTCGTTGCCGTTCACCCCTCTCCTGGCTTCCGCAGGGCGGGACAGGGGAGAGCGGCCGGGGGTGAGGACGCTCCCGCCCGAAGGGCCCGTTGGCCGTTGTCGTTCACCACCACGCACCCCGCGTCAGGGTCGTTGGTCGTTCCCCCTCCTCCCGTCTGCGCCGCCGTTTGGCGCAGTAAGGGAGAGGGGGACGGCCCGAAGGGCCGGGGGGTGAGGCGGCCGTCGCCGTTCCCGCCGTTCCCGCCGTTCCCGCCGTCGCCGTCCCCGCCGTCGCCGTCCCCGCCGTCGCCGTTCCCGCCGTCGCCGTCCCTGCCGTCGCCGTCCCTGCCGTCGCCGTTCCCGCCGTCGCCGTTCCTGCCGTCGCCGTTCCCGCCGTCGCCGTCCCCGCCGTCGCCGTTCCCGCCGTCGCCGTCCCCGCCGTCGCCGT
>CAZXDD010000132.1:6577-14438 GCA_964639415.1 uncultured Armatimonadia bacterium
GTCACCTGCCGCCCTCACCCTCGCCACCTCCACCCGATCGCCTATCCCGTACTGCCAGACCGATACCGTCTTGCCTGCGTAGTCACGCTGCAAATCCGCCGCCGGGACGGGGTCGGCGAAGTAGACCTTCGTCGCCGAGGCCGACAGTCTCACCGCTCCCTTGACGGTGCGCTGCGTGTCGCCCTCGCCGAACCGCGATCGGGCGAAGTACAGGTGGTCGGTCTCGACCAGTTGGCCCTCATCGTCCGCGTGGCCGGTGGCGAAGGTGAAGTGAGAGCCCACGGTGACGGCGCCGTCTTCCACCGCGGTGACCGGTCCTCGCGCCAGCAGGGCCGTCAGGTCCAGATCGAGGTACAGCAGGTCCCCCTCGCGCCGCGCCGACAGGATCCGGAACATGCCCGTGCGCTTCTCATTGTAGACGCGCAGCGTGCGCCCGGGCGCGAAGTCGCTCTCACAGCCGTCGGTGTAGCCGATGGCGATGGCCCCGGCGTCGTAGTCCACCGCGGCCACGCTGCTATGCGCGAAGCCGGGGCCCTCCGCCGGTGCCCAGTTGCCCACCTCGACCTGCCGGGTCAGCTCCTCGCCGCTGTAGGATTGCACACGCACTCCGCCGGGCCTGTGGGCCGTGGTGCGGCTGGGGCCCGGAGGGGTGCCCAGGGTCACCAGGTCCGCGCCGTCGGCACGCGCGATCTCCACGGTCAGCGGGCTCTCGGAGACAAGCCGGACGCTCTGCACGACGGGTTCGCCCACGTAGGGTGCCAGCACCGTGAGAAACAGCGTCCTGTCCTCTACGGGCGCCTGTCGCCGGGCGATCAGGTAGTCCAGAGCCCAGTCCTTGGGCCGCGCCGGCGACCGGCCGTTGCCCATGATGACCTCCATGGGGCCTCCGACAGGCAGCAGGTGAAGGTCCAGCCGATCGCCTTCGGGCAGGCCGTAGTCCCAGGTCCACTTGGCAGGTCGATCCAGCGGGGCGCGGCGGATGTCCTTCAGAAAGCAGGGGAAGTTGGTGCGCGTGCGCCCCCACTTGTCGGTGTAGTTGGCGAACTGCTCCACCTCCGGCCCCGCCAGGGTCCCGCTCTCCTGGGCGATCCAGTCCAGCTCCGGGGAGATCGGAGCGATCAATGGCCCGTGCCAGGACTGGTCTCTTTGCTCCCCGCCGTTGACGGCGAACAGGTCCACCACGTAGAAGCGGTCCGCGTCGATATCTACCATCACCACGGTGCGCTCGTACAGGTCCACCGCCGGCGCGGCATCCCTGCCCAGGCCGTAGCCCTGGGGGTAGGGGTTGTGCCGGGCGGTGACCACGTGCACCCCGTTTCCGCCGGCGAATAGCGAGCACTCATTGCCCACGCGCACCCGGGTGTCGCCCGGCGTCTCCCCGACACTCACCGTATTGTGGGCCATGATGGAGGCATCCCACGGGCCGGTGTAGTCCCAGGTGAAGGGATAGCCCAGATCGGGGAGCAGGTCCAGGCCGCGCCAGAACAGCTCCAGGTTCAGGTTGTCCGCCTGGCGGTGGCCCGGGGTGGCCGAGTAGTTGAGCACCGCCGCGCGCGTGCCCTCACCCTCTGCACTCTCGAGGATCGCCACTCCGTAGTCATCCAGAAGGCGCGGATGGCGCACGATCTCCGATCGCGGGTCGTCCAGGGCCTCCCGGATCTCCCGGGCCGGGTAGGGCCAGAACAACTCTCCATAGTACATCTCGCCGCTGTCCGCGCGGGTGCAGGCCCGGCCGTAGCGGGGCTCGCGGTACCTGTCGAAGGCGTAGATGTTCTGACTGGTAAGCAGCGAGTACGCCCTCTCGGGCACGCGGTCGGGTGTCAGGCGGCCGGCGCAGTCCCCGATGGAGGGCAAGAAACGGTTCATCACCTGCATGTTGATGAACCAGTCGAACACCGAGGCGGCCTTGGGCTCGGCGAAGATGTCCGGATACCTGTCGGGGGGCAACAGGTCGGGACGCCGCTCGCGCACCTGCTCCATCAATCGCGCCACGCGGATGAAGTCCAGCTTGATCGCATTGTAGTTGGGGCTCTCATGGCCGCCGCCGTCGCGGTACAGGCCGTTGGCGAACATGTACGCCGCCCGGCCCTCGCCGTGGAAAGCGTAGTCCACCATGTCCAGGGAGTTGGGGTGCGTGTCGGAGTAGTCGTCCAGGACGAGGGCGATGGTCATCGCCAGTGCCTGATGGTGCCCATCGTTGCCGCGGATGGCGCCATTGAGCAGGCCCGTGGCCGCCGCCCGCAGGAGGTAACGCTCGATGTACCGGCGCAGGTCGTCGGCGTCCTCGATCGGTAGCCCCTTGGCCTTGGCGAACGCGATCAGCTCCGGGTCCTGCCCCAGGTAGTCATACAGAGCGTCGTAGGCCAAGACGGCCGCCTCGGTGCAGAAGGTCTCCCAGATCAGGTCGGTGATCATGCCCCCGTGCTTCCAGGTGTAGTGCGGGTGAGTCCCCCCATAGGGAGCCAGATAGAGACGATCCTTGCGGTCGTCATGGTTGGGATACTCCGAGGCCAGCCGGGTCAGCAGGACGGCGCCCTTGTGGGCGTAGAGCTCATCTCCCGTCAGCAGCCAGGCCTGCGACAGCGTGCGCAAGGCCGGGATGGTGACCGAGCAGTAGCAGCTATGGGCGTACTCGCGCAGCATGTAGAACCGTCTACCATCCAGCAGGATCCCGTCGCCGTCGTCGGGGAAGTCGCCCGAGGTCATGTCGCCCTTGTGGTAGTCATTGCTGGGGTACCATTCACCCCCGAGCGCACACCGGATCTTGTAGGGGTGGTTGATGGGGTCGATGCGCCAGGGGTGGTACGCGTTGATCTTGCGCACATCGGTGCCGTGGATCGGGCACTCGGCGTAGGCCTCGTGGGTGCCGACCCGGGGCAGCAGCGTGGTGGGCTGCAATAGCCAGATGAACTCGTCATCCTGAGCCGCGTACTGCCTGGCGGCCACATAGTCGCGACCGATGATGTACGTCTGTGGCTGGCCCCGGTCGAGCATCATCTCCAGCAGGTCCCGGGCCCACTTGTGTTCGGCCACGTTCTGGCGTCCGATGGCGATGCGCTCCGGGGTGTAGTAGGTGGGGCAGTCCTTGGCGTGCGACGGGCCATGGGCGGCCACCAGCAGCCCTCCTATCAAGGCGAGCCAGGTTTCACGAGTCATGTCGGCACCTCCCGGTGGACTGAGGTGTCATTCGTCGCCCTCCGCGTCCGGGCCTGCCTGCGGGGCTCCGGGCCCGCAGCCGTTGCCGTGGTCGTTGCCGTTCGTCCCTCTCCTGAGTGGCCGGTGGTGTGGCCTCATCAGTGCTGTTGCCATTGGCCGGGCGCCTTCCGGGCCGTTGGGAACACACCCCGGGAAACCACCGTGCCTGTGGGGCTCTAGCTTACACTATGCACGAACGTATTGAGGATACATCCCGCCACAGTCAGGCCTCTACCGGTCGCAGTAGTGCCGTTCTCCCCCCTCATCCCGTCTCGCCGGTCGTATCGGCGAGTACAAGCGACTCGGAGAGACGCCGAGAGGCGGGGCTGGGGGGGTGAGGCGACGTGAGTCGGCGCCCGCCCGGAACCTGCATGATCTGCGTCCAGGCCCGCAGCGGTTAGCCGTGCCGTTCACCCCTCTCCAAGCGCCCGTCGTGTGGGCGCGTGAAGGGGCCGGGGATGAGGCCTCATCAGTGCCGTTCGCCGTTCCGCGCCACGCGCCGCGGCCGTTCCCGCCGTTACCCTCCACTCCGCAGGTCTCGTCCCCCTCCGTGTCGTACTCCTCCTTACCGCTCGCCGTTCACCGCTCTGCGCCGGGGGCCAAACGCCATGGCAATGTCCGCGCCCGTCCTCACCACGATCCTGGTGCTTCTCGCCTCCCCTGTCCTGGAGGCCCAACCCGAGCCGCTGTTTCGCTACGACTTCGAGCAGGGCACCAACCTTGCGACTTACGCCGGGGTAGATGTGGGCAAGACCGATGCGGCCATCGTCGAGGGCGGCCCGGACGGCGACGGCCACTGCCTGCGCATCTCCACAGGGCAGCCGGAGCGTTACTGCCAGGTGTCAATCAAGCGCGACATGGTGATGCAAAAGAACCTCACCCTCAGTTTCGACCACCGCGAGGAGATCGAGGAGGGCAAGCCCGCCGCCTATCTCGGGGTGCTGTTCTTCGACGCCGAGAACAAGCAGTGGTTTGGGAGCGACAAGTTCACCCCACAGTGGCGGCACGTGGAGATCGCCGTCGGAGACATGCACTCACCCAATCAGGGCGTCCTGACGCTGGGCAAGGCGCTCGACCGCCTGAACCTCTACGGCCGGGCGCAGGGCGAGACGATGGCGCACATGACGGTGTGGCTGGACAACATCACGCTGTCGGTGAGACCCAAAGAGGGTGGCGTCGCCGAGGGCGTGCAGGTGTCGTACTCCAATCCGCCTTTGTTCAACTGGCCGGGGGGCGAAGGCGAGATGCGGCTGGAGTATTCGCAGGACCCCGGCTTCTCGCCCGAGGGCACCGTTCGCATCGAGACCACACGGAACTACCACACCCCCGAGCAGCCCCTGGAGGCCGGAGACTGGCAGTGGCGGGTGTGGGTCGCCACCGACCTCTCCGAGGGCTACACCGACACCCGTACGCTCCATATCGAGCCCGAGGCCCATCGGTTCACGACCGCTCCGGTACCTGTGGCCAGGTTGACGGCCTCCCCGCACCCGCGCCTGGCCAGACCGGAGCCGGACATGCCTGCCGACCGCCGCGCGGCGCTACTCAAGCGGGCCGAGGACCTCGCCCGCCAGGGCGTCCCCGACGACCCACCGCCATACGAGGAGGGCAACCCACAGTGGCCCACCTGGATCGAGTGGTACGGCAAGGTGCATGGCAAGATCACCTCCGCGACGGGGCGGCGCCTGGAGGACATGGGCCGCATCTACGCCCAGACGCGCGACCCGCGGGTGCGCGATCTGCTCAAGCCGCTGGCACTCAAGGCCGCCACCTGGGACCCGACCGGCGGAAGCGCCATGGGACGCGGCGATATCGGCGCCCATCACTTCCTGCGTGGCCTCAACTGGTGCCATGACTCCCTTTACGACGATCTCTCCGTGCAGGAGCGCCGGACGCTGCGGGCCATCATTGTCCGCCGCGGCGAAGACTTCTGGAAGGCCCTCAACCCCTTCCCGGGCAATGGCAGCGAGTTCAACAACCACTCGTGGCTCAAGGCCTTCGGGCTGGCCGAGAGCGGTCTAGTGCTTCTCGGTGATGACGAGCAGGCCGGCGACTGGGCCGAGTATGTCCGCCAGCTCTACTTGGGCAAGTTTCTCTGTGGCCTGGGCTACCAGGGAGACAACAACGAGGGCATCTCCTATTGGAGCTACGGGCTGTCCTTCATCGTCCGCTACGCCGACATGATGCGCGAGGTGTGTGATCTGGACCTCTACCGCCACCCGTGGCTGGCTCAGACGGCGCGGTTCCCGATGTATAGCGCTCCGCCCGGGGCCTGGGCGGTGTCCTTCGCCGACACCGGGCAGCCGAACCACGGCGTGCGCGGCCCGGCGGTGACCGGGCAGGTCAGGGAGCTGGCCCTGCGCACGCAGGACCCCTATGCCCTCTGGTACGGCGGGGCGGCGGCGAGCGCAGAGGGCCTGCAGCCGCGCCCACCTGTGGACATTCCGCAGTCCATCCACTATCGCTTCATCGGCTGGGCGCTGCACAATACCTCGCTGGTCGACGCCCGCGAGGGCGTGACCTTCGCCATGCGCAGCGGCAAGTTCTGGGCCGGCCACCAGCACGAGGACCAAAACAGCTTCGTCATCCACGCCTACGGCGAGAAGCTGGCCATCGACGGCGGTCACTACGACTGGTACGGCAGCAAGCACTTCAACGAGTTCTCGACCCTCACCCGGGCCCATAACGCCATCCTCGTCAATGGCCGGGACCAGGACTCCCGCAAGCGTGGAGCCGACGGGCGTATCGCCGCCTACTTCGACAGCCCCGCTTACGGCTACACGGTGGGTAGCATCACCGGCTCAGCTATGTACCAGGGGCGGCTCGCGGGCTGGGATCGGCGGGCGCTGTTCATCAAGCCCGGCTTCGTGGTGATCCATGACCTGCTTGCCGCCGCCGAGCGTCCCGCCAGGTACGACTGGCTCCTACACACGGTGGCCGACATACAGACCTCCGCCGAATCCCAGAGCTTCTCGCTGACCTCCAAAGCCGCCTCACTGCGCGGCCGCTTCCTTGCACCCGAGGTCGGCCTCGAAGTGAACAAAGGCTATCCCGTGGAGCCCGTGATGGGCTACAGCACCAATCCCGTGCCCCCCGAGCGCTACGTGGATGAATGGACCCTCACCGCCACTCCCTCCGAGCCTCGTCTGGAGGAAGGATTCCTCGTGGCCTTGCAGGTTTCGCGGGCGGGCGCGGCCGAGGCCGCCATGGAGAGCGTGCCGGTCGTGGGGGGCCTCGGGGCGCGTCTGACCCTCCCCGACCAGACATGCACCCTCATCTCGCGCGCCCGGCACGCCGTGGGCGAGCTCTCGGGCGGTGACGTCACCACAGATGGCGAGCTGGCCGCCATCTGTCTGGACGTTGCGGGAGCGATCCACAGTGCCTTTGCCGCGGGTGCTCGAGTGCTGACCTTCGGCGAGATGCTGCGCCTCAGAAGCGACGTGCCCGCCGACTTCTCCCTGCTGCAGACCGAGGCGGGTGTGCTACTTTCCTGCTCGCCGCGCGAGGCCTCGGAAGGCGGCGTAACCGTCGGTCTGGCTGGCCGCACAGCCAGAGTCGCTTTCTCCGACCTGGACGCCGAGGGCAACGCGGTCCTCCGCTTCCCAGGCGTGACCGACGACGTCGCCGCCGCCACGCTCTCGCACCAACTGCCGCCTCTGCCCGTGGGCCAAAGGAGCCTCCAGGGCTACGCGCGCCGAACGGCCCGGGGGCTGATGGGCTACTGGTGGGGTCAGGTGATTGCCGAGCGAGCCGATGAGTACCGGCTCACACTCAAAGACTGGAGAGGGAAGGGGGCTCCGGCCCTGACGGTGGACGGCAGGGCGGTGGCTTTGGACACAGCGGGCGAAGACCTCCAGGCCGTCCTGTGCCTGGATCGCGGCGCCCACTCGATCACCCTCACCGGCGAGGGGCGCCTGGGAGGCCTGGCGCTTGAGGAAAGCGGCCTGCGGGCCGCGGAGGCGATCCTGCTGCCCCCGGATTACGCGCCCATCGCCGGCAGCATCGTGATCGAGGCCGAAACGCCGGTGGCCGAGGGGGACGTGAAGGGGCTCATCGTTGAGAAGGTCGCGGCTTCCGGCGGGGTGGCCAACTGCAGTTGGGATACCGACGGCCAGTGGGCTGAATGGGAGTTCTCCGTGGAGCAGGCCGGGGCCTACAACCTGCTGCTCCGCGCCGCCGGCGAGTATGACGACGTCCTGCGTTCCATCAAGCTGGACGGCGGCCCTCTGGCCGACAACGTCCTCGGGGCCCGCTTCTGTAGCACCGGCGGCTGGTGCCGCACCATCGATGACTGGCGCTTCTTCCGTGTGGCCCGGACGCAGGGGATGCCTGCCGTGGTGGAGCTCTCCGCCGGGACGCATCGGCTCCGGCTGCAGCGCATCGGCGGCTCGATGAACATCGACCAGCTCATCTGGGAGCCGGCGGGGTGAGGCCTCATCAGTGCCGTTGCCATTGGCCGGGCACCTTCCGGGCCTTTGGAAACACACCCCGGGAAACCACCGTGCCTGGGGGGCTCTATCTTACACTATGCACGAACGTATTGAGGGTACATCCCGCCACAGTCAGGCCTCTATCGGTCGCAGTAGTGCCGTTCTCTCCCCTCATCCCGTCTCCCCGGTCGTATCGGCGAGTACAAGCGACTCGGAGAGACGCCGAGAGGCGGGGCTGG
>CAZXDD010000133.1:0-14428 GCA_964639415.1 uncultured Armatimonadia bacterium
TAGCGGGCGCCCGGGAGAGTCTGGCGACCCCTGGGGTCGCTTGCGGGTGAGGGGCCGCCCTGCCGAGAGCCGCCGCCCGCCTCGTTACTCGCCCGCTTCCTGCGGCCCATGCCGGCACCACACTGGAGGACGCCGTGGCCTGCAGCGGGCGGTGGCGGTATTCTGCAGCGGTGGTGGCTCACAGGCGGGCGGCCCCTAACCCACGGCCGCTCCGCGACCGTGACCTCTCCCGGCAAGCGGCTCTGTGAGCCGCCGGGAGAGGTGAGCAACGCCGGCGCCCCCGTTGGCCGCAGTCTCGCAGATCATTCACGTCCGGCGGAGGCCCCCACTCACGTCGCCGGGCGAACCCGAGAAGGTCCGGCGGTGCCCACGACGAACCTGTCCACCGCTGGACCGACCTCGCATGTGGGGTGAGCGCCATGCAGGACCCAATCGGTTGCGCCGTGGTGGGGCTGGGGATGATGGGCCAGATGCACGCCCGGGTCTGGGCCGAGCTGCCCCGGACACACCTGGTCTCGGTGTACGATATCGTGCCCGAGAAGACCACCGAGGTGGCGGGCAAGCTCCGGGCCGCGCCCTGCTCGTCGCTTCAGGAGCTGCTCGACAGCCCCGAAGTGAGCATCGTCAGTATCTGCGTGGACGATCAGCACCACCTGGCGCCCTGTCTCGCGGCCGCTAAGGCGGGAAAGCACATCCTCGTCGAGAAGCCGTTGGCCACCACCGTGGCCGAGGCCGACCAGATTATCGCCGCCTGTGACGATGCGGGTGTCAAGCTCATGGTGGGCCATGTGGTGCGGTTCGATCCGCGCTACGTGGTGGCGCAGCAGGCGATTGCCGCCGGCGAGGTGGGGCAGATCATCCAGGTGTTCGCCAGGCGCAACAACATCGTCGCCTCCGGCCGCCGCATCGCCGGCCGCACCTCGGTGGCCTTCTTCCTGGGAGTGCATGACATCGACATCATGCGCTGGTTCGTGGGCTCCGATGTTGTCCGGGTCCACGCCGAGAGCGCCGCCAGGGTCCTGGCCGACGTGCCCGCCGAGGACAGCATCTTCACCCTCATGAAGTTCTCCGACGGCTCGGTGGGCTGCCTGGAGACCTGCTGGGTTGTGCCCGAGGGGGTGCCCAACACGCTGGACGCGCGCCTGGAGGTGGTGGGCACCTTGGGGCGTGTTGCCGTGCGTGTCGGCGACGAATCGTGCGACATCGCCGGCCGGGAGAGAGCGCGGCGGCCGGACATCGCCTACGGGCCGGAGATGTGGGGCCTGCAGGGAGGTGCCCTGCGCACGCAGCTTGAGCATTTCGCCGACTGCGTCCTGCACGATGGACGGCCCGCCGTGAGCAATGTCGATGCCCGGGCGGCCGTCGAGGTGGCCGAGGCGATCCACGAATCTCTGAGGACGGGCCTGCCCGTACAGTTGCGCTAGCCGTCACTGCGGGAGATCAACACCATGCGCTTACCCGTCACTTCGGCCTCCGGCCTCATCGCCCTGCTCGTCGCCGTACCGTGCATGGGTGAGGGGCTGGACAACACCGCTTTGCTGGACCTGCCCTCGGCGGGGCGCACCGCTGCCATCGCGGTGCACCTGGCTCAGGGCCTGGCCCGGCAGGGCCTGATCCTCAAGGACGGCGGTCCCGACGCCCTGGGCGACAATCCGGCCCTTGCAGTGCTGTACTCCGGCAGGAACTACAGCGCAGAGCAACTGCAGACCGTTGAGTCGTACGTGGACGCCGGAGGCGGTGTCGTCTTCATGCTGGGCACGGCCTCGCGCCTTCCCGAGCCGACGCTGGGGTTCCTCGCCGCCATCGGGCTGCAGGTAGACGCCTCCCGGCGGACCTCGGGGGACGCACGTCCCGCCGATCACCCGGCGGCGCGGGGAGCCGGCGACTTCCCCGACACCTCCATGGGCCTGGCGCTGTCGGGAGAGAGGCTGCAGGGCGTGGTGACGCAGGGCGACAGCATCGTAGCCGGGGCCGTGGAGCACGGCTCCGGGCGCGTGGTCGTGATCCCCGCCCGTCTGGTGACCACACCGGGAGACGCTCCGCCGGCGGCGGGGCAGACACAACTGCTGGTCGGCTCCTGCCTGTGGGTGGACCGTCTGGCCGCCACGCGCGGGCCGGCCGAGACGGAGGCCCGGGGCCCGACGCGGGACGGGAGCCGGCCCTCGTGGGGTGATGAGTGGGAGCGTCCGCTGGGCTCCATTGTGCCGCGGCGCCGCTATTCCGCCGCGGACGGCTTCTCCGGGACCATTCTCGTCGACCTTCTGGCCGGAGACAACAACTGGGAGACCCTGGCCGATGAGCTGGACCGGGTGCTGGACGGCGCCCGGCTGCCCGTGCGCTATCTGGACGTGCAAAGCGCGCATTCCCCGCTGCTTGCGGCCCTCCAGTCGTCCCCGGCGCTGCTGGTGCTGGGGGCCACGCGGCGGTTCACGCTGGACGAGGCCATTGCCGTCAGGCACTACGTGCGGACGGGCGGGCGCCTGTGGGCCATCGGCCACGCCGACCCGGGCTTCCAGGTGCGCCTGATCGACGTGAACCTCATCCTGCGGGAGTTCGGGGTTACCGTGTCGCTGATCCGACCGGAGGGCGCCACGCTGCTGCAGGAGCACGAGATCGGTAGGGGAGTGGCGGCGCTGCCGCCCATGGCCTGGGGTATCGGGGTGTGGTCGGCGGTGCTTCCGCCGGTGGCGAAGGCGGGCACGACGCCCTTCGTGGCGGCCGGGGAGGTGGAAAAGGGGCGCATTGTGGTCATGGACGGCAAGGTGCTGCTGGTGGGAACGACGGCGATGGGCAGTACCGCCGATTCCGCGGGCCCGAGACCATTCGCGCCCCTGGCCTCGCGGGCCCTGGAATGGCTGTTGCACACTAACTAACCGACGCTGTGGGCGCGGGTGTCCGCGCTCAGCAAGACACGGGCGTCAAGCTTCTGGGAGGGCCGACAGCGCCCCATGACCGGCTTCAACGTCGTGGACTATGCCGTCTTCGTGACCTACATCGTGGCCTCGGTAGTCATCGGAGTGTGGTTTGTCAGAGAGCAACGCTCGGTCAAGGACTACTTCTTGGCCGGCCAGAGCATGAACTGGTTCGTGGTGGCCATCTCGGTCATCGCCGCGCTGTTCAGCGGCATCAGCTATCTGGGTGCTCCGACAGAGGTGTACAACAACGACATGACCTACGCCGTGTCGTTGCTGTCGTTCTTCATCGCCACCCCCGTGACGGCCGTGGTCTTCTTGCCCTTCTTCTACCGCCTGAACCTCTACAGCGCCTACGAGTACCTGGAGAAGCGGTTCGACATCCAGGTTCGCCTGTGGTCCTCGGCAATGTTCATCCTGCGGGTGATCTTCTACCTGGCTCTGGCGATCTACGCCCCTGCTCTGGCGGTGGCCGAGGTCACAGGGCTGCGCTGGGAGATCTCCGTGGCGCTCATCGGCGGGTTGACGACGCTGTACACCGCCCTGGGAGGGATGAAGGCCGTCATCTGGACGGACGTCATGCAGTTCTTCGTACTGCTCGGCGGCATGGTCCTGGTGGGCTGGGTCGCCATGACCCGGATCCCCGGCGGCGTGGTGGGTACCTTCGACATCGCCTACGGGGCGGGCAAGCTGAACTTCGCCAATTTCGACTTCAGCCTCACGGCCCGCGTCACTTTCTGGGGAGCCCTGATCGGCGGCGTGTTCAGCAGTCTGGTGCAGATGGCGACCGACCAGATCTCCGTGCAGCGCTATCTCACCGCCAAGAGCCTGCCCGAGGCCAAGAAGTCCCTGTGGTTCAAGCTGATCGTCACCCTGCCCATCGTGGTGCTCTTCTACGCCATGGGTGCGGTGCTGTACGCCTTCTACCAGGTCCATCCGGACCACACTCTCGCCGACCTGGACAAGCCCGACCGGATCATGCCCCACTTCGTCGTCAGCCAGCTTCCCCACGGCTTCCCCGGCGTCTTGATCGCGGCCCTGTTCGCCGCCACCATGTCCACCGTCTCATCGGGCATCAACGCCCTGAGTACGGCGAGCATCATGGACTTCTACAAGCGCATGATCAACCCCGAGGTCGGCGAGGAGAGGCTGTTCCGGCTCTCCAGAGCGCTCACCGTCTGCTTCGGCGCCCTGGCCATCGGAGTCGCCTTCCTGATGCCCCTTCTGGGCACGCTGGTCGAGGCGACAAACAAGATCATGGGTATGCTGGGAGGGCCGCTACTGGGCGTCTTCCTACTGGGGATGCTGTCGCGCCGCGTCAATTCCAGCGGGGCGCTCCTGGGGGCCTTCTTCGGCTCCATCGCTCTGGCCTACGTGGTGTTCGCCACGAAGGTGAGTTTCATGTGGTACGCCGCCTTCGGCTGTCTGGGGACCATGGCCTTCGGCTACCTGTTTAGCTTCGCTACGGGGCGAGTGCCGCGCGAGAAGATCGAGGGGCTGGTGTTCTCCTGGTCCCTGGCGCGGACCGCGGAGGAGGAGGACAAGACGGCCCCGGACGATGAGGCCGGCGAGCAGTAGGCGAGAGCCCGGGCAACAGACCCGCAAGAGCAAAACGCCGCAGGCCCCCAACGGCCTGCGGCGTTCCACCTCTGCGTTCAGGCGCGGCCTACGCGGCGCTCTGGCCCTCGGCGGCGAGCACGTCGATGATGCGTCTGGGAATCTGGTCCAGGGCGCTGATCTCCATGGCCGCGCCCATGTTGGCCGCCTCGCGCGGCATCCCGTAGACCACACTGCTGGCCTCGTCCTGGGCGATGGTGTAGGCTCCGGCCTCACGCATGGCCAGCAGGCCCCTGGCGCCATCGGCTCCCATGCCGGTCATGATGACCCCCAGGGCATTGGGGCCGGCCTCGCGGGCCACGGAGTGGAACAGCACGTCCACGGCCGGGCGCTGGTGGTGCACCGGCGGACCGTCCTTGATCTGCACGAAGTACTTGGCGCCGCTGCGGCGCAGCACCATGTGGTAGTTCCCCGGGGCGATGAGGGCCAGGCCGGGGACCACCATGTCATTGTCCTTGGCCTCATGCACGGTCATGGGGCACATCTCGTTGAGGCGGCGGGCGAAGGATGCCGTGAAGTTCTCGGGCATGTGCTGGACGATCACGGCACCCGGCGAGTTGGCGGGCATGGACATCAGCACCCGGGAGATGGCGTCGGTGCCGCCGGTGGAGGCGCCGATGGCCAGGACCTTGTGGGTGGTGCGCAGGACGGCCTTCGCGTCGCGCTCGGTGGGCGCCGTGGGCGGCGCGGGGGCCTCCTTGCGCGCGGCGGGCCGGGACATCGCGGCGGCCCGGATCTTGTCCACCAGCATGCGGGAGATCTCCGCCACCGAGTAGGCGGAGCCGGGCTTGCTCACCACCTCGACGGCCCCCAGCTCCAGAGCCCGCATGGCGGCGTCGCTGCCCTCAGGCGTCAGCGAGCTCACCACGATCACCGGAATCGGATAGTACTTCATGAGCTTGCCCAGGAACGTCAGCCCATCCATCCGCGGCATCTCGACATCTAGGGTGATGACGTCAGGGGCCAGTTGGACGATCTTGTCTCTGGCGACATACGGATCCACGGCTGTGCCGACGACCTCGATGTCCTTGGCCTTCGAAAGCTCGTTGGAGAGGACCTGGCGAACCACCGCCGAGTCGTCAACTATCAGGACCTTGATCACTGTCTGTGCTCTCCCTTCGCGGGCACGGCCGGGCACTGGACTCAGGCGACGGTTTCGTCATCGGCTGCTGCCTGGCACAGGTACAGGGCCAGGTTGGCCCAGCCACAGTCGAGGTCAATGTGCAGTTGGGCCGCAGGCTCACGGCTCCGGGTCACGGCATCGCGTTCCTCCTGCTCCACCAGCCTCGGAGCCTCCACATCGAACACGGCCTCCCTGCCGGCCATGCGGGGCAGGAGGTTGCCACAGATCACATTCGCCAGTTCCTTGAACGCATCATGCTGCTGCTCGGAGCTGGGCGGAGCGTCGTCTTCGGCCAGCCCCAGCATGTTCCCCGCCAGTTCGGGGAGCATCTCCGCCGCCGCCGCCAACACCAGAGTTCCGCAGACAGGACCGTCGAAAGGCACCGCCGCCACTGCCGCCTCCGCCTGCGGCGGCAGGCCCCCCGGCTCCTCCTCCATCACGAACATGAAGGCGGTCGTCTCGAGGGCCTCCTCGGCGACTTGTCGCAGTGCGCCGTCGAGATCACTGTTCATTGGTCACCCCCGTCAGCTCCCGGACTACGTCCCGCACGATCTCCGGGGCGAATGGCTTGTGGATGAACCGGGCGCCCTTGCGCTCCAGACGCTCGATACGCGTCTCACTGCCCTCGGTGGACACCACCACGAGGGGGAGGTCCGCCCAGGCGGGGTTCGCGCGCATCCGCTCGATCATCTCCTCGCCGTTCATGACGGGCATGTTGATGTCGGCGAAGACGAGGTCAATCCAGTTGGCCTCGAGGGTGTCCAGCGCCTCAAGGCCGTTGGCGGCCTCGTAGACTTCCCCCAGGGGCAGCTTGAGGATGCGAAGTGTCTTGATGATCACGGTTCGCACCACCGTGCTGTCATCTACCACCAGTACGTTCAGCGACATTTGGACGGCCCCCATTCGGCGAGGACGGCAGTTGCGGCCTGCGGGCATCTCGCCCCTTTGGCGTGGGTACAGACGGCGACGGGACAGAAGCCGGTGACGGCCCTGGTCGATATCACAGTTGCTTCACCTCTCCACCGACCGTGAGACGTACCTGCCCGGTTCCCACGTCAAGATACATGGTGCGCGGCTCGTGCCCCCCGACGTCCTCGGCATCCATCAGGATACCGTTCTTCCACAGAATCTTCTTGAGGATGACGTAGTTGCGCTTGCCGATCTCGAAACGGTCCGTGATGGACTCCTGCGTATTGGCGCCCCCCGCGGCCTTGACGGTGAGACGGGCCTTCGAGGCGCCCGCCGCGTACGCCTGGCGGAACAGCTCCGGAACCCCCGTATCCACGAACATGTACGGGTTCGTCCTGGCCTTCTCGGGGTTGATCGTCGACAGAGGAAGCATCACATGGAGCAGTCCACCCACGCGGGCGACGGGGTCGTGCACCACGATGCCCAGGCAACTGCCGAGGGCGTGGGTGACGATCACGTCCGCCGGGTTGCCCGAGACTCTCATGTCGCCTACACCGACGATGTGTCTCACTTTGTGCCTCTCTCGACGCCCCGCTAGAGCTTCCGGTAGACGGTCGGTTGGACATAGTCGAAATCGTGCTGCACGCCGGTGAGACTCTCAGAGTGGCCGATAAAGAGGTAGCCCCCCGGGGCCAGGACGTCGTGGTAGCGACGAACGAGCTGCCCCTGAGTGGGCTTGTCGAAGTAGATCATCACGTTGCGGCAGAAGATGATGTCGAACGGTCCCTGCATGGGCCAGGGCTCCATCAGGTTCAGACGGGCGAAATGCACCATCTGCCGGATGGCCGGCTTGGCCTTGTACAGCTTCTCCGGCTTGGTCTCGGTGAGGGTGAAGTACCTGCTCAGCAGGTCCGGCGGAGTGCCCTTCATTCTCTGCGCCGAGTAGACGCCCTCGCGTGCCGTGGCCAGCACCTGAGTGGACAGGTCGGTGGCGAGGATGCGCACATCCCACCCCTGGTCCGGAGGCACGCACTCGTTGAGCACGATGGCAAGCGTATAGGGCTCTTCGCCCGAGGAGCACCCTGCGCTCCAGACGCGGATGTGGCGCATCGAGCGGCGCGTCGCCATGAGCTCGGGCAGCGCCAGGGCACGGAGGAAGTCGAAGTGCTGGCTCTCGCGGAAGAAGTGCGTTAGGTTCGTGGACAGGATGTCGAGCATCGTGGTGAGCTCGGCTCCGCTCCTATCCATGGAGACCCGCTGGATGTACTGGTCAAAGGTGTCAAGACCCAATTGCCGAAGCCTCTTGGTAAGCCGCGATCTGACCAGTTCCCGCTTGCCGTCGTGGAGGTTGATACCGGCCCTGGTCTTGACCAGGTTGCTGATCTTGGTGAATTGGGCTTCACTCAGCTCCGGTGTCTGCAGCATCGCTTGCGTCATGTCGGAGATCCGCCTGATCTGAGGTCCCCGGACCCGCTGGGCCGCCGGTCGGCCGCCGCGGGCTCGGAGAGAATGCTTCCTGGATGCCTGTATGGGCGCACTTCTTGACGTCTGAAACTGGTTTCGGGGCCGCAACCGGGCCCTCGGCCACCCTCCCGCCCTGCGCGATCCCCCGGTGGCCGTGGGACCGACCCGAGGCGGACCTCCGCTGCGGACTCGTCGCTCTGGGGCGGAGCTTCGCCGGGTGCAGAGGCGGCGACTGCCGACGCCGCGGCTGCTGTGCTATCAAGACGGCCCCCCGGGCCGAGAGCCGCAGGGGGCCTGAACGTGACCTGGGTGCTTTCAGTGTGAACGAACAAGGCGCGGCAGGCTACTAGGCCGCGACCGTCACCTTGCCCTCTCCGTAGGCGACGCGCAGAATGCCGGCCGTGTCCAGGATCAGCCCGACGCGACCGTCGCCGAGAATGGCGCCGCCGGCCACCCCGCTCACATCGGCCATCGCATCCCCCAGGGACTTGACAACCACCTGCTGCTGGCCCAGCAGATCGTCCACCATCAGCACGCAGCGCTTGCCCTCCACCTCGATCGCGATCAGGAGGCTGTTGTAAGGGTCCGTCAGCGCGTCTTCGATGCCGAAGAGCCGGTGGAGGCGGAAGATCGGCAGCAGTTCGCCGCGGATGGAGACCATCTCGCCGCGGCCGGCGATGGTGTGCACCGAGCCCTCTGTCGGCCGGAAGCTCTGCTCGATCGAGGCCGTCGGCAGCAAGTACCGTTCGTCTCCGACCTTCAGCAGCATCGCGTCCGTGATGGCCATTGTCAGTGGCAGACGGAGGGTGAAGGTGGTGCCGCGGTGCAGCTCGCTGGTGACCTCGATCCGGCCGCGCAGAGCCTCGATCGACTTGCGCACCACGTCCGTACCCACGCCCCGACCGGAAACGTCGGTAACCTTCTCAGCGGTCGAGAACCCGGGCAGGAAGATGATGTTGTACACCTCGCTGTCGCTCAGCTCACGCGAGGGGTCGATCAGGTCGCGCTCCAGGGCCTTGGCGATGATCTTCTCGCGATCCAGGCCCTTGCCGTCATCCCGCAGTGAGATCACCACATTGCCCGCCGAATGGCACGCCGAGAGATGCACTACTCCCGTCTCGGGCTTCCCGGCGGCGAGGCGCTCCTGAGGCGTCTCCACGCCGTGGTCCACCGCATTGCGGATCAGGTGGACGAGCGGGTCGTTGAGGACCTCGACCATGTTCCGGTCGATCTCGGTCTCCTCCCCATCGATGACGAACTGCACCTGCTTGCCGGACTTGCGGGCAACGTCGCGCACCAGCCGGGTCATCTTCTGGAAGGTTGCCTTCAGCGGGACCATACGCAGCGACATGCTCAGGTCCTGCAGTTCGCGGAGGATCTTGCCGGTGTGGGCGACGCTGCGGGCCAGGCGGGTGCGGGTGCCATCCACGACATCCGGGTCCTGGGCGACCATGGAGTGGGCGATGACCAACTCGCCCACCATGTTGATGAGGCTATCCAGACGGCCTGTGGCAACGCGGACGGTGCCCTCGGCCGGCGCGCCGCCATGGGGCGCGCCGGTACTGGGCGCCGGGGGCGGCGGTGCCGGTGCCTGAGCGCGGAGGGCCGCGCTCACCTGGGCCGGCGAAACCACGCCTTGATCCACCAGGGCCTCTCCCAGAGGCAGGCCCCTATCGGCCGCCACGGCGGCCGCCGTCTCGACGGCCTGGCGGGAAGCCGCCCCTTCTGCCACGATGAGGTCCCCGACTCTGCTGCCGTCCTGCGGAGCCGCCGCCGGCGCCTCGACCACCCGGGCGGCGGAAACCGCCTGGGCCGGTCGGGGAGGCTCGGCGATGGCCGCCGGAGCCACGGGACCGACCTCCGCCGCACCTGCCGAAGGGTCCGCGAGGTCCGCCAGCAGCCTGCCGATGCCCTCGGGCACCGGCAACCGATCGCCGGGGCTCAGGTTCTGCAGGCCGCTGATCATGTGCTTCAAAGCATCGGAGGAGCGCAGGGCGAGGTCGGCGTAGCCACCGGTGAGGGTGATCTCACCATCCCGAGCACGGTCCAGCAGGTTCTCGGCCAGATGGGCCACGTGCTGGATCAGGTCGAGACCCAGGAAGCCCGAAGTCCCCTTGATCGTGTGGAAACCCCGGAAAACAACATTGATCTCTTCGCTCTCCTCGGGATTGGCCTCGAGGGTGAGAAGCGAGGCCTCGGCGGCGGCCATGTGGTCCATCGACTCCACCACATACTCGCGCAGCAGGTCCATGTCGGTGTCCGTGGGGAGCGTGGGGGGCGGCACGTCGAGGGCGTCGGCGGCCGCCTGTGGGGTCTCCTCGAAGGCGTCGGCCACGGCGGGAGCGATATGCGCCAGGACCCCGTCGTCGGCGTCCTTCTCCGCCTCGGAGTAGGGCGCCTCGTGGGCCAGATCATCCGGCTCATCGCTCTCGGCGAGAACGTCATCAAGCGGTTCCTCGGCAAACAGCGCCTCGATGCCGCCGGCGACGGCCTCTTCGTCCTCGACCTGGGCGTGTGCATCGGCCGCAAGCAGGTCTTCGTCCTGTTCGTCCAGGGCGTAGGCGACCTCCTCCGGCTCGGTGTCGTGGGCCTCGTCCTCCTCGTAGCCGGAGCCGGCCTCCTCATCGTCGCTACCCGCCAGGGGTATCGCCCCGGCTTCCACCTCCGCCGTGTCATCCTCCGAGTTCGAGTCGCCGTCACCGCCTGCCTCGTCGATCTCATCGTCGAAGTCGGTACCGATGATCTCGGAGATAGCGTCGTGGGCGGCCTGCATGGTGGCCAGGCCGGTCTCGTGGTCTTCCTCGTCCAGCGATTGCTCGATGCCCACCAGAGCCTGTGCGATGGCTCCCATCGCCTCGACGGGGTCGTCAAGCATGCCTTCATAGACCACCTGAAGGACGCCCAATGAGGAGGCCAGGAGTCTGTGCGCCTGGGCATACTGAGGCGGGAGGGCTTCGACGACCTCCTCCAGACCTGCTCCAAGGCGGACGATGTCTTCCTGGTTCTGGGGGTCGGCGGCGAGCAATTCGGCGGCGAGGCTTCCGAGCAGGCTGGGATCCATGCGCTCCGGACTCATAGCTAGCTTCCTCAAGGCCCATGTGGTATGCTGCGGTGTCTGAGACCGCCGGCGCACGGGCCTGTGGACCCTGCGCATATCGGCGGCGCGGCCCCGGAGCGCGATTGACGCGCACGGGCCGGGAAGCCATCATGAGGCCCGGTGGGCACCGGACCCAGGCCTGCGGCGGTGCCTCGCCCGCGCCCCCCGAACGCCGCAGTACGCGGCTCCGGGCCTGCGACGACGTGCACGGCGACCGGGGACCGGCGCGGCCCCTCGGTGCGGCGGCGTCCGTCTCGCGCGGGCTCTCGGCAGGCCGAAAGCCCCGGATGCAGCTTCCACCGATGCTACTGCAATTTGCCTGCCAGGTTCGCGAAGAAGCCGCCCTTCTTCTTCTTCTGGGGCTCCGCCGCCTCGGCGGCCATCTTCCGGAACATCGGCGTCAGCTTTTTCTGCAGTACCTGCGTGGTGAAGGGCTTGATGATGTAGGCGTCCACGCCGGCCCGGTCCAGCGCCTGCTGGACCTTGCCCATCGTGCCTTCGGTGGTGATCATCACGATGGGGATGTGAGTCTTCTGGGTGGCGCGGATCTTCTTCACGAAGTCGAAGCCGTTCATGCGCGGCATATTCCAGTCAACAAAGATCATGTCGATCTTGCTGGGCTTGAACAGCTTGAGCGCCTCAACGCCGTCCTCGGCCTCGGTGAACTCGAAGTTCGCCAGGCCGGTCTCCTTGAGCGACTTCATCACCATCTTGCGCATGATCCCGGAATCGTCGACTACCAGCGCGCTGATGTCCATCGCGATCCTTCCTATCCTCGTGTACTGGATGGCGTGCGCCCGCCGGCGGTACCTTGATTGCGGGTCCGGCGCGGGTCTGCAGTGCGGTCTGCCTGTGTCGGCAACGGCCAGGGTCCGCCACCGGAGCGCCCGTAGGGCGCCGAATCGCACAATGCATGGGCCGGGAGTGTGCCCCGAGCCCTGACTAGTATCGGCGCTGTTGCCTCCTGCTTTAGCCGGTGACGGGCCGCCGACATCCCTTGGGCTCCGGGAGATCGGTCCCCGAGGACGCAGCTCATCGCCTGCGCACCCGGAGGGCGCCGGGGCACTGGCCGCCGCGGGGAGGAGGCCGAGCCGCGACGCCGAAGATGTAACACCGCGGCCGGAACACTGCGTCCTCCGGCCTCGTCGGAGGCCTTGCATCGGGCCCACCCGGGGTCCGGTGGCGTCGTGCCGTACCTATTCCTGTGTCGCGAAAGGAACAGAGCTATGCCCCGCTCCTGCGGCCGTCTGGTGATCTACCTGGCAGCCATGACAGCCATGGCTGCGATACCGGCGGTGCCGGCCGTCTCCGCCGCCGAAGAGGTCGCGGCTACCGTCTCCGAGGCCTCGCTGTTCAAAAACGGTCTGGCCGTCATCGTCCGCGATGTCCAGGTCCCCTCGGCCGGTGAGTGGATCATCGGCGATCTGCCCCGGTCCGTGCACGGGAGCTTCTGGCTCCAGTCCTCCGCCGACGACATGGTGCTTAGCGAGGCCGTCGCGGCGCGAGTGCCGAAAGAGGTGCCCACTCGCGCCACGGACCTGCGACAGTTGCTCATGGCCAACGCCGGCAAGCAGGTGGAGGTCAAGACCCCCGACGGTTGGGTCGCGGGCGAGGTCTACCTTCCGCCCACCCCGCCGGAGCCCCGGCCGCAGCCCGAGGACCGCCCGGTCGGGCCCCGACCGCTCCCGCGGCCCTCCGACCCGCAGTACATCCTGCTGCGCACCGCCGAGGGCATGCTGGCGCTCTCACCGGGCAGTATCTCCGGAGTTCGCGTCCCCGGCGGCGAGCTGGCCGTGGACTACCCCGACGGGCGCACGGAGAACCAGATGCGCCTCAAGGTGAGCGGCTCCGGAGGCAAGTTGCAGATCCTCTGCATCGAGCACGGTCTCACCTGGGCCCCCAGCTACCAGGTACAGATCAGGGGGGAGCAGGAGGCCTCCGTGGTGTGCAAAGCAGAGGTGCTCAACGACATCGTCGACCTGAAGGGGGCGTCGCTGAAACTCGTCACGGGCTACCCCAACCTCCACTTCTCCCGGGTACTGAGCCCCATGGCGATGGTCGGTGACATCCAGAGCTTCCTGGCTTCTCTGCAGGCCCTGGAGCGCGGCACCGACGCGGGCGCCGCCGTGATGCGGCAAAGCGTGATGGCCAACGTGGCCATGGATGCCGAGCCGGTGATGATGCCCACCTTCGCCGGAACCGGTGAGAGCGTGGGGGACCTATTCCTGTACTCGCAACCCAACGTCACGCTGGGCAAGGGCGAGCGGGCGTACTACTCGGTGTTCGCCAAGCGCGTGCCGGCCGCAAGCGTCTATGTATGGAAGGTCGGTGCCGCCGGGGAGGACATGGAGCCGTGGCGCCGGCGCGAGCGGGATGCGGCGGCCTCGAATGAGGAGGTGTGGCACTGCCTGAGGCTGACCAATGCCGGGGGACTGCCGTGGACCACCGCTCCGGCCATGACCACCAAGGACGGCACGGTGCTGGGTCAAGACACCCTCCACTACACCGCTCCCGGCGCTCAGACGCTGCTGCGCATCACCCAGGCGGTGCAGGTCGGAGCCGAGCAGACGGAGATCGAGACCGACCGCGAGCCGGGGGCCTACAGGGTGGGGCGCAACACCTACGACATCGTGCACGTCAAGGGCACGCTGCGCGTGAGCAATCGCAAGGACTCCGCGGTCGACATGGAGATCAGTAAGCAACTGCAGGGGCAGGTCACCACGAGCGAGCCGGAGGCCAAAGTGGAGACGCTGGCCACGGGGCTCGCCAATGTGAACCGCACTCAGAAGCTCACCTGGAAGCTCTCGGTGCCCGCCGGCGAGACCACGGACATCGCCTACGAGTACAAATACTACGCCGCGCGATAGGGGTGGTGGCCGTCCGCCGTTGTCCGTCCGCCGTTGTCCGTCCGCCGCTGGCCGTTTGCCGTCTGCAGGGGCCGAGTGTGCAGCCGCACCGCACACCCGGCCCGGCCGTTTTGCGGGCGCCCTCCAGGCCGTAGGCACACCCCGCCGAGAGCCACCGTGCCCGCGGGCTTCCAACTCACATTACGCATGAACGCATTGATGCCACATCCCGCCGCAGTAAAGCCTCTATCGCTCGCAATAGTGCCGTTCTCCCCCCTCCTCCCGTCTCGCCGGTCGTATCGGCGAGTAAGGGAGAGGGGGGTTGGGGGGGTGAGGCGACGTGAGTCGGCGCCCGCCCAGAACCTGCATAATCTGAGTTCCAAGCCCGTAGCCGTTTTCCGTCTGCCGTCCGCCGCTGGCCGTTTGCCGTCTGCAGGGGCCGAGTGTGCAGCCGCACCGC
>CAZXDD010000134.1:0-14397 GCA_964639415.1 uncultured Armatimonadia bacterium
GCGCTGAGATGATGTGGGCCGGCGATGATACGGGCCGCAGAGCGTTGGCGAGTGCTGGGAGAGGTGGAACGGCGATGCCGCCACCTTCACATCTCCCAATAGATTCGAAGGGGCTCCGAGAGGTGAACGACACCCCCCATCGCATCGCCTCAGAATTCGTTCCGTACCTTCACCGGCCGCCCACTCGCGATCGACTCGATCACCGCCCAGCAGGTGGCGATGGTCTTGGCGCCATCCACTCCGTCGATCAGAGGAGTCCTGTCGGTGGCGATGCAGTCCACGAAGTGCGAGATCTCATTGGCAATGGCCTTGGCCATGCTGGCCTTGGGGTACTTGAGCCAATGCTCGTACCCGGTCTGGCGCAGCGCAAGCTCCGCCTCGTCCCGCGTGTTGTCCCCGCAGATCGTGCCCTTGGTGCCCCAGACCTCGCACTCGATGTTGTACGGCCGCGGGCAGCCGGAGGAGTTCATGATCCGGCCGATCGCGCCGCCCTGGAACCTCACGTTGGCGATGATGTGGTCCTCCCACTTCTGCTGGGGGATGTTGAAGTGGTTGCCGTAGGCGTGGACTTCGTCGATGTCCCCGCCCAGCCAGCGGGCCAGGTCCACGGCGTGGCAGGCGCCGCCGACGAAGGGATGGCGCAGCTCCGGGTCGTAGCGCCAGCCGCCGACGCCGGGAATGGTCTCGTAGTTGTGGATGTAGCTGGTCTCCACGTAGTAGGGGTCCCCCAGCGTGCCGTCGGTGCACCACCGCTTGACCTGCTCGAAGAACGAGTAGAACCGGCAGACATGGGCCACCATGAGCTTGAGGCCCTTGTCCCGGGCCACATTGACCATGTCCTCACACTCGGCCACATTCAGCGCCATGGGCTTTTCGACCAGCACGTGCTTGCCCGCCTCCAGAGCCGCGATGGTCTGAGGGTGATGCAGGTAATCCGGCGTGGTGATGGAGACGATATGCACGTCCTCTCGCTCCAGGACCTCGTCGAAGCGTGTGCTGGCGAAGGGGACGTCGAAGTCGCGCCGGGTCCTCTCCAGGAGCCCCTCGTCCAGGTCGCAGACGGCGACGAGGTCGGCGTTGGCGAGGCTCCGGGCGTTCTGGAAGTGCGAATAGCCCATCTTCAGGCCGATGACTGCGATTCCGAGCTTGTCCATGGCGTGTCTCCTTGGTCGGGCAACCGGCGCTCCTGGGCCGGATAGTGTGATGGTCGGCGAACTGCCGGGGGGATCACGGCGTGCCGGGACCGGTCACCGTCTGACCGCCCACGGTGATCTCCAGCGTGATGGCGTAGTCGTAGACCTCGAGCTCCACCTTGGCCGCGTTCTCGGGGCTCGTATTGCAGGCGACCACGTACAGAATGTGGTTGGGCTCCACGTCGCAGAGCACGCCCTTGCCGCCAGGCTCGATCGTCGCCTGGGGCTGTGGCTGGCCCGGCACGCGGGTGCCCTCGGGGAGGCAGAAGACGTCCAGCGAGGTCTCGTCCGGGAGGGCGATAGGCCGCACCACCATCGGCCGCGGGGTTGTGCTCCCCGCCTCCAGCTCCGGCTTGACCGCGAACACCTTGGCCGTGTAGCCGCCGGGAAGGTCCATGGCATGGGTCTTCCTGTAGACCTGGGTCTGCCCGGTCTGGGGGTCGGTCTTCGGTGGCGGGAACACGATCAGCGCCCGGTTGGGGTTGTCGATGCAGGCCAGGGGGTCGTCGTCGGGTGGCAGCGCCCGGGCCAGCGGGGCCTCGGCGCTGAACAGGAACCAGGCGGCGAACTCGCGGTACACGTCGCGGACGGGGCGCTGCACGACCGTGGCCACGTGGGCACGAATCGTGCTCAGGATGGGGCCGCCGGCGCCCATGGGCTTGCCGTCCCGGGCGTCCAGGAGTGCCCTGCTGATCTCCTTGAACAGTTGCCCGAACTTCGCGCCCGAGCGCACCAGGTGGTCCAGATAGTACCCCTTGTCGTACTCCAGCTCGTTGAAGCCCTTCACGCCGTGGCCGTCATTGGGGACGCCGCAGTAGGGAAGAGGGTACTGCAGCAGGTACGGGTAGATGCTGTGCACCGAACCGCCCATCTCGTCCAGCGTCCACGGCACGCGGCACGAGGCGTACTCGGCGGAGGCCTCCATCCACCACTGAGCCACCGTGCCGGTCGCGACCGAGACGTCGTAGCCCAGGGCCGAGGACTGGAAGGAGTGGAACAGCTCATGGGCCAGCTTGTGCTTGAGATCGGCGCGACTGATAACGCGGTTGGAGGACACATAGAGCCGCTTGGTGCCGTGCTCGTAGCAGGCCGGGTCGGTGCCCGCCGCGTCCGGTCCGGTCTTGACAACGACGGGGATCTTGCCCAGAGGGTCCAGGCCGGCCTTGACATAGGCGTCATACGACTTCTCCAGATAGTAGGAGACATCGCGCATGAAGTTGTTCCAGTTGGGGTTGGAGTACGCGTACAGGTAGTTGTAGGCGGGGTCCGGGTTGGCCTCGCAGCGCCAGCCGGCCACCGTCCTGCTCGTCTCAATCGCCGGGAGCTTGTAGTAGAACCGGAAGTGCTTCACACGGATGCAGGTATGGGTGAAGTTCTCCCACAGGCAGTTGTACAGGACGACCTCGATGCGGTAGATGAAGTTCAGGACCGACAGGTGATCGGTGCGCGCGATCACGCGGCGCCGGGCCTCGTCGAAGCCGCAGGGCACCTCGGTCCAGCAACCGGCTTGCTCGTCCCAGCGCAGTGCCATGATCTGCTCGGAGAGCGGCTCTCCGGGCTCGAGTCGGGCCGGGTCGTAAGGGACCTCGATGAGGATGTCCCGGTCGAACTCGTGCAGGTCGCCCAGGGACACCTCGTAGGCGCCCAGTGACTGGAAACTCCCCTCGGCCTCGGCGGGCAGGGCGGTGACGGCGCCGATGCTCAGCGTTGTGGGCTCGGCCAGGACCCCCCCGGGCACCGTGACCGAGATCTGCGGGCCGTGGCTCACCGTCTGCGGCTGAGCCGAGGGACGCAACTCCTCCTGCTTGACTGGGGTCACCGGGAAGGATGCACTCGTCGGCGGCCCGACCACGGTCGGCGGCGCCGTGACACCGTCTCCAGGGGCGCCTCCGCCGCCCGCGGTCCTGCCCAGAGCGGCGAGGAACGCCGCCACGCTCGCGGTGAAGTCCAGCCCCTCCGGCAATGATGACCATGCGGCCCGGACCGCCTCCGAGCTCAGGCGCTCGCCGAACTCCCGGGTCGAGGTATACGAGATGGACCGCTGGCCGCTGAAGGCGAAGAGCGCGAAGGCGCCGGTGACGAGGCCCTCTTGCTCTAGCTTCTCCATGATCTGCGACCGCCGCTGGGTCGCCTCTTCCTTGGGGATCTCCGGGAAGAAGGCCAGCGCGATGCCGATGCCCGACTGCTCCTGCAAGGCGCGCTGGGCGTCACCCAGCAGCCTCTGCTGCTCGCCGTCGAGGGTACCGGTCTGGTCGATCACCACCTCCTGCGCGGCCGCGGGAAGCAGCGCCAGAGCCAGGATGGCCCACGTGATGCACAACCAGATGGGGGAAGGCCTCATGTGACAACACACCTTTCGTCGCGGAACGGCGAACGGCGTTGGTCTGTGCTCTCCGTACGGGGGCGCCGATCACCTACGGCGTCACCGTCACCTGCACTCGCTCCACGTAGATCACCGAGTTGCCCGAGTTGGGGCCGATGGCGATGCACTGCACCCGCTTTACGCCACCCAGCGCGAAGGGGAGCGCCTGTACGGTCTTGTCGCCGATGGTGAGGTCGAAGGTAGCCGTGTCCAGGTCCGCCCGGATCGTCACTTCCTGCCACGTGTCGGTCTGGAAGCTGAGGTCGGTGATGGGGTTCTCGATGTCCTTGTAGTACGTCACCGTGCCGTCGGCGGCGAAGCGCACATGGAAGGCACGACGGTCGAAGGTCCCCACCGGGTTGTCGTAGCCGTCGATCTCCACCCGGGAGGCATTGGTGGAGGGCACCCAGATGCGGGCGTTGATCTCCATGGTGCCCCGGGTGGTGTCCGCCGCGTCCTGTGGTGTCAGTGCCACCCAGGCGCAGCCGCCCTCCTCGTGGCTTTCGGCGCGCCGCTCGATCTTCAGATAGGGCCTGTCGCCGGCTTGCCCGCTGCCGATGGGGTCGTCATTGAGCACCTGCACTCTGTCCGGGGAACCCTCGCGGATCAGCCAGCCGCTTTGGCCCTCGACCACGGCGGGGTTGAGGTCCTCCTCGCTCGGGGTGGTTCCCGCCGGCATGCCGGTGAAGTCATCCTGGAGCACCACGAACGCCGCGCGGTCTCTGTTCTTGCGCGGCATCGCGCCGATGCCCACCACATCCGGGTATTCGGGCTCCGGCTCGTAGGGCACGAACTGGAAGGCGTACAGGTCGGCGTCACTGAGGACGAAGCGGAGCCTCACGGGAGTGCCGGCCAGCGGACGCAGGTCCCCCCCCTGGTACTCCCAGCGCACAATGTGCCGCAACCGGTCGCAGAAGATGGGGGGACATTCGTCCAGCGTGTAGCCGTCGATGGGATTGCCCCCGGCATCCTGGATCTCCACCTGGAAGCTGCCCGCTCCGCCGGTCTCGAGGTTCACCGCCAGGTTCCCGCCCTCGAAGATCAGGGGTTTGGTGACCACTTCGCCGCCGGAGAAGGGCGCATTGGCCGAGACGAAGCCGTCAACGCGGATGGTGTAGCGCCGAACGTCCGTGGCTACGCCCTCCCAGTAACCCTCGGTGGCGTACAGCGAGATCTCGTTCGGGGCGTCCTCCACGTCGGCCCTCGTCTCCGCCATGCCCCAGAACACGAAGTTATCGCCATAGACCCAGCTCCGCCGCTCCCTGGGGCCGGGACGGATGAAGGCCTCGGCCCAGCGGTTGAAGTTGACCCCATCGCGGCTGGTCATGAACACCGCGTCGGTGACGGTGGTGGCGTAGCGGGGATGGCTCTTGCCGCGGACCAGGCGCTCATCCAGGCCGGGGAGGTCCAGCACCGGCTGCGACCATCCCCTGTCGGTGTAGCGCATGGGGAAGCCCATGAAGATGTGCGGGGCCCGGTAGTAGGGCTGGATCTGGTTGGTGTAGAGCTGCTGGGCGGGCGCGCCGGGGTACTGGATCCAGTCGGGGTCGCCGAAGGTGCGGAAGTCCGTGGACGTGGTGGTCATGATGTCCCGCATGCCCTTGTTGAACCCGCGATGGTACTCGCGGTACTCCTGCCGGACCGGGTCCCAGAACGCGAGGTTCTGTGAATCGAAGGCACCCTCGGTGATGACGGGCTCCGTGCCCATGGGCGCGAAGTGCACGCCATCTGCGGACTTGAGCACATACAGCCCGGTGGGCTTGCTGCCCAGGATGATGATCTTGTACTTCTCATCCGGCGGGCAGTCGGGGTTCTCGTCCAGGAAGGTGGCGGTGTGCGCCGGGTCGCCGCCGATCTGGGCCAGCATCTCCGGCGAAAGCACGATGTTGTTGGCGGTGGAGCCATCGAACTCCACGATCCCCAGCTCCGGCCGGCGCCAGTGGATGCCGTCATCGCTCTCGGCATAGCACAGGTACCAGGCGTGGTCCTCGAGGGCCTGGGCCGGCTCGCCACTGTGGCGATAGTGGGTACCGCGATAGTACATGCGGTAGAGATCGCCATCCTTGAACACGGACTGATAGGCGCTGGCATTGCCCTCCCAGGGGGCATCGGTCTGGAAGACGATATCCCGCCTCTGGGGATGGTGCAGCCGCAGATTTGCCCCTCCCGCCATTTCCTCGATGAGAGTGTCGTCAACCAACAGCTCCAGCCGCGAGCCGATGTTCACGGGCTCCTGAGCCGATGCGTTTGATCCGAGCAAGGCAATCACCACCATGGATAGTGCGACGCTGCGCGCAGGATACATGACAGCCTCCGTATGGGGTCTGAGAGGGCCTACGGCCCCCGCCGTGGCTCCATGGCGACTCTTCCCCGACCAACCGCCGTGTTCCTCGCCGGCCTCCCGCGTCAACGGTCCGCCTTCTTCACCTCGTGGGCCGCCTTTGGTGCCTCTCTCCGTGTCTCTGTGTTGGGCCGTTCGCCCGGAAAGCCGCTCTCCGTGGAACTCCGTGTTCTCCGTGTCTCCGTGGTCAGACGTGGCCGTTCTCCGCCGTTTCCCGCCCCTGCCGTTCTCTGTGTTCTCCGTCGTTCTCCGTGTCTCTGTGTTGGGCCGTTCGCCCGGAAAGCCGCTCTCCGTGGAACTCCGTGTTCTCCGTGTCTCCGTGGTCAGACGTGGCCGTTCTCCGCCGTTTCCCGCCCCTGCCGTTCTCTGTGTTCTCCGTCGTTCTCCGGGTCTCTGTGTTGGGTCGTTCGCCCGGGAAGCCGTTCTCCGTGCAACTCCGTGTTCTCCGTGTCTCCGTGGTGAGACGTGGCCGTTCTCCGCCGTTCCCCGTGTCTCCGTGGTGAGACGTGGCCGTTTCTCGCCGTTTCTCACCCCTGCCTTTCTCCGCACGCCGTGTGTCCGGCCATGAAGTCGCGGTAGACCCTATAGTGGTCCGTGGCCTCATACTCGATGGGCTCGATACTCTCCCCGTCGAAGCTGTAGATGGTGGCCTCGGGGCAGGAGAGCAGTATCGGGGAGTGGGTGGCGATGATGAACTGTGCATTGCCCGCCTCGCAGGCGGCGGACAGCAGGCCGAGCAATTCGAGCTGTGTCCGGGGGGAGAGGGCGGTCTCCGGCTCATCCAGCAGGTACAGGCCGCGGAGCTTGTAGCGGGCGCGGAAGTAGGCCATTAGCGATTGGCCGTGGGACTGCTCCATGAGCGACTTGCCACCGAAGTACTTGAGCTGTCCGGGATCGGCGGAGGCCCACTCGTCCAGGAGCCGGGCGAAGTCCTGGAAGATACCGGAGCCGAAGAACGAGCCGGGCACGGTGCCGTCACGCCACGTGACGCTGATGCACTGGGCCAGCATGTGCTCGTAGGGGTTGTAGCGATACCGCGTGCGCTCCTCCTGCCAGATGTGGATGCCGCACTTGCGCGCGATGGCCTCCAGAAGCGTGGATTTCCCCGTACCGTTCTCCCCGACGAACAAGGTTACCGGTCCGGTGAGGTCAACCTGGGCGGTCTTGCGAAACAAGGACAGGTTGAAGGGGTAGTGCTCGTTGGTGGGGTACCGGTCGGGATGGAGAAGGACACGACAGAGGTGATTGGCCATGGCGGTGCTGTTCCTGTGGGTGAATGCCGGCTGCGGGCATGGGATCGGCGCCCCGCCTCGCGACTGTGGGCGCCCGCCCAAGGGTGACCCCTCCTGTCGGCTGTGTCAAGACCGGCGAGGCCGGTACAGGCGAGGCCGCGTGACCGCGTGACTGCAGCCCCTTGACCGCACGAGGCTGTGACGTGGTACACTACCACCTTCCATGGTGCATGTGCCGGGCCGGCGTGTTCGGGGCGGTGGAATGCAAGGCAAAGAGCCGTTCGGTCCCTTACCGAGGTAGATTGCGATGCAACTAAGTGCCGCGCTGCAGAGCTTCAGCGGCCTGTTTTGGGATGCCCGTGCTTTGCGCCGGGCAGGCAAGGTCGAGCAGGCGAGAGAGCAGTATGCCGCCGCCGCCAGGTACGCCCGCGAGATGGGCTTCGCCGCCGAAGCGCAGATTGCCGAGGCCGCCGGGCTCGAGGCCGCCGATGACCTGGACGAGGCCCTGGCGCGCCTGGACGGCATCGTCGGGTTGCCCTCGCTGCGTCTGGTGGGGTTGGCCAGGTTCTACCAGGGCCTCGTCGAGGGGCGTCGCGGCAACTACGAGACCGCCATTGAGCGCTACCGCAAGGCGGTGGAGGACAAGAGCTTCGACAGCCCGGGGTTGGCTTGGAACAACATGGGCTTCGCCTACGCCGCCCTGGGCGATTACGACAGGGCCATCGAGTGCTACCAGCAGGCCCTGCGGGACCCGACCTATGACAGCCCCGGAGTGGCCTGGAACAACATGGGTTTGGTGCACGCCACCAAGGGGGAGCACGACCGGGCCATCGCCTGTTACCAGAAGGCGCTCAACAGACCGAACTACGAGAATCCGGGAGCCGCGTGGAACAACATGGGCCTGGCGTACATGGCCCGCGGCGATTACGACGAGGCCATCGAGTGCTACCAGCAGGCACTCAATGAGCGCAGCTACCTGGCGCGCGGGGCCACCTGGAGCAACATGGGCCTGGCCCACATGGCCAGGGAGGACTACGACCAGGCGGTCTCGTGCTACGAGGCGGCTTTGGCCGAGCCGGGCTATGAGAGCTGCGCGGCGACCTGGAGCAATCTGGGTCTGGCGTGGGCGGCCAGGGAAGATCACGTCCGCGCCATCTCCTGCTACGAGCGCGCCCTGGCCGACCCGGGGTATGCTACCCCCGGTAAGTCGTGGTATGCCATGGGCAATGCGCTGGCGGCTCTGGGACAGCCCGACCGGGCGATCCCCTGCTATCTCAACGCCCTTAAGGACCGCGGATTCGAGGCGATCGGGGCGGCCTGCAACCACCTTGGGGAGGCCTATCGTCTCGTCGGCGAGCACGACCGCGCCATCGCCTACTATCAGCGTGCCCTGAAAGCTCCGGGCTATTCGGCCCTGGGCGAGACGTGCCACAACATGGGCCTGGCGCATGCCGACATCGGGCAGTATGACGAGGCCATTGCCTGCTTCCAGGAGGCGCTGGACGATCCGGACTACACGGCCGCGGATGCCACCTGGTACAGCATGGGCAATGCGTACTCCGAGCGCGGCGATCACGACCGCGCCATCGCCAGCTACCAGCGCGCACTGGAGAGCTCGAGTTTCGCCCGTCAGGGCGACGCCTGGTGCAACATGGGGCTGGCGTATGCCAGACGGCAGGAGTTCGACAGCGCCATAAGCTGCTACCAGCGGGCCTTCGATGTTCCCGGTTTCGACGGCGTGGGCGCCGCGTGGTACAACATCGGGGTGGCGTACTGCCACAAGGGCGATGACGAGACCGCCGTGAACTGCTGGAACAAGGCGCTCAGCACCTTCGAGATGATGGGCGATGATGAGCAGGCCGCGATGACGACCGCCATGATCGCCAGGGCGCGCATCGGGTCTGAGGTGCGCAGCTCCAAAGATGCCGCCTGGCTCGTGGCGGGGACCGAGATCGCCAGGACCGAGGGCGGCCAGGGCGCGGCCGCCCAGCGCGTTCTGCGTCGTACCGCTCTGGGGGCCCACCGCACGCACCGGGCCTACGCACAGACGCCTTCCTCTGATCTTCCCGATGCCCTGGCTGTCGCCAGAGGCTTCGCCCCCGGCGCCGACGGCACACCGGCGCCCGCCCCGCGGGGGCAGTCCGGAGGCTATCTTCTCAAGTGGGCCGGCAAGGGTCTGGCCATCGACGCCGGCGAGGGGCTGCTTGCCGGCATGCACGCCGCCGGACTGCACTGCAGGGAGATACAGGCACTGGCCGTCACGCGGGCCCATCCCTCCCACTCCGGGGAACTGGATGCGCTGGACCGGCTGCGCTATGAGATGGCCAAGCACGAGGCCCCCGAGCTGTGGGCCTACTGCCTGCTGTGGGACACCGACACGGCGCAGGCCACGGTGCTGGATCCGCAGTACGCGACGCACCGACGCCCTCAGCCCATCGCCATGGACCTCGCGAGGCGCCGCGGCCTCAAGGCCGTGTTCATCAACCTCGGCGAGATCGCCGACCTCCCCTTCGACGTAGGGTATTTCGAGGCGAAGCACGGTTCCGGCGCGCCCGGCGCCGTAGGGCTGCGGATCGAGTGCTACGACCACGGGGCAGAGAAGCCGGGCCTGACGCTGGGCTACACGGGGAACACGGGATTCTACCCGGAGCTGTGCGATGCCGACAACCTCGGGGGCTGCGACATTCTCATCCTGCACGTGGGCGAGACGGACCCACGGGAGCACACGGATGCCACGTTCCTTCAGGCCTCGAATCTGGGCCTGCGGGGTGCCGAGAGGCTGGTCAGGGGCTGTGAGCCGAAACTGACGATAGTTGGGGACCTGCCCCCCGGTTTGTGGGAGCTGCAGGTGGAGTTTGTGCGCACGCTGCGGGGCCTGTGTCGGACGGAGGCCATCTTGCCCGGCTCCGCGGGCCTCCTCTTGGACCCGCGCAGCCGGAGCGTGCGCTGCACGACCTGTGGCCGCTGGGCGGCGCTGGACCAGATCTCGGTCGCGCGGCCGGCTGAGCCCTTCGGGCCGCCGGGGTATGTGTGCCGTGACTGCCGGATGTAGGGACAGGGGGCGGCCCCCGAGCTATTCCTCCGACGATCGCGCCGGAAGGCATACCTGCACCGTGGTGCCCTCACCGACGCGGCTCAACACCTCGATGGTCCCGCCATGGGCCGTGACGATACCGTGCGAGACCGACAGCCCCAGACCCGTGCCGGGGATCGAGCTATCGCCCAGGCGTCCCTTGGTGGTGAAGAAGGGCTCGAAGACCCGGGACAGATGCTCGGGGGGGATCCCCTCTCCGCTGTCGGCGACGGTCGCCACGACCTGGTCGGTGAGCGGGTCGTATTCGGTGGTGACGGCAAGGGTGCCGCCGGTGGGCATGGCGTGGCGCGCGTTGATGAGCAGGTTGAGGAACACCTGCTCCATCTGTCCGGCGTCGGCGTGCACGCGGTGGCCGTCGGCCGTGAATGTCTCTCGCAGGTCGATCCCGGCCCTCCGTATCTCCCTCTCGGTGACGGCGAGGGCGGCCCGCAGAGGTTGGGCGATATCGATGGTCTCTCTGCTGGGCTCTCGAGGCCTGGCGAAGGCCGCGAGGCTGCCGCAGACCTCGCTGCCCCGCGCTGTGGCGCGTAGCACCAGCTCGACGAGACGCTCGTACTCCTCCTGCGTGCGGCGCCGCTGCGCCAGTTCCGCCCGCATCATCATGCTTGCCAGCAGGTTGTTGAACTCGTGGGCGACACCGGTGGCCAGTTGCCCCATGGCGGCCAGCCGCTGCGCATCCTGGGCCCGGAGCTCGTCGGTGATGTCATGGGCGAACACCGAGACGCGGCTCAGGTTGCCGTCGGCGTCGAGAATCGGGTACACCGAGATCCGCTGGTGGCTGTCGGCGATGTCGTGGAGGAACACTTGAGGCCGGCCGGTCTCTACCGCCCTGCGGAAGTGCTCCTGCATCACCTCCAGCGTCTCACCGGTCAGGTGGGAGGACAGGTCGGTGCCCACCAAGGTAGCGATGCTCTTGCCCAGCCCCTCGGCGCAGGCCGCGTTGATGCCCAGGATGCCACCGGTGGGAGTGAGCAGCACCACCGGGTCCGACGTGGAGTTCAGCAGTGCCCACGCCGTCTCATTGCTGGTCTGTAGTCGCTGTGCGGCCACCCGGCGTTGCTCCGCGCCGCTTATGGCCGAGGCGATCACGCTGAGAAGGTCCTTGTCCTCGTCGGTGGCTGCATAGTCGCTGCAGAAAAGCGCACGCAGGCCCCGAGAGCCATCTTGGGCTCGCGGACGGAGAGCTCTGGGGCAGAACCGGGCTCGCCGCGCTGAGGCAGCTCACACACCGCCAGGGTGTCGGCGGCCCCCAGTTGCATCACCGTTCGGCACAGGTCGTCGTCGCCGTGGCTCTCGCAGCCATCGAAAGCCGGGGCGCTCCACTGCGAGACCGCCACCGGCTTTTCATCCTCCAGACGGTAGTAGACAACGTGGTCCGCCGGTAGCAGTTCGCCGCAGAGGGCGGTGAGGCTGTCGATGTTCTCCTGGGGCGAGGCCGTGAAGCCCAGGAAGCAGCGGTTGATACTGGCCAGGCGCTGCTCCGCCTGCTTCCGCGACGTGATGTCGCAGCCTACCGACTGCATCTCCACGACGCCCCCGGTGGCGTCCGCGATCGCGCGGTGCGTCCAGCTCACCCAGCGCAGGCGGCCGTCGGAGGTGAGCACGCGGTGCTCAATGGTCAGCAGCGGTCTGTCGGGCCCGAGGGCCGCGAGGGCCTCGTTTACCTGCTTCCGGTCGTCCTCGGGAATCAGGGGCAGGAAGCGGTGGCCGACGAGGTCTTCCGCCCCGGCGCCGAACTGACGACGATAAGTCTCGTTGGCGAAGGTCAGGCGCCTGTCCGGTGTCCAGCGGCAGATGAACTCCGTCTGATCCTCCACAATGCCCCGGTAGCGCTCCTCACTGCGGCGCAGGTCGGCACGGGAGCGGTCCAGGGACTCGAGGGCACGGTTGATGTCCAGCGCCAGTCCGGACAGCTCGTCGGTGCCGTCCACATGCACCCGCTCTCCGGAGTCCGCACGGGCGCCGACGCGGCGCACATCCCGACTCAGAGCCGTGATGCGCGACAGGACGGTCCGGTTCAGGTACGCCAGGACCAGCGCGATCGAGCACAGGCCCGCCAGGAGCAGAAACAGAGTGATGTGCCGCACCGAAGCGGCGGTGCGAACGCCTACCTCCCGCGGCGTTACCACACGCAGGATGACCCCCGGCTGCCTGCCGGGGTTGTCGGCCAGTAGATAGGCCGCCAGGTGCGCCCGGCCCTGATGGAAGAGCCTCGTTGGCCCCTCCTTCCCCAGGGCCGCAACGACCGCCCGCACATCCTCGGGTTGCTCGGGCGCATCCGCCGCGTGGATGGTGACATCGGCCTCGAGGGTCTTGCCCAGGTGGCGCAGCGCCCCGGCGCCCAGGTACCGGGCCAGCACGACGAACCCCAGCACCCGCGCGTCGTCATCCGACGCCTTGACCTGGCTGTAGGCTACAGCAGCCGGGCCTCTGGGCAGAGCGACCAGACCGTGCCACACCGGCTGGACCTCGGGCCCGCTCAGTCTCAGGGCGGCCACGAGGCGTGTGGAGGTCTCCTCCTCTATCATCAGGTAGCGCCCACCGTCCGGCTCATAGCCGTAAAGCAGGGTCCCGTCCGGGGCGAAGTAGGCCGTAGCCGTGGCTCTCGTGCTCATCAGGGCTCGGACATCCGCGCGATGCCAGTGCTCCACCGGAGAACGCCTGAGCATCAGGTCGCGGATCTCGCCGCGCCGTGCCCAGTCCCTCGCCACAGCGGCCAGCCCCGCCGCACTCTCTGTGGCTACGCTGTGGACCGTGTCCACGGCGCGCCCCATCTCCCGACGCTCCAGAGCCGCGAACTTGCGGCCCAGCACCGTGTACGATGTGGCAACCAGCATGGCCAGAAGGAGCGTGAAGGTGAGCCCCGCCACGATGAGGGTTTTGCGCTGCAGGGTCATGTGGCCACACCGCCTACCCGCTCGAGCCACGGGGGCAGACCCATCGGGGAAATGGGCGGGGAGCCGGGTAGGTACGACCGGCGGCGCGACCAGACATGGCCGCCTCTGCGGGGCGACCGAGCGGCCGGTGGTGGGCCGTTATCCGAAGTGTCTGAGCTGTACTGTGAAGGTGGCTGCAAGGCTCTGATGCACCCCACACGGCCTCGGCTAGCTATGCAAGATCGGCATGTAGCGCCCCAGGCACTAACGATGTTTGCTTGAGCCGCCGTGAACCGGCTCTGCATTTCCTGTGCCATTGCGTATCGGCCATGGACAGACCCCGTCTGCCCGCCGGGGCAACGGCAGTCCCCGGGTCCGCCGGGCGGCCGGCCCGCTGTGCCTCGGCCAAGCGCCGTCACCCCACAGGGAGGAACCGCGCCTCCCCGAAGGAACGTTAGGTGCTACGTACACCGGCCAAGCTCGGTTCCCACTCTCTCGGGCACGCGGACAGTCGCGCCACGGAGTGCTAGCCATGTTCCCCTTGCGAGACAACATCCCGTCCCGCACCTACCCATTGGTCACCAATCTGCTGATCTGGGCGAACCTGTTGGTGTTCGCCTACGAGGCCTCCCTGGGCCAGGAACTGCGGCAGTTCATCGAGGCCTATGGCCTGACCCCCGCCCGGGTCACAGGGAACGCCCCCGCGGGGCCTCTGGGCGTCGTCTTGCCCTTCTTCACCACGATGATCCTCCACGGCAGTTGGTTCCACGTCCTGGGGAACGTCTGGTTCCTGTGGCTGTTTGGCGATAATGTCGAGGACCGCCTGGGGCACTGGCGTTACCTGTGGTTCTACACCATCGCCGGGCTCATCGCGGGCCTGGCCCACGTCTTGTCGGACCCGGCCAGCACCATTCCCGCCGTCGGCGCCAGTGGCGCCATCGCCGGAGTTCTGGGTGCCTACCTGGTGCTGTACCCACGGGCGCGCGTGGCCACTTTGCTGTGGCTGGGATTCTGGGTGGAGATCATCGAGCTCCCGGCGGTGACGTACCTGGGGTTCTGGTTCCTGTACCAGCTTCTGCCCGGGCTGCTCTCCGCCTCGATCGGTCAGGTGGGCGGGGTGGCGTGGTGGGCGCACATTGGTGGCTTCGCCGCGGGTTTCGTGTTTGCCCGCCTGCTGTGCGGCAACTGCGAGCTTGAGCGGCACCCGGAGGAGAGCAGGACATACTACCGGTAGGTCGCACCGGCCCGGTTGCCGTCTTCGGAGACCGAACGCCACACCCGGAGGGCACATCCCATGGA
>CAZXDD010000135.1:0-14362 GCA_964639415.1 uncultured Armatimonadia bacterium
GGCAGCGGTAGACGGCCATGCCGGCCTCCGCGAGCAGGGCGGCCTTCTCGCTGCCCGGGGGGCTGTGCCTGAGTTTCTCATCATCATCCATGTGGGAGTAGAAGGTGGGTTCGTGGGTGATGAACAGGTTGCAGCCACGTTCGCGAGCGCGCCTCAGGGCCTCCATGGTGCACATCCAACCCACCGCGATGGCGCGCACCTCCGTGTCCGGGTGGCCAAACTTGAGCCCGTCGCAGGTGCTCGCGTCCCAGTCCACCCAGGGCGCGACGGAGTGCATGTGCCGATGGACGTCCTGTACGGTCATACGAAGCCCTCCACTTCATCGCGCGGCCCGGCTGCGGCAATGGTGCCTTCCACGGTGGACGGCCCTGAACCTGCAGCGGCACGGCACACCGGCGCCGGCTCGGGCCTCAGCCGGCGCTAGAGCGACGGGTGGGCCCGATTCCGCGGTTGTTGTCTCGCGCGCACCGGGGGGCGTCCGGACCAGCGGCCGGCATGGCCCGGGAGCGCGGTGGGCGACTGTAGGGGGCACAGGTGCGGCCGAAACCCCCGCCTTCGCCGGGAATGTCATTCCGAGGGCGTCTGCTCGCGGCAAGAGCAGCTCGAGGGATCCCCTGGCACTGAGCGAGATTCTTCGCTATCTCGCTGCGCGAGATGGACGCTCGGGATGACAGGAGCCGGGCCGGCCGGGCTTGTCGGGCGGGTATCTAGCCCGCGATGGGCTCGAGGTCCTTGTAGTGCAGCATCATGGCCATGGCGTGGCTTGCCGTGGCGAACCCCGCCTCTTCGGCGACGGCGACGGGGTTCAGGCCGGCGCAGGAGACCAGGGCGACGCGGCCGACATCGACCTGCATCTCCAGAAGCGGGCGGCTCTCGGCGCCGATGGCCAGGACGCCGCGGAGGCGCCAGGCGGCCATGTCGTCCACCAGGCGCATGATGTGTTCGCGCGCCACTGCGGGGCAGGTGCGGAAGCCGGCGCCGATCTTGCCGCCGCCTGTGGCGACGGCCTGGGTGACCGACGAGGTTCGGCTGCGGATGAAGACCTCGACGGGGTCCACCGAGGTGCCGCCGTACTGGATGACATCGGTGAAGCGCACAGGTTCGTGGCGGGCGACTTCCAGCAGGCCGCCGAACTGGGAGTGCACCGGGATGCCCTGATGCAGGAGCACGCCGATGAGGGTGACGCTGGAGACGGTACCGAGCCCCACCATGCCCCGGGGCACCACCTGCCCGGCCACGCGCTGTCCGGGCTGGAAGTAGGCCACCAGATCGCCGGTGGAGTACCGCGAGCGGAATGCGGGCCGCATGAGCCGGAGGGCGGCGTCCAGATCGCTCTGGCGGAACAGGGAGATGTTGATGGCGACCTTGCCGCTGCCTTCGGTGACATCGAAGGTGGTCTGGTAGGCGAGAGTCTCGATGCGTGCGAAGGTGAGAGCGACCTTGTCGGCCACTCGGGCATTTGCCAGCTCGAGGCGGCCGGCCTCGGTGAGGCGGCGTCCGGAGCGGCCGAGGCTCTCGGTGAGGCCTGCTCTGTCCAGGGCCTGCAGGTGGTAGCGGACGGCGCGCTCGGTGAGCTCGATGCCGTGGGAGGTGAGCTCCCTGGCGATGATGGCGGCGCCGAGGGGTGTTCCGTGTTCGCCGAGCACACCGAGAATCGCGAACTCCTTCCGGCCGATTTCCGGCAGAAAGACCACCTCCGGGGGATGTTATTGCGGGAAACTCGCCGGTTTTCCGGAAACCCAGGGCCGGCAGGCGGGCCCAAGGGCCGAGTGTGCCCTGAAATTCGTGGGTGTATTTCCGTTTGACAGGTACCGGGCTGCAGTATACACTCGGCAATAAGTTTCCGGCAAGAGACTTCCTTCCTGTCTCCGCCCACAAAGAACCGAGGACGCTATGGACCCCATGCACAGACTCCCACCCTTCAAGATCCCTGCCGCCTGCGGCACCCTGGGCATTCTCGATCGCTCGGGCCACCGCTTCAACGGTGCGGACATCATGCGCGGCATGGCCAATATGCATGAGCGAGGCAATGGCCTGGGAGCAGGTTACGTGGCCTACGGCATCTACCCGGAGCACGCCGACGAGTACTGCCTGCACATGATGCTTCTCGACGAGGCCGCCCGGGACCGGGCCCGCGAGTACCTCAACTCTGTCTGCGAGATCTCTCACGACGAGCCGATCCCCACACGGCGCACGCCCACCATCACCGACGAGCCCGTGCTGTGGCGCTTCTTCGTGCAGCCCCGGGCCGACCGCGTCGCCGACCTGAACGGCGGCGACGAGAAGGACTTCCTCGTCGACGCGATCATGACCATCAACCGCGATGTGGACGGGGCCTACGTGGCCTCCAGCGGCAAGAACATGGGCATCTTCAAGGGCGTCGGCTATCCCGAGCCGATCGGCGAGTACTATCGGCTGGAGGAGTACGAGGGCCACCTGTGGGTGTCCCACACGCGGTTCCCCACCAATACTGGCGGCTGGTGGGGCGGAGCCCATCCCTTCGGCCTGCTGGAGTGGTCGATCGTCCACAACGGCGAGTTATCGTCTTACGGTGTGAACAAGCGCTATGTGAAGTCCTTCGGGTACGAGTGCACGTTGTTCACCGACTCGGAGGTCATCAGCTACATGCTGGATCTGCTGTGCCGGCGGCACAAGCTGGGGATCGAGATGGCGGCGCTGGCCATGGCGGCGCCGGAGTGGGAAGAGGTGGACCTGATCGAGGACCCGGTGCGCAAGAGCATGCTGACCACGATGCGCACCGTGTATGCGGGGGCCCTGCTCAATGGGCCGTTCGCGGTCATCGCCGGTCACGATGGCGGGATGGTTGGCCTCAGCGACCGCCTGAAGCTGCGCCCACTGGCCGCCGCCACCAAGGGCTCCAGAGCGTACATTGCCAGCGAGGAGGCGGCCATCTGGGCCGTGGACGGCAAGCCCGACACCTCCTGGCCCATCGATGCCGGCAAGCCGGTGCAGTTCGTCCTGGATGCGGCTTAGCCTCCGCAGCTTTCCGGGACCGCGAGCCTGTCGCCCGCACGTCGTAGCCGTCTGTTAGGACCACGGGTTACGCATGCCGTTGGCCGTCGCCGTGTGTCGTGGACTGCCGTTGACCGACGTCCCGCGACTTGTCGACCCGCGACTGTCGTTGCCGCAATGCGCAATTGAGGAGGCCTAGACGCCTTGGCACTGACACTCCTGCACCCCGAATTCATCGTGACTCGCGATACCGACCTCTGCATCGAGTGCGGCGTGTGTACTCGGCAGTGTTCCTATGACGCTCAGAGCATCGACCCCGAGGACGGATCCATCAGCACGGACTGCTCCCGTTGCGTGGGCTGCCAGCGCTGCGCCACCCTCTGTCCGACGGGTGCCCTGACGGTAGTGGAGAGGGAGCTCACCGGGCGCTCGCACCCCAACTGGACGCTGGCGGCCCAGCGGGCCATCGCGCGCCAGGCGGAGTCCGGCGGCATGCTGCTTACGGGCATGGGCAGCGACAAGCCCTACAGCGTGTACTGGGACAATCTGCTGCTGAACGCCTCGCAGGTGACCAATCCTTCCATCGACCCGCTGCGCGAGCCCATGGAGCTGCGCACCTTCCTGGGTGCCAAGCCCGACCGCGTGCAGTTCGACGACGAGGGCAATGTGGTTACCGAGCTGGGCCCGCTGCTGCGGCTGGACATCCCGGTGATGTTCTCGGCCATGTCGTATGGCTCCATCAGCTACAATGCCTGCATCTCGCTGGCCCGTGCGGCCTCCGAGGCGGGAACGTTCTTCAACAGCGGTGAGGGGGGCCTGCACAGGGACCTGTACCCTTACGGCGATCACGCCATCGTTCAGGTGGCCTCGGGACGTTTCGGTGTGACCCCGGAGTATCTGGACGTCGCGGCGGCCGTGGAGATCAAGATCGGGCAAGGCGCCAAGCCCGGTATCGGCGGCCATCTGCCCGGTGAGAAGGTGTCGGCGGAGATCTCGGCCACCCGGATGATACCCATGGGTTCAGACGCCATCTCGCCGGCGCCGCACCACGACATCTACTCGATCGAGGACCTCAAGCAGCTCATCTACGCGCTGAAGGAGGCCACGGGCTACAGCAAGCCGGTGTCGGTGAAGATCGCCGCCGTCAACAACGTGGTGCCGATTGCCAGCGGGGCGGTGCGGGCCGGGGCGGACATCGTGGCCATCGACGGCGTCAGGGGCGGCAGCGGTGCCACGCCCACGGTCATTCGCGACAATGTGGGCATCCCCATCGAGTTCGCGATCGCCGCGGTGGACAGTCGCCTGCGGCAGGAGGGCATCCGGCACCGGGCCTCGATTGTGGCCGCGGGCGGGTTCCGCAATAGCGCCGACATCGTCAAGGCGATTGCTCTGGGCGCCGATGCAGTCTACGTCGGCACCTCGGCTTTGATCGCCATGGGCTGCCACATGTGCCAGAAGTGCTATACGGGTAAGTGCACGTGGGGGATTGCCACTCAGGACCCCTATTTGACCAAGCGCTTGAACCCCGCCATCGCCACGCGACGCCTGAGCAATCTGCTGCGGGCCTGGGGTCTGGAGATCAAGGAGATGCTGGGCGGGATGGGGATGAACAGCATCGACAGCCTGCGGGGCAACCGCGAGATGCTCCGGGCGGTAGGGCTGACGCGGGAGGAGATGGAAGTGCTGGAGGTGGACCCGGCCGGGCGCTAGAAGGGCGGCCGACAAGTCGACATTCGCATGGGAGCGTCATCCTGAGAGCGTCCGCTCTCGTCAAGAGCAGCTCGAGGGATCTCCCGGCATTCAATGAGATCCTTCGCTATCCCGCTGCGCGGGATTGGCGCTCAGGATGACATCCTCAGGAGCGAACCGGCTCCGAACACGCCTCCAGGCTCGCTGTCGGGCTGTGGGGCCTGACCGTTCGCCGTCGCCGTCTGTCGTGGCTCGCGACTGGTGGCTTGCCACTCGCGACCTGACCTAACAGGAGTAGGCTATGAAACGCATATATGCAGACGAGGAAGTGTGCATCGGGTGCAGGCTATGCGAGATCTACTGCATCTTCCAGCACTCCGGGCACCAGACGCTGGTGAAGGCGTTCTCCGACGAGGAGAGTCTTCCCGATCCGGCGGTGAGGGTGGAGGAGGACGGTGCGATCTCCTTCGCGCTCCAGTGCCGCCATTGCGAGGACGCGCCCTGCGTGGCGGCGTGCATCGCGGGCGCGATGACCCGCGACCCGCAGACGGGCGCGATCAACCACGACGAGGACAAGTGTGTGGGCTGCTTCAGTTGTGTGATGGTGTGCCCATTCGGCGCCATCCAGGTGAACAGGGACAAGGGGACGGTCGGGTCCAAGTGCGACCTGTGCGGTGGCGAGGAAATCCCGGCGTGCGTCAAGCACTGCCCCAATGAGGCGTTGGTCTATGAGTGAGAAGCGCTACGACTACCTGATCCTGGGCAACTCCACGGCCGGTGTGGCGGCCCTCGAGGCGATTCGTGAGAGCGACAAGGACGGCTCGATGGCCGTGGTCTCCGACCAGCCGAACCATGCGTACTGCTCGCCGCTGATCACGTACGTGCTTGCCGGCAAGGTGCCGGAGGAGCGCATCGACTATCGGCCTCGCGACCTTTACGAGCGTCTTGGGGTCGACACGTACTTCGGCAGCGCGGTCGCGGCGATCCGCCCGGACAAGCATGAGGTCGTCCTGCAGTCCGGGGCGTCGCTGGGCTACGGCAAGCTGCTCCTGGCCATCGGTGGCACACCTATCGTGCCCCCAATTCCGGGCACGGAGCTGGAAGGCGTGTTCACCTTCACCCGCCACGAGGACATGTGTCGGGTGCGGGAGTACATCCAGCGCAAGCAGGTGCGGCAGGCGGTGGTAGTGGGCGGCGGGATGATCGGTGTGAAGGTTGCCGAGGCCTTCGCCTATCTGGGCATCGAGACCACGGTGATCGAGCTGCTGGACCGGGTCCTGGCCCAGGCTCTGGATGAGACCGGCTCGAGCATGGCGCGGCGGGCGATGGAGGAGGCCGGGATCCACATCATCACCTCGACCGGCGCCACCAGTATCGGGGGCAGCGGGGGAGAGGTGCAGAGCGTGACGTTGGACAGCGGCTCCCGCATTCCGGCGCAGATCGTGGTCATGGCCGTGGGTGTGCGGCCGAACACGGCGCCGGCCGAGGCGGCGGGCATCGGTGTGAACCGAGGAGTGCTGGTGGACGACCACATGCGCACCAGCGACGCCGACATCTACGCCGCCGGTGACGTGGCGGAGGCGTTTGACCCACTGCTGGGCGATAAGAGGCCGATTGCCATCTGGCCGGGGGCCTACATGCAGGGAGAGGTTGCCGGGCGGAACATGGCCGGCGCCGACGAGAGCTATGCGGGCAGCATCCCGATGAACTCGATCCAGGCCTGCGGACTGCCCACGATCTCGGTGGGCCTCATCAGCCCGCCCGAAGGCGCCGAGACGCTGGAGTACCGCTCCAACGACGGCAAGAGCTACCGGCGCATGTTCATCCGCGACGGCAGGATCGTGGGCGCCGTATTCGTCGGGGACATCGAGCGGGCCGGGATCATCACCGGCCTGATTCGGCAGGGCATCGACGTGTCCGGCTTCCGAGAGAAGCTCATCCAGCGCGACCTGGGGCTGCTGTCCTTGCCCAAGCAGTACCGGAAACACATCGTCAGCGGACCGGGGATCGAAGTATGAAGATTGATGCTGCCGGACTTCATTACCGCCAGTTGAACGAGCAGATCAAGGCCGCGGCCGAGCAGGGCGAGACCGAGTTTGACCTGGTCAACATCTGCGGCCACAGGTACATCGGTTGCGGGATCGACAAGCAGATCCGCATTCGCATTGAGGGCATCCCCGGCAACGACCTGGGCGCCTTCATGAGTGGACCGCAGATCTGGTGTAGCGAGAACGCCCAGGACGGCATCGCCAACACCATGAACGACGGTCTCATCGTCGTTCCCGGGCATGCGGGGGACGTCATGGGGTACTCCATGCGCGGCGGGCAGGTGTACATCAGAGGCAACGCGGGGTACCGCATCGGGATCCACATGAAGTCCTACCAGGGGCGCGAGCCGGTGGTCATCATCGGCGGGCGCGTCAGGGACTACTGCGGCGAGTACCTGGCCGGGGGCAAGCTGATCGTCCTCGGCCTCGACCTCCCGCCCGGTGAGCCGATCGTGGGACGCTATTGCGCCACGGGGATGCACGGGGGCACCCTGTACATTCGGGGCGAAGTGCCTCCTGACCGGGTGCGCGAAGGCGTTACCGTCGAGCAGACCGATGAGCAGGACGCCCCGGTTCTCCGCGGCCTGCTGGAGCCGTACTGCGCCCAGTTCGGGCTGGATGTGGACGAGCTTTTGGCGCCGCCGTTTACCCGCATCGCCTCACACACCACGAGACCCTATGGGCAACTATACGCCTACTAAGCGCACCTCGCGGGCCGGCGCAGACGTGCGGCCCGCCCGGCCGGACCATCGCTGCGCCCTGCTGTGGACGGTACCCGCCGGTCTCTCTGAGATGGCGGGTACCGTGCTTTCGGAGCTCGGGCTACGCCAAATCCACGCCGAGAGACCCCAAGAGCTGCGAGACGCCCTCTACGACGAGGACGTGGCCATCGTCCTGGTCAGCTTCGGTCGGGACATCCCCTCCGGCGTGGCCGCTTGTCGGGCGGTGCGCAAGCACCCCAGAGGCGAGAGGGTGCCGATCGTGGCCGCCGTCTCCGCCGACTGTGCGCCGCGGTTCCCCTTCGACTGTGGCGCGGACGACGCCATCAGCGTCCCCTTCTCCCTGGAGGAGGCGCGACTTTGCCTGGGCTTCGCCCTGTGGCGCAACGACATCGGCATCAGCAGCCGCGTGGTGAAGATCGGCGACATCGTTTTGGACCCGGCCGCCATGCGGGTCCGGCTCAAAGGGGCGCCGGTGGATCTGACCTACAAGGAGTTCGCCCTGCTGCGGTGCTTCCTGGGCAACCCCGGCATCGCGCTGAAACGGAGCCAGATCCTCGACAGCGTCTGGGGTACCGACTACTACGGCGGGGATCGCACGGTGGACATCCACGTCCGCCGCCTGCGGGCCAAGCTGCCGCCCCTGGCCCAGAGGATCGAGACGGTGCACGGGGTGGGCTACCGGTTCTCGGGCGGCCCACAGACCGAGGACGCCGCGTAGGCCGCGGGAGGGCGAGTGTGGCGGCCCGTCCCTCTTTGCTCTGCGTCCCTCAGCGTCGCTCGGTGAGGTCTTCATGCGCCGCGGCCCAGGCCGTGAGGAGCACGGGCACGGCCACCGGCACTCCCGCGCAGCACATGGCCACGCTCGCCGCCCCGATGGCGATCCCGGCGGCCCCCAGCCCGCAGACATTGACCGGGTCGGTGGCCAGCAGGTGCCACGCCGCCAGCAGTGCCGTGGCCACGTCGCCACCTCGCCCGACCACCTCGTACAGCCCCAGGCAGGCCCAGGCCGAGAGCGGAACCGCGATCAGCAGGCAAAGCGGAACGCCGATCGCTCCCAGTCGCAGGGCGACCGCCGCGGCCAGCGCCCCGCAGAGCCAGAAGGGGAGCAGAACCCCCATCACGCTGGGCCACACGACCAGCACCGGCCGGGCGGTGCCCGACGCCTCCATGCCCATCCGCCGCAAGAAGCCCGCGGCCCCGACGGCCGCCGTCGCGGGAAGGGCCAGCAGGACCAGGCCCGCCAGGACAAGCGCCTGGATCACCGCGCCCGCTCCACGTAGCGGCTGCCCCCAGACCAGAGGGTACGCCAGGCCCGCCGCCAGCCCCATCGCGAGGACCCCGGCGATGGTCGGCGCCAGTCCGGCGAGGATTGCGCCCCCGACGTCCTCCATCGTCAGCCGCCAGCCCCGCGCCAGCCAGGTGGTGAAGGGCGTCGGGGCGCGCGGCGCTGAGGGCTGTGCCCAGGTGATGTCGATCTCCTCCAGCGGAGGAGGCACGTCCGGGAGCGGACGGTCGACCTCATCGGGCTGTAGCGGCGGAACGGAGAACTCGGGTTCGGGTTCACCGTCCTGTGGGTCAGAGTTGTAGGGCGGCCGGAGGGTCATCGGGAGTGCCTCGGAGAGGTGCTGATTGCGACCGGGTACATTTCATCCCGAGGCCGCCGCCACCTCCCGCAGTGGTGCCGCGCTGCTTTGGCGGATGTCGAGTGGTGGGGAGGCGGGTCACGACCCTGATGGGGGGTGCGCGGCCCTCAAGACCCGCGGGCAAGGGCGGCGCGCGCAGCGGCCTCGCCCGCGGATGCGATGCTTGGTGTCGAGCTTGGTGTCGAGGGTGAAGGGTGGCGGACCTGTTGGTCTACCACCCTTCTCCGCCGGCACAAAGCGGCAGTTCCTCACGGCTACGCCAGATACACCGCGGCCACCTTGTTGATCGCCTCGGCGATCTTGGCGCAGTCTGCGTCCGTCCAGGCCCCGTCGATGCCGATACGTACTGCCCGCGACATCCAGTCCAGGGTCTGCGGGCACATGTCCTCGGAGTACCTGTTCTTGTCGCCCTTGTACAAGGGGCAGGAGAACGGGCAGCCCTCCGCGGTCGCGGTCTTGTTCTCCAGGATCTGCTCCCAGTACGAGTACACGTGCCAGTCGCGGACGCTGTCGGAGTACGTGCCGCCGGCGCCGATGCCTTCGGCCGCGAGCGCCTCGGCCACCGGCGTCGCCAGCTCCGGGGTGGGGGCGAAGAAGGTCAGCGTGTAGGCGGCCTCGCCGTCCGGGTCGTGGGAGGGCTGCAGGTGCAGTCCCGGCCGGGCCTGAAGCCGGCTGACGATGGCCTGCTTGGCCTGCCTCCACCGGCGGCAGCGCTCGTCGACCTTGCCCAGTTGCGCCAGGGCCACGGCCGCCGCCAACTCGGACATGCGGTAGTTCTCGCCACAGAACAGCTCCCCGGGCCGGCGCTCCTTGGCGTAGCGGTCCGGTCGCCAGCAGGCCGCGGTGTCGTGGTAGCTCTGGGCCCGCATGTCCAGCCACTCGTCGTCGGTGCACAGCACGCCGCCCTCGCCCGAGACGAAGGTCTTGTAGTAGTCCAGGCTGAAGCAGCCCATGTCCCCGATGGTCCCCAGAGGCTTTCCCTTGTACGTTCCGCCCCCGGCCTGGGCGGTGTCCTCGATGACCTTGAGATTGTGCTTGCGCGCGATGGCCACGATCGCGTCCATGTCGCAGGGCATGCCGGCCATGTGCACGGGGGCGATGGCCACCGTGTGCGGCGTGATCTTGGCTTCCACATCCGCCGGGTCCAAAGTCAGACTGTCATCCACCTCGGCGATGACGGGGATGCCCTTGGCCACGACGACGGCGGAGGTGGTGGCAAAGAACGTGTACGCGGGCACGATGACCTCGGTTCCGGGGCCGACTCCGCAGGCCACCATGGCGGCGATAAGCGCCGAGGTGCCGGAGTTCACGCCCAGGGCATGCCTGCAGCCGAAGACCTTCTTGAAGGCGGCCTCGAACTGCACCACCTTGGAATCGGGGTTGTAGTACCGGAACAGGTACGGGGACTTGGGCCCGGCGGCCAGTACGAGCTCCACCACCCTGCGCTTGGTGTCCTCGTCATCGGTCCACAGGTCGATGAGCTCCAGCAGCTCCTCGGTCCAGATCTTGGGCTCGGTGAGGCCTTCGAGGCTGTCGACTGCCTTCGGTCCGCCGTTGAGGGCGAGGTCTTCGGGTCTGATGGCCATGGGTCGTGTCCTTTCGCGTGTGTTGATCTGTGGTCTGTCGTCTGCCGTCGTACTGAGGGGCACAGCCGGCCCGATGGGCTCGCGCCGGTCTCCGGGCGACACCGCTGCGCGGAGTCTACGGTCCTCCGGGCCGGACGGCGGTGGGCGGCCTCGGACGGCAGAGGAAGGGGTGTACCACGAACCTGCAACCCCTTGCCGTTTCCCGGCATCGCGACTATCATCTATCAAATCAATCATACACGGCCACTTCAGCATCTGCCACACACCATTGGTACACTATCCTGCACAAGGGTGGGACGATCGTGCAGCCTCTTCTGCCGGCGACGCTGCTGCGCGCCCAGAGCCGCGATGACTATGTGCCGGTGGTGGGGGAACGAGGGTGGGAGGCCTGGCACGAGCAGAGCAACTGGGTGCTGGAGACCGACGAGGCGGAGCCGCTATCCTGCCAATTGCGCCTGGGGCGGCGCGAGCGGCCTCCGTTTGAGTGGGCGAAGGGGACCTGGCATCTGTTTTCCCCCGGTACGGGATACCGCTTCGGCTACCCGCTGCCCCTGCGCGCCCACCGCAGCCTGTGGGTGGTGTTCGCCCTCCACGCTCCGGTCCCGGTTCTGCGGCGACCGCTATCCGTGTTCTCGGACGAGGAGGGGCGCCTGGCGGGGCACGTTCAGAGGCTGGCCGAGCTACAGGACGGCGGGGCCCCAGGAGACCAGTTGCAGGCCCAGGGACTGCTCCTGAGTCTGGTGGGGATTCTGGTCAACGCCGCGGACGATCCCGAGCGCGGAGACCCCGGCAGGCCATGGACCGTGCGCGATCGTGCAAGTGGTGGCCCGCCCCAGGTACCGTCGCTGCTGCAAAGGCTGGACGCCGCAGTGGAAGCCGATCTCAGAAGTCCGCCTTCAGTGGGCGAGCTGGCGCGCCGGCTGGGCATGTCCCCGTCCTCCCTGGCCCATCGGTTGCGCTCGGAGACGGGCTGGACGGTGGTGGCCCGGGCGCGGTACCTGCGGGTTCAGGAGGCCCAACGGAGGCTGACGCAGGACCCCGAGGCGCCGGTGAAGGCGCTGGCGCATGCCCTGGGCTTCAGCAGCCCACAATACCTGATCCGCGTGTTTCGTGAGGTGACGGGTCTCACGCCCGGGCAGTACGGGGAGATGGCGGCTTACCGGAGGGAGGGGTAGGGGAGAGGGCGTGGGAGGGGACAGCGAGGAACTGGGGAGGCGCGTGACCCATGGGACCTCAGAGTAGCCCCAGGGCCTTCGCGGCGACGCTTGCTGCCCTGGGGTGAGTGGCTGCCGGGTTCGGTGCGACGACTGCCGCCCAGGGATCGAGAGCGTCAAGGCCAAAGGCCGTGACCAGCACCGCACCGACGCTCGGTGGCAGCCCTGCACTGGCCACAGCACCAGCAGCCTCCCGAAGGAGCCGTGGTTCCGCGAGGTAGATGTGGTGGCCAAGGCGGCCATGCGTGAGGTCAACGGCGAACACCGTGGGGCCATCGAAACTGAACTGCTTGCCCGTCTCCTTCTCGCCGGCCTTGGACTGCACGTCTCGCCATGGCGGGCGGGCTTCGAGGCTAGAGCACGGGTACTCGATGCTAGTCTCGTGCCGCTCGTCTCGCAGCGGGCAAGTGGCCGTAACGAGCGCGGTATCGCCAACCGAGTACACCACCTCCGTGCTGTTGATGCTCCCGCGAGATGCGAAGAACTCCGCGCTGGCCTGGACCGCGGGCGCGAGGTGCCTCTTGGCCATGGGAGCGTTGCCTCCGCGCTCGTGGTTCGGCGCCAGGAGCCCGCATGGGTCTCCCTCGAGACGGAGCACGTAGGGCCTGACGGCTTGCAGTTCGTCGATGATCGGTAGCAGTCCTCCGTGTATCGCCGTGTGGTAGGCCCACGTCCACGCCTCGGCGGCCCGCGCGTAGACCTCGACCAGCAGCCGAGCGCCGGTGGTCTGGTCCTCAGCGATGATGTCCGCGGGCTTGGCGGAGGCGCACCGGGGGACCTCCACGCACACGCGCAACCCCCGGCTGCTCAGCCAACCAGCGATGCGGACATGGGCCAGTGCGCCGGCGAGGTTCCAGGGATCGCGGTCGAGGCGGCCATCCCGGATGCGGTTCAGGAGCGTTTGCAGCTTGCGCGGGCGCCCTTGGTCATGGATCGCTTGGATCGCCGCCTCAAGGCCGTCCAGGGAAGACCTCCGTTTGCCGGACCGGCGAGACGCGGCCCAGAGCAGGAATGGGTTCATCGGCAGCCCAGTCCCATCGTCGACGGAGCTGCGGATGGCGGCTTCGGTGAAGAGCTTCCTGCACTGTGGGTAACATGCAAGGCCCTGAACAGCGTCCGCGACCGCCTGCTCGAGGGTTCGAGACGGTATCGACACCTCGGCGTCGGAGTACGCCAGCATGTGGTCCTCCTCGGCTCTCGGCAATGTCCGCCAGGCCGATGGGTGACAGCTCACCCCCAACCGCCCTGGCGCACGCGATGTCCGGGCGCTATCCACTTGGGGCGTTCTCCAGGACCGGCTGATGGCGCCCGGACCGTGCGTTCACAGTCTTCATCTTGGGGCGTGCGTGTTATACGCAGCATGCCCCGAGACATAGAGGCTGTATGGCTCAGGGAAACCCGTACCCATCGCCTCGCGCCCCGTCATCGGGCCAGGAGCCGACGGTGACAGAACGGCCCCTCGCCGCCGCTACGCCATCCCGCCGATGCTGCGGCCGCCGTCGATGACGTAGTTGGCGCCGGTGATGAACGAGGCCTCGTCCGAGCACAGGTACGCGATGAGGTTCGCGATCTCCTCGGGCTCGGCGGCCCGGCCCAGCCGCGTCTTCATGTTCGCCATCTCGGGCCGCGTCAGCACGGGGCCGGGAGAGACGCAGCAGGACCTCACCCCGTGCGGGGCGCCATACAGGGCGATGGACTTGGTCAGACCGATCATGCCGGCCTTGGCGGCGCCGTAATCCGGGCACCCGGAGCCGGTGACCCCGTCCACCGAACCCATGTTGATGATGACCCCGCCCTTTTGGCGGATCATGGCGCCCAGGACGGCGTGGCAGAAGTACACGGCGCCCTTGAGGTTCACGTCCAGGCCCCAGTCGACGACCTCGATGGGGATCTCGTGGAAGGGCTCCTTGCGGGCGAACACGCGGCTGGAGGCCCCGCCGGCGCTGTTGTGGAGGATGTCCACGCGGCCGTACCTGTCCAGCGCTACGTCCACGGCGGCCTTGACCTCCTCGTAGCAGCGTACGTCCACGCGCACGGCGAGGGCCTCACCCCCTGCGGCGCGGATGCTCTCGGCGGCCTGGTTCACCGCCTCCTCGTTGACGTCGGTGAGGACGACCCGTGCGCCTTCGACCGCCAGCATGCGTGCGGTGACCAGAGCCATGCCCGAGGCGGCTCCGGTGGAGATCGCCACTCGATCTGTGAATCTCATGTGTGCCATTCCACCTTGGCGGGCCGAAAGCGGCCCGACGATCGTGTAGGGAGGCTATCTTCTGGAGTAGCGGCGCGCTGTGCGCCGAAAGTCGTGTGGCGCGGTTCTTCGGCGCGGTACAGGCCCGCGCCCTACATGCGGCGGGTGCCGTGCCGTGCTCTTCCTCCGCCTGCGGCCATTCTTCGTACACATCGCGGACAGGACAGGCAGACGGCCAACGTCGCGGGGCTCTAGATCGGAAGAGCACACGTCTGAACTCCAGTCACCGCTCATTATCT
>CAZXDD010000136.1:0-10958 GCA_964639415.1 uncultured Armatimonadia bacterium
TCACCGACTGGCGCGATGTGAAGTACGGCGTGCGGGACGAGTACATCGAGTCCGGCCACGTGGAGATGCTGGGCTGGACTTCCGAGGAATCCTACGACGCGTGGCGAGACGCCGGTGGCATGCACCTGACCAGTCCCGATTCGAGCATCCTCGACCTGCCCGGCTGCTCCGGCGGTGGCGGCGGTATGGGGATGGCCATGGGTGGCGAGATGGGCGGCGCCATGATGGGCGGCGGTGGCATGCCGGGCGGCGGAATGGGCCCCGGCGCCGGCATGGCGGGCGGCGGAATGGGTCCCGGTGGTGGCATGGGCGGTGAGATGGGCGGCGCCATGATGGGAATGGCCGGAGGCGCGGGTGCCGGTGGCGGCGGTACCGGGCTGCGGGGCAGCAAGTTCATGCCCATCAACCTCTTTGGTCTCGGACGGAAGTTCCGCTCTGTCATCATGCCCAACGGCAGCCTCGAGAAGCTGCGGATGGATGACCCGCGTTACCCGCTGGCCGAGCTCTGGACCGCTCTGCCCTCGGCCCCGGTGAAGGCCGGAGATAGCTGGTATGGCGACATGACCATCCTGCCCTTCTTCGACGAGGAGTACCATCTGCGGGTACACGGCGGCGGTGGCACGGCCTCCTACGGCGCCGATCAGCTCCAGCCCCTCTTCAATCAGTTCTATGTCGGCATCGGCCCCGAAGCGGAGAACCCCACCTACGGGCCGCCCTGCGCGCCGATACTACACGTCCTCGACGGCTTCGAGAACTATCGCGGCTACGAGTGCGCACGCATCGTCAGCCGCTTCCGCAACTACCCGGACCCGGCGCAGTGGCGCCGCGACCACAAGACCGGCTGGTACCTTCACGAGCTCAACCCGCGCATGTTCGGGATCGGGCAGCCTGCGGGGGGCTCGTCGGACACCACGCCCATGGTGCGGACGGACCTGACCAGAGTGACCTACTTCGCCTATCGCTCCGGCCACATCGTGGGCATGGAGGATCACTACTATCACCAGATCTGGGCCAACAGGGCGGGGTTCCTGTCCCTGGCCGCCATGAACGGCGCCACCGACCGTATCATTCGCCGCAACTACGTGGCCGGTGTCTCGCCGGCCTCCTCCGCGGGCACGCTCGGCCTTCCCGGCGCGACGACCACGGCGGGCGCCGCCCCGGCCGCCGGCGGCATGGGGGCAGATATGGGCATGGGTATGGGAATGGGCGGCGGGATGCCCGGTGGACCGGCGGGCGGCATGGGGATGGGAATGGGCGGAGAGATGGGTGGGGCGGCGGCCACCACCGGCGGCTGGACTGTTGACGGCAGACGCTCGGTCCTCGGCGCCGGTGCCGGCGGGACCGCAGCCGGCGGCGGCATGGGTGGAGAGATGGGCATGGGGATGGGCATGGGAGCGGGCCCGATGGGCGGCGGCATGCCCGGCGGGATGGGCGGCGGTGCCATGCCTGGCGGAGCGGGCATGGGCATGGGGGCCGGTATGGGGGCCGACGCCGGTGGCATGATGGGTGGCATGGGCGCCGGAGCCGGAGCGGCCGGTGAGAGCATGTGCAATGTGATCGCCCACGTTCTGCTGCGGATCAGGGAGGACGGCGGCAGCGATGGCACTCATCCGCGGGAGAAGCCCCAGATGGCTTCGATCCCGCCGGTTGCCACGCCCGCGACGCCCCCGGGGGCGAGGCAGACCGACCTGGATGTGGTGAAGCGCTATGTGGTCGTCGAGGATACCGGCGTATTCTACCTCCCCACATCGCCGGAGCTCAGCGGCCAACGAGGCGTCACCCTGGAGACAACGGCTCAGCAGCTCATGACCCTGGGGTTCAAGCCCGGTCCTGATGTGAAGTTCTGAACCTGCAACTGGCCCAGACGTCTGGAAGCGCGATGAGCATCGGCCCGGCATTCACTGCCGGGCCGTTTGGTATGTGGCAGACGAAGGTTCCGGGGGCAAGCCATGAGACACACGAGAAGTCGCCGGCCCAGAGCGACCCGCGGCAGGGCACTGGGTACCTTGGCCGCCGCGGCGGTGCTCGCCCTGAGCCTCTGCGCGGTGGCGGCCGGAGCGGGGACGCCGCTCTTGCGGCGCCAGGTGCGTCTTGTCCCCTGGGACACGGCGTCGCCGGGCGCCAGGAGCGCGGCGGCGGCCGTCCAGGATCTGGCCAGCCGAGCGAACCCCGGCCTGAGCATCTACATCGGCAATGAAGGGGCGCTGGACCCCTACAGCTACATCCGCCGCAACTGGTGCGTGGACAATCCCCGCAGCGTCCCCGAGATGGTGGTCATCCGCGACACCTGGCTTCCCGAGCTGGCCCGATACCTGCAGCCCATCGACGGGCGGGCGGCGGAGCAGATGCTCAAGGACTACCCCCAGTCGGTGCGTGACCGCCTCAGCTTCGCGGGTCGGGCCTATGGCATCCCCTGGCGTGTGGACGCCAACTGCCTGCTTTACAACAAGGCGCATTTCGAAACGGTGGGAGCCCTGCCGCCGCGCACGTGGGACGAGCTTGTCATCGCGGCCCGGCGCTGCCACCGCCCGCCGGAGATCTACGGCTTCGGCCTCCCGGGAGTGCGCGACGATGGCGCAGCGGAGCTGGCCCTGCAGCTTCTCTGGGCACAGGGGGCCGATCTGCCGCCGGTGCAGGAGCCGGAGGCGCTGGACAAGGCGGCCGTTACCGCGACGCTGGGGCGCATCCTGGCTCTCCACTCGGTGTCCGAGCCCGAGGTCTTGTCCTGGAACCGCCAGGAGTTGGAGGAGTTCTTCGCGGCCGGGCGCCTGGCCATGTTGGTCTCCGACAAGGCCTACCAGGATCGGCTGGCCGCCACTCCCCCGGAGTTTGGCTTCGCCACCTGCGCCCTGCCCCGGGGCGTGCAGGGCACCGGCCTGCTGAGTGTGGAGCTGCTGTGCGTCTTCCGCGCCGGCTCCGAGGCGGAGGCGGCCATGGGGGTAATGCGCTCGCTGGCTTCCGCCGAGGCCTGCGAGCGCTTGCTCATCGGCGGCGGGGTGCCGTTCCATACCAAAACGATGGAGAAGCTCCGGCTCGACCCGCGCCACGCTCCATATGTGCAGACACTCGCCGAGAGCCGCGGACTGCCGGCACAGCGCTGGGCTCCCGTGGCCGACATGCTCTCCGAGACGCTGGCCTGGCTGCTGACCGGGCGCAAGAGCGTGGAGGAAGCCACCGACTTCCTCGCCGAGCGCATGGCGCAGGGAGAGGCTCCGAGCCTGCGGCCGGGAGGCTGAGGCACGCCGCCTCGGCGCACGCGGGATGCCATCTTGCTCCAGGGAGGCCACCACATGCAACGGGCTACCGCCCTTGCGTTGACGCTCCTCACAGCCACCTGCCATCTCGCCTGGCCGGCGGAGATCGTCCGTCGGTTGCCGGTCGCCGAGTATGTCGACCGCATGGCCGGAGGGTGGCTGGGCCAGATCGCCGGCGTCGCCCGGGGCGGCCCTACGGAGTTCCGATGGCACGGCACCATCATCCCTGAGGCCGACGTGCCCGCATGGAACGAGGAACTCGTCAACCACGCCTTTGGGCAAGACGATCTGTATGTTGAGATGACCTTCCTGCGGACCCTGGAGGTCCACGGCTTCGACGTCTCTGCGCGGGTGGCGGGGATCGACTTGGCAAACAGCGAATACGGGCTGGCCTGCGCCAACAGGGCGGCCCGCGAGAACCTCCGCCGCGGCATCGCTCCACCGGACTCCGGGCACCCGCACTTCTCCCGCAACTCCGATGACATCGACTACCAGATCGAGGCCGACTACTCCGGCCTCATCGCCCCGGGAATGCCCGACCTCGTCGTCGAGCTCGGTGAGCGCTTTGGCCGCATGATGAACTACGGCGACGGCCTGTACGCCGGCCAGTTCATCGGCGGCATGTACGCCGAGGCCTTCTTCACCACGGACGCCGAGCAGATTGTCCGGGCCGGGCTGGCCTGCATCCCCGCCGAGAGTCAGTACGCCGAGATGGTGAGGGACGTGCTGGCCTGGCACGCCCAGGAGCCGGACGAGTGGGAGCGCACGTGGCGGCTCGCGACGGACAAGTACTACCACGACCCGGACTACCACCGCTACGCCGGGCCCGGCATAGATGCCAAGATCAACGGGGCGTATGTGCTCATCGGCCTGCTCCACGGCAATGGCGACCCCGACCGGACCATCGAGATCAGTTGTCGCTGTGGCCTGGACTCGGACTGCAACCCCTCCAGCGCCGCCGGCGTCTTGTTCACCACCATCGGCCGCAACGGCCTCCCCTCCCGCTTCAAGGACAGGCTCAACCAGGAGGCCGTCTTTTTGCACACCGCCTACAGCTATCCCGCTTTGCTCGCCGTCTGTGAGAAGCTGGCGCGACAGGCCGTGCTGCGGCACGGCGGCGCTATCCAGACCGATGCGCGGGGGCAGGAGGTCTTCGTCATCCCGGTTATGGAGCCCCGCGTGGGACCCGTGGAGCGGTCGTGGGACCCCGGCCCCACCGCCGGCAGCGTGTTCACGGCTCGGGAGCGGGCGCTCATCCGGTTCCGAGACGAGCTCTCCCTGGCTCTGGAGGCGGCGGCGCCGGGCTGGGGCCTCTCGGACTGCGGCCCGGACATGGGGGCCCCCGGCTTCCTGTCCGAGTTCCGCGGACGCGACCGCGTGCTCATCACCCATCCTCTGGACCGTGAGACAGGCTGCGTGCTGGCCAAGACGGTTTCGCTGCCCGCGGGCAAGCGTAGCGAGCTGCGCCTCACCGTCGGCCACCACGAGCATGGGGACTGGCTGCTGGTGGTGCGCGCGGACAAGAAGGCCATCAGGGAGCAGGTCGTCGGCCCCCAGAGCGCCGTCGAGGGCTGGCTGGATGTGACCGTCGACCTCTCGGCCTATGCGGGCCAAGAAGTGCTGCTGGAGCTGGTGAACCAGCCCACCGGCTGGGCGTGGGAGGCGGCGTACTGGGAGCGCGTTGCTTTGGCGACAGAGTAGTACGCGTCGGTCGTGGCCGCCGCCGGTGCGGCGGAAGGCGAAGAGTGACCGCCGTCGGCCGTCCCACCGACCGCGGTTGGGGCCGCCGACCGGGATGCTCGACGCAGGACGACGGGGAGTACGAACCTAGCAGGGGGTCGCACATGGTCGAGCCGACGCCGCGCCTGCATTACGGCTGGATCGTGCTGCTCATGGGAGTGCTGGTAGTCTTCGCCTCCCTGGGATTGGCACGCTTTGGGTACAGCATGGTCCTGCCGGCCATGCAGTTAGGCCTGGGGATGGACAATACCGCGGGCGGCGTGCTGGCCACGGCGAATCTCATCGGCTACCTGCTGCTGTCGGCGTTGGGCGGTGCTCTGGCGTCCCACTTCGGGCCCCGGCGGGTGATCGCGGCCGGCCTGGCCATCGCCGCCGTGGGCATGGTCCTGACGGGCCTGTCTAACAGCAACGCCGAAGCCGCCCTGTGGCGCGCCGTGACCGGCATCGGCAGCGGGGCCAGTAATGTGCCGGTGATGGGCCTGGTGGCCGGCTGGTTCGCTCTGAGGCGACGAGGATTGGCCGCGGGCCTGACGGCCTCAGGATCATCGGTGGCACTCATCGTCCTGGGGGCCACGGTGCCCGCGGTCCTCTCGGCGTATGCAGAGCAGGGATGGCGGGCCTGCTGGCTCTTCTTCGGGGGCGCCACGCTGGTCCTGGCCTTGATGGCTTACGCAATATTGCGCAACCGCCCGGCGGACGCGGGTCTGCGGCCCGTCGGTGCCGAGAGACAGGCTCCCTGCTGTGCGGCCCCGCCTCCGGCACCCCTCGTGCCGCGGCCACTGGGGTGGGCCGACGTGTACCGCTCCCGCGCCATATGGGCCCTGGGGCTCGTCTATGTGGCCTTCGGGTTCTCGTACATCATCTACATGACGTTCTTTGTCAAAGCGCTCATGGCCGAGGGCGGCTATAGCCAGCAGGCCGCCGGGAGCCTGTTCATGACCATGGGCTGGTGCAGCCTGCTGTGTGGCGTGATCTGGGGGGCTGTGTCCGACGCCATCGGGCGCAAGTGGGCGCTGGTTGTCGTCTACCTGATCCAGGCCACCTCCTACACGCTCTTCGGCCTGCTGCCCACCGTTGCGGGGTTCACCATCTCCGCAGTGCTGTTCGGCCTGACGGCATGGAGCATTCCGGCGATCATGGCCGCGGCCTGCGGCGACATGCTGGGCCCGCGGCTGGCGCCCGCGGCCCTGGGGTTCGTCACGCTGTTCTTCGGCGTCGGCCAGGCCGCGGGGCCGGCGGTGCACGGCCTCATCGCCGATGCCACCGGCTCTCACCTGCCGGGCATGCTCCTGGCCGCCGCCGTGGCGGCCCTGGGAGCCCTCGGTGCCGGCCTCCTGCGTCCGGTGGTCGTGAGTGCCGAGGAGGCCTGAGCCGGCGCACACACCGCGCCGAATGGTCGGGAGCCCTCCGCACGACGCTCACGGACCGGGGCCCGCTGCACGCGGCCCGGCTTGCCGCTGCTCACTCCGTCGTCGCCCAGAACCCGCCGCAAGGGGGCAACCGGCCCATGGCCACCTGCCGAGCCATCAGTCTGATCGACGTCAGGGACTTCGCCGCCGAGACGGTGCGCGTGGGTGATCTCAGCGGCGACGGCGCCCCTGACCTGCTCTTCGTCCAGTCCACCTACGCGAACCGCCGCATCACCTGCCTGACCGCCACGGACCTGGCGGGCGAGGTGATCTGGCAGCACGGCACTCCGAATGCCGACAATGCCCGGATCTACAGCGACCTGCCCGTACAGGTGTACGACTGGGACCAGGACGGCCACAGCGAGGTGCTCTACGTCGAGCAGGCCATCTACGCCGAGCCGTACGACTCCGACTCCCCTGTGGTGGAGAGGGCCGGGCGCTACGAGGGCCATGCGATGGTGGTGGTGCTCAACGGCCAAACGGGAGCGGTCAAGGGGTACGTGCCTCTCCCGGCTCCGGCGGATGACTGCTTCCTATTCGCCGACCTCACCGGCCGCGGCCAGCGCCGCGACTTCGTGGTCAAGGACCGCTACTGGAACCTGTGGGGCGTCAGCGCCGAGGGCCAGGAGCTGTGGCACTGGGAGGGCTCGACCGGGCACTATCCGGCGTACGGCGACGTCGACGGCGACGGGCGCGACGAGCTGTTCGTGGGCTTCGCCCTCATCGACCACGACGGCACGGTGCTGTTTGAGGCCGACCCGGCCGGAGCCCACCAGGACGCCGCCTGCGCCGTGCAACTGCCGGACGGGAGCTGGCGCCTGCTGTTCGGCAACCACGGCGTCCACTGCCTCGATGTCACGGGCAGAAAGCTGTGGTCACATCCGCTGGCCGAGGCTCAGCACGTGGTGGCCGGACGCTTCTGTCCTGGTCTGGGCCCGGTGCAGTTCGGCGTCATCGACCGGGGGCAGCCGCGGCCAGACAGCACGCGGGCCTCGGCGACATTGCTCTGCTATGACCTGGAAGGCCATGAGCTCTGGCGCCGCGAGCAGCCGCCCGGCGGCTGGTACGCCGGGTGTATCGCCATCGACTGGTCGGGACACGGCGAGATGCGCGAGATTCTGGTCTACGGCCGCGGTGCCGGCAGCCCGGCCACGATCTACGATGGGGACGGCGGGATCGTGGATGAGCTGCCGATGCAGTACACCCCGGATCGCACCGAGGCCGACCGGCAGGCGGGCTTCTACGCCTCCCGGGCCGACGTCTGGGGCGACAGCCGTCACGAGGTGCTGCTCTTCGGGGCCACGGGCGCCTGCATCTGGACCAACACCAGGCTGCGGCAACTCCCGACAATGTACAACAACAACCTCTACCCGGGGATGTAGGCGCCGCTCACCGCGTCCGCCCCACCGGCCCTGCTCCCGCCTATGCCCCCGCGCCCCTACTCGACCAGACCCCATTCGCGGCCTGCGGCCCGTTCCTCGCCGGCGAAACACTTTCGCAACACCGACGCAGGATAATGGGTCGGTGAAGGTGAATAGCCCCCGGTCGTACCCAACCACGGTGTGGAAAGGAAGCAAGCCACATGAAACGCGGTTTCACCCTTATCGAGTTGCTGGTGGTCATCGCCATCATCGCGATCCTGGCCGCAATCTTGTTCCCGGTGTTCGCCAGAGCCAGGGAAAAGGCCCGCCAGACCTCGTGTCTGAGCAACATGAAGCAACTGGCCCTGGGGGCCATGATGTACGCCCAGGACTACGACGAGATCCTGCCGGCGGCCCTGAGCCGCAACCCCGTCGATCAGTCCACCATCTGGTGGCACGCCATGCTGCAGCCATATGTGAAGAACACCCAGGTCAACATCTGCCCGAGCGCGATGAACAACCCCAGTTACGGCTGGGCGTACCAGACCTGCGGCTACCGCCTGTGGGAGACCACCTACAACACCCCGGCGCCTTTGGCCAAGTTCACCCACCCCTCGGAGACGATCATGATCGGCGAGCAGGGGTACATTCGCTGCGGCACCACCGTCTGCTGGTGGATGACGGGCCAGTCCTCCGTGATCCGTCCCTATCCGCGGCACAATGACGGGGCGAACCTGGCCTTCGTCGACGGTCACGCGAAGTGGCTCAAGGAGGACGAGTACAGCAAGATGGAGCCCTACTGGACGAGGTAGGTCTTCGGTGCGGGCGGCTCGGCGAACCGCGATGCCTTCGCGCCGGGCCGGGAGCAAGCGCGCCGGCAACGGCCATACAGACGCAGCTCGGCGCCACCCCCGGAGGACCAGGGGTGGCGCCGAGCTGGTTCTGGGCGGGTGCTTGAGCCCCGCCACGAACGACGCAGCAGGCATGGGCGCCAGGTCTCACTGCCTCTCCCACGGAGGCGGGCTGTGCTGTGGTCGCGACGGGGAGAGATAGGCATTCGTGACGGGTCCCGAAGGAGACGGGCCTCTCGGGGCCGATGGTCAGGCGCCATCGGTCGTCGGTGGAAATGCGCGGGTGGCCACGGACGATCTTAGCGAGAATTAACGTGGCCTGTCGGAAGGTAGCTTGTCGGCGAACGCAGAATAACTCTCGTGATGTACGAGACCAATCTGGAAGGAGTGGGTAGCTTTGCGACGCGGTTTCACGCTGATTGAGTTGCTGGTGGTGATCGCGATCATCGCGATCCTGGCGGCGATCCTGTTCCCCGTTTTCGCCAGGGCCCGTGAAAAGGCCCGACAGGCCAGTTGCCAGAGTAACCTGAAGCAGATCGCCACGGCCGGTCTGATGTATCTGCAGGACTATGACGAACGGCTGCCCGGACACGGGTGCGGGTGGCGAGACTGGACCACCCCGCAAAACGAGTGCTGCTACGCCCAGAAGATCTATGCCTACACCAAGAACGTTCAGCTTTTCAGTTGCCCCTCCGATCCATCGCGGGCTGCGGGCCCGCCGGCCGCCGGAACCGCACGCCGCGACGGTAACGCCTATGGCAATAACCTCCAGTACATCGCCGGACGCGCGCCACGCACAATCGGCGAGATCAAGTCACCCTCCGAGACGATCTGGTACGCCGATGCGTCCGTCGGCTACATCCGAGCGCCGGCCTGCTGCGGCGTGACGACAACGACGCCTCTGTGCACCCAGGCGCCGCGGGTGGACAACATCCAGTGGCGGCACAATGAGGGCGCCAATATCGCCTACGTCGACGGCCACGTCAAGTGGAGCAAGCAGTCCGACCAGATCCAGATGACTAACTACTACTGGGATCGTGAGTAGCCCAGGCCGACATCCACGGAGGCCCCCAACCGCCGGGCGATCGCTGCCGCCGGAGCATTGCACAGGCCACGCCAGGCAGGGCCCGGAACCTACCGCGATGCCGGACACAGTCACCAGATACGCCATGGTAACCACCACCGACAGACGCGAGTCGCCCGGGCTTGCCGGGCGACTCGCTCGGCTCTTGCTGACCGCCCTCGCACTCTGTGCCTGCGCTCTTGCCGGCTGCCCGCGTGCCGAGGCCCCCACCGCCCCTGCTTCACCCCTGCCGACAGAGCCTCCTATGCCCACGGTCGCAACCTACCCCGCTCTCGCGGAGGAGCCCCAGACCGCTAAGGCCCTTGAGGCCTACCTGGATACCTGGGACGTCCGGGACAAGTCATCAGAGGAGTACAAGCAGGCCCTCGACGCCCTCCTGTCGGTCTACCGGGACGCGTACGCCGGTCTGCCGAAGGCGGCCGACGCCGCCGCATACGACAGGGGCCTGCGGGTGCTGTGGGACCTGTGCGGAGTGGTGCACAGCACGGCCCTATCGCCTGAGGTCGTCAAGCACGGCATCGACTGGCAAGAGCCCGCAGTGTACGAGGGATCCGGCGACGCCGAGGTATCCCTGGCCGACGCCGTGTCGGCGCCTCTGCGCACGGCGCTTGAGAGCCTCCCGCACCGCTGTCTGGCCCTCCTCCGCGCCGTGCCCGTCGATGCCGCCGGGGGCTCCTCGTACTACGATTTGGTTGCCGACCAGGCGCGCCAGGTGTACCTCACCCCGCAGCTCCCGGAGTGGTCGCCCTCCTGTCCCATGGACGTCTGTGGCTCCTCCGAGCCCCTGACGCGTACCCTGATCCTCGCCTCGGCCAGCTACATCGACCTTTCCCCAAAGCCGGACTGGTCGCTGGCTGCGGTGGCCGTTCACGAGGCCGCTCACATCGCCTGGTTCCACAGCGGCGAGGTAGAGGCCGATCCACGCCTGCTTCTCCCCATCCCCAACGAGCGCAATGCCTTCGCGCAGATGGCCGCGTTCCTCCGGGGAATGCTCAGCCTCCGCGATCCCGAGCTCAAGGCCTACGTCGATCAGCATCGCAAGGCCATGCAGGATGGGCTGGTCGAGGCCCGGGGGAGGGTGACGGCAGCCAACGCGCTTCTGGGCCTACCTGCCAACGACGAGAGCGAGCACACGGAGCTCCCCGAGGGCATCGAGGAGAGCAAGCTGCGCGGTGCGGGGTAGGACTGCAACCGTGCCTGTGAGGTGCACCCGGCGCGCAGACCGTCCGATGGGTCCCCGGGGGCTGTGTCCGAGGGCC
>CAZXDD010000136.1:11058-14356 GCA_964639415.1 uncultured Armatimonadia bacterium
GCCGGTCTCACCAACGGCTGTAGTGCCGGCAGGGGCGACCGACAGCGACAGGATCCAGCCGGACGGACGTGCAACGGCGACGCCCACCTGCGCACCGGTACGCGTCGGGGCGCCCCCCTACCTCCCCACACTCACGATCTCATGCCCCGGGACCGTCACCGTGCCCGTCGGTAGCTCCACGTCCGCGGCCTCCGAGCGGTGGTTGTACAGCAGGATGTCCGCCGTCGTTACCGTCACGTAGACCAGGTCCGCCTTTCCGTCGACGGACGCCTCCGGCGAGAGCGCGGCCACGTCATACCGCTGCGGCGAGTGGATCAGTGCGCCTACCGCCTCGGCCACGGACGCTGCATCCACCCCGAGCGCGACCACGACACGTCCCCTGCCCAACTGCTGCACCCTCGCCACCGGGTCCACCGGCCCTTCGCCGCCTTCGGAGGCTATCGGCTCGACGATGATGTCGCGCAGCATCACCGATAGCTCCCGGGTGTCGTCGTTCTCGCCCGTCCTGGCCGGGACCCAGACTCCGGCCTGGAGTTCGATGGTGACCCGGCGACCCTCATCGCCGGCGGGACGCTGGAAGGCCAGCTCGCCCCTCTCCCCCGGAGCGGCCTGCTTGAGTGTCTGGCCGTCCACGAGGAAGCTCACCGGCCTGTCGAGCCGGCCGACCCAGTAGGGCATGCGCACGCGGCAGGCCTCGGCCGGCAGCGGGATGTGCAGGCGGACATCGCCGCCCGTCCAGCACACGAAGCCCGCAGTCCGCCAGATAGCGTCGGACTCGGGGCCGTGAAACCGCCCCTCTCGCCAGGCCTGCTCGGCGGCCTCGCCATGGGGCATCGCGGGGATTGACATCGTCCCGAGCTTCCTGGCGGGTACGGAGTGCTGCGTCGGGAAGAGGGCCTCGCCCTCCGGGCTCCGCGGACGGAAGCCGGCGGGGACGACCAGCGTCAGGCCGCCTTCCACGGCTCGACGGATCTCCTCCGCCGTCTCCTGCTCCGTGACGGTTCCGGCCGGCCAGACCAGCAGTTTTAGCTTCTCCAGGGCTCCGTCGGCGATCATCAGCTCATCGAGAAGCTCGATATCGCAGCGGTCGCGCACCGTCCGCACCGCCTCGCTCAGGCCGCCGGCGGCCTCCAGGTCCACCGAAGTGCGCGACCAGAAGAGGCCCGCCTCGATCACCGGCTCGCGCACGGTCATCAGGTCGAGGTAGCGCCTGTACTGCTCTCCGCGCGCTCCCTGCGGCGGGTTGTCGTAGTGGAACAGCTCCCAGGCTCCGGAGGCCACGGCGTTGTAGACGCGGGCGATGATGCCGTTGTCGTCCACGGCTCCGGCGGGCTCGTAGCCGAAGTAGGTCCCGTACAGCCTGCAGGCGCTGCCGATGTGCCGGGTGAGCAGGAAGTTCATGCCGTAGTCGGAGGCCTCGTTGGTGATGCGCATGCCGGCTCCGTGGCGGGCCACCATCTTGCACTGGGCCGACATGTCGGCACCCAGAGCGGGCTCGGCGCCGCCTCCGGTGCACATCATGATGGGCACATCGGGTGCCAGCTCGCGGGTGGTCGCGATCCACCACTCGGCGTAGTCCGTCATGGCGCCCATGTACCAGCGGATCATGTCCAGACGCGCGCGCATGCTGTGACTGCCGTCGGGGACGAAGGGCACCACCTGCTCGAAGGAGCGGTGCTCGGTGCCCCAGGCGTCGTTGAGCGCGGAGATGGTGGCGTACTTGGCCTGCATCTCTTCCCGGAAGTCGGCGCGGGCGTAGCGGTCGCCGCACCACCAGCCGAAGTGGTCGGGGTAGTCGCCGTCCCAGATTCGCGTCCAGCCGTTCCCGCCGGCGGTGAAGATCGACTCGCCGAACACCCCGCTGATCCCCAGCAGGACGGCCTGCATGTCGGCGTGCTCGTAGTGGGCGAAGAACCGCTCCAGCAGCGAACGCACCCGCGGCCTGAGATGTGGGTTCCAGATGGACTGGTCGCGGGAGGCGTCGCCCGTTGCCAGGTCCACGGCGAACACCGACTCGTCGGAGTCCTTGAACCACGGAGGCGTGGCGTAGGCCGGGCCGGCGATGAGAAAGGGGACCCAGCGCAGGCCGTGGGTCCTGAAGAGCGCCAGCTCGGCGTCGTAGAACTCGGGGTCCCAGGCGCCCTCCTGGGGCTCCAGGAGCATCCACTTGACGTATGGCTCGAAGGCGGTGACGCCGTGCTCGGCGTACAGGCTCCCGAGTTGGTTCCAGTGGGCGCTGAGCTTCTCCGTTCCGCATCGCAGTTCGCCGCGCTGCAAGAAGGCCTCGCGGCCGGCTTCGAGACTCTCCACCTGCCAGCCCACGTCATTGCCGGCGGTGACGACCATCGGGTCGCCCGGGCCGACGGGGAAGTCGGCAGCGAAGGCGGGGATGGCGCTGAGGAGCGTGAGGAGCGAGAGCATGTGGGGTCCTCCGAGACGTTGTCAGATGACGAGTTCAGATGCCGCCGAGGCCCTCCTCCACCCTCACCTTGACGCTCCCCGAGTTTCCGGCGGCATGGTAGTCGATGACGTAGAAATGTACGGTGGTCTTGCGAAGCACATGGAGCCGGATCGCCGGGCGCACCGGGTTGAGCCCGTAGGCGGCGAGGGGTTCACCAACATAGACATCGCCGGGTTCCTCTCCGCACTCCACGTCGGTGAGGTTCACAGCGGCCGGGTCGAAGTCCAGCAGAACATTGCGGGCGGCGCGTTCTCTGTGCCCGGCCCCCGTCCCATAGATGATGGCACCCTCGCCCAGCTCCACCGTGTATTCGCCCCTGGCCAGCTCCACTCGGCGTGCGACGTTCTTCAGGTCCGCCTTCACGCAGTGTCGCCGGCCGTCCACGGTGACCAGGCGCTCCACCGTGTCCCCGGCCCTGCTCTTGCCGCTGATCCTGAGCACCACCGAACCGGCATTGTCGGCGGGGTTGCGGTCGATGACATACGCGTAGACGACTGTGGGCTTCTTGACGTACACGCCGATGTTCGAGTGCGGGAAATGCCCGTCGGGGATGGCCAGACCGGCAATGGCGGCGGGCCGCGCCGTCTCCAAAGCGGCGTCGAGGTGCCACAGCACCGACACCTGCGTATTGTCGAAGTCCAGCAGGACGTTCCTGGCCCGCCGACGCTCGTAGGTGCTCGAGGCCCCATAGGCGATGCCCGGGCTGTCCGGGCGCAGAGAGATGTCGTACATCCCCGGCTCCAGCCGGATCGGGGCCCCGACCTCGCGGGTGTCCACCTCGAGGCAGTTGTGCCTGCCGTGCACGGTGACGGTGGCGACGGTGTCACCGGGCGCGGC
>CAZXDD010000137.1:0-14350 GCA_964639415.1 uncultured Armatimonadia bacterium
ACCAGTCTCTTCGTGGACCAGATTGAGACTTTCCACGTCCTGAAGCCGACACGGCTCCACCAGGAGATTCTCCAGCTCCATAGGGGCAAACGGACACCTAGAGCACTCTACCTTTTCGCACAGTGGCTCATCACTCTGGACAAAACACCATTCAAAATCAGGCGGGAAAAGCTGATAGAGACTCTCCGATTGGATGATTTATGGTTTCGGCAGCGGCGTAAGGCGTACGTCAAGGCATGCATCAAAGATGCAATCGAGACGGCCTTGACGCTCCACTACCTGGAAGATTGGCAAGAAGACGAAAGCGGGATGTTCACCTTCGAGCTGAACCCTCAGCGCTGCAAGCGTGTAGAGGCGAAGCGCCGGCGTGCACTGCCGGAACCTGGATAGGCACCAGCCCTCCTACCACCGTCAACTCGTCCAGCGTCGCTCCCAAGACGGTGGCGATGTGTAGGCAGGCTTGCTTTGCCTTCTCGGTGCTTCCCGGCAAGTAGTCATCACGCGTCAGGTTCAGATCCATCCGCCGCCTTCCATGCCAAGTGCTTCAGCCGCAGTTGCTCTGCCGCTTCCTCGGAGCGTTCCGGTTGGTTCTGGAGGTCCAGGTAGGTCTGCACCGTGCTTACGTGACGAACGCCACGGTGGGTCTCGCTACCCAGGAAGACGCCCTCGTCCCTGGGACGCACCAACCACACATTGCCGCCCTCCACGTCGCCGCGCAAACGCAGATCTCTCAGCGTCTCGTCAGAGGGCCACTGGGACACGTATAGGGTCACGAGGCGGAACATGGCGAAGGGCTCGATGACCCAGGCCGCCGCCAGGCCCGTGGCAGCGTACTCCACTCCATGCTGCGGTAGTTCCCTGGCCAAGCGCTGGAGCGCCTCTTCCCCGGTCCGCGCCACCGTATGTCCGCGCCAAAGTTCGTGCTGGGCGAAGTCGTAGGCCTCGGACCAGGCGTCCAGTAGCAGGTCACCGTCAGCAAGCCGTACCCGGGCGGTGCGGCCGGTCTTGGTGCGCTCTACGAACCCGGCCTGGGCATAGCGACGGACCACCAGGCTGACCGTTCCGGCGCTCAGGGCCGTCTCGTCGGCCAGGGTGGTCTGCGTGTACTCGCGGTCGGGATGTAGTAGCAGAGCGTGGGCTATCCGCGAGCTGCCGGGGGCGAACAGGTCCTTGTGGCGGCCGCGGCGTTTGTACTGATTGGGCTTGCCCTCCAGCCGGACTCGCAGCCCCTGTGCGCGAATGTCGGCATTGCCGGACAGGTCAAGCCACGATATGCCGGCCTCCCGGCAAAGTAGCTTCCCGGTCTCCCCCATGAAGGGGACCACGACCAGCCGCACCACCTCTCCCCCATCATCAGCCTTCGCTTTGTGGCAAGCGTGGAGTTGCCGGATAGCACCGCCGACCAGATCGGCAGTAGCTTCGGCCTTGTACTCGACGACAAACACACGGGGACCACCGCGGAGAACGAGGTCACAGCAGCTCTCGGGCGTGGATGGGGCCAATGGCGAGACGTCGTTCAGGCCACCCGGCTCCACGTGCCCTACGTCTTCCCCGACAGCATTCGAGAGGGCTTTGCAAATGTCACCTAGCAGCAGATGTCCGGTCATTTTTCAATGATATAGCATGTTTTGCCGTCCGTCAAACTATGCATATTCAAAGAGGCGTTGCCCACGAACACCTGCTGGTGATCTGCTGGACTGGCCACCGTCATAACCGGCTCAGTCGCGAGACAACGGATCACCGGACGCTTCAGGCGTTTCCCCGAGAAGCCGGACTTCTATGCGCGTGACGCTGTGGCCCGACACCTCTTCCAGGGCCTGCCGAATGTCTTCTGCATGTTGCTGGATCACTACGCGGAAGAACTCGACTGCCGTGGCAACGGTCGCGACGCCACGCGCTATCGGAAGAAGGTACGAACCGAAAAGTGCTGTCGTCATCTTCCCACGCGTCTGCAGCAGAGCGAGGGTCTGGGCCCACAGCTCCCGTGTCGCTGCGTCGATGCCCAGATCTTCTTCCACAGCACTTCGCTGCGCTTCTGCTGCTTGACGCTCTATAGCTTCCGCCTCTTCCCTACGCCGTGTTTCCTCGGCCAACGCTGCTTGACGCCTTCTCTCGATCTCCTCCTCTTCTTCGGGCGTCTGGAACCACTCAGGGATAACCCAATCCGGTGACCCAATGGCAGCTACTATCCAGGCTGCCGGTGTCTCTTTCGGGACCCAGCCAGTTCGCAACCGATGCTCTGTGTACGCGACCCAGCGGGCGATCAGATCCACGGGGTGTTCGGCCTGCAGTTTCTTGGCGGTGCGCTTTGTGACGCCGAGGGCGACTAGCCGGTCGGATAGGTTGTCGTTGGCCGTTGTTGTTGGGGCATCAGAAGCAACAACAACATCCGGGTCGTTGGGCGCGGCGCTATGGGTCCCGGGAAGCCCTTCTTGTTGTTGAGTCTGAGTCGTAGAGTCTAGACTCCTATTAAGGGACCGGCAGATTCTGCCGCCTTGACCGGCAAATTTTGCCGCCGAGAATCAGGGGACTTTGCCGCCTTGACCGGCAAATTTTGCCGCCGAGAATCAAGGGACCATGGGGAGAGCAAGACGTACGTGTTCGGTTGCCCAAGACCAGGACGCTCAACCTCGACATAGCCGCGGTTGACGAGTTCCCCCAAGTAGGTCCGGATGCTACGCTCCGACATCCCGAACTCCTCGCCCATAGCGGTTTGACCGGGATAGTCTCCCCCCTGCCAGGCGTACCACAGCAGGGCACCATAGGCGATCTTGGCGCCGGCGGAAAGATCGGCGTCGCGCAGGATCACCATCGGCAGTTGCACGAAGCCAGCGGCGAGAAGTGCATCGGTGACAATGACGCGTCCCCTCGTCTCACCCTTCTCTGGCACCGTATGCTCCCTCCCGTGCATAGTGGCACGCTGGCCCGGTGTGTATCGATTTGCTGCGACCGTACTATGAACTGTCGGGTTCGGCGGTTAGTGCTCGTTGGCCAGCGATCAGTCGAACACAGTAGCGAATCACTGCAGAGCGATCTGGGATGCCGGGGACGCCCGGTACCTCCAGTTGCCGGCGGAGTTGCTCGACGAGTTCGTTGTCCTCCGGCGTGAGCCAGAAGGTGAAGCGCTCAACGGTCTCTCCGGCCGCGCTTGTACGGGTTGAACGCCCTGAGCGCTCTGAACGTTCAGATAGTTCTGAGCGGCCTGGCAGTTCTGGATTGCCAGATAACCTCGTATCGTCATCGCCCTCCTGAGCAAGCAGGGCTACCGGGTGTTGGCGTTGGGCTGATGGTGGTGGCGCGAAGTCGCGTGGGCTCTTACGTGGTGGCACAGAGCATCGCCTCTATCTCGGTGGCGGCCGCGGCGTAGTCCTGCGCGCCATACCCGTCTGGATCGTAGACGCTGATAGGTTCCTGGGCCCCCTGGGCCTCCGTGATCCGCACCGTTGCCCTGATGCGTGTCTGCAGCACCGGAACGCCGAAATGCTCCAGCATGCCGAGCACCACCTGCGCAGACACCAACCGCCTATCGTACCGAACCGGCAGGATGCCCACTACGGATAGGGTCGGGTTGAAGTAGCGGCGGATCTGATCGACGGTCTCGAACAATTGGCCCACGCCTTCGATCGGCAGGAACTCACACGGGACCGGGATGAGCAGGTGTTGGGCGGCGATGAGACAAGAGATCGTGAGGCCTGAAAGGCTGGGGGGGCAGTCGAGGAAGGTGTAGTCGTAGCAGTCGCGTGCATCAGCAAGGGCATCGCGGAGCCGGAACTGATCGCCCCGTTCGGCATTGATGTTGCGTTCGGCATTGGACAGTGCGGCCACATGAGAGGGGATGAGGTGCAGAACGCCGTTGACGTTCTGGTGGTTCGGAGCGCCCTGAGCGTCTAGAGTGCTCTGGGCTGCCCGAACGTTCTGAACGTTCAGAACCGCCTCAGCTATGGGTAGGCCAGCAAGGACATCGGCCAGGGTGTGGGGGACTTCGTTGTAGTCGAGCCCCAAAGAAACGGTAGCGTTTGCCTGGGGATCACAGTCCAGGAGTAGGACTCTGCGGCCGGTGGCAACGAAAGCGCCGGCAAGGTTGACCGCGCTGGTGGTCTTGCCGGTGCCGCCCTTCTGGTTGGCGATGGCGATGACCATTCTATACCCCTAGGGTGGTTTGCCGGTCTTCCAGCAACGTCCCTCCGCGTGCGGCCCAATCGTCGAGATCGAGAGGCCTAAACCGCCAGAAACGTCCGACTTTGACGCGGGGGATACGTTGCTCACGCGCCATCTTGCGGACAGTCTCCGGATGGAGGCCAAGATACTGGGCGGCCTCCTCGGCCGTGAGCAGTCGGTTTGGCTGATCCATTGCTTTTACCGCCACTTAGTGAGATAGGCTTGTGCTGGATTGTATGGAATGGCTTCGGTAGAGTCAACAAGGGCTCGGCGCTGGTCGGGGAAAAGCTGCCTGTGGTGACGTGGCAAGCGAGCATGCCCAAATCAGGCCGTTCGGGCCATCGCAAAGCCCAAGCGCAGCGCCAAGGTTGACCACGGTAGTGGTCTTTCCGCCGCCTTTCTCGTTGGCTGCTGCAATGATGTAGGCCATCGAAGGTACCTTGGAGAAGAGCCGCGTGGGATATGCGCCTAGAGGCCGAGCTTCTGTTGTGCCTTGTTCTGGACCGCGCCGCCGCGACTCTACCAGTCGTCCAGGTCCACCTTACGAAAGCGCCACGCCTTCCCGACCTTGGCGCCAGGAAGCCAGCCACGGCGTGCGTGACGCTTGATCGTCTCGACGGACACTTGCAGATACTGTGCGGCTTGCTCAGTCGTTAGCACGTCGGGCATGATGGGGCTCCTGTGGTAGCGCATTGTATAGCCCGCCGCGGTGGTTTGCGCCGCCAACAACGGCGCTCACGCGATGTTTCCATGTAAACATATCATCATGTACGTCTGTTTGTATGTCAGTATGATGCCTTGTCAGTAGAGCAGCATGTTGATGTGCTGACATCGCGTGCGCACTTTCGACAACACTTCCTTCTCAGAGACGTTGACAGGGCCCGTTGCCACGGTGTATCGTAGCGCAATCCCGTATAATACCCTATAAAGAGCGCAGCGCCTATGGACGAGAAGCGCTATTCCACCAAGCAGGTTGCCCGGATCGTGGGGGTCACCACCCAGACGATCTACAACTGGCTTCGCGCCGGCACGATCCCGGAGCCCCCGCGGGACTACCGCGGTCATCGTCTCTTCCGGAACGAGGACTTGCGTCTCATGCTCGCTCACAGGGGGAAGATACTGCCTCCCCGTGACCGCAGTGTCCAGGATGAGGAGCCCGTCGACGAGGTCTAGCTCCGCCGGCGTCCGTTGCCTCCTTCCAGCCCACAACAGGAGACGCTGACTTATGCGGAAGATCGCGGTCCAGAACATGAAGGGCGGGACGGCCAAGACCACCACCGTGGTCAACCTGGCCCACGCTCTGGCCCTCAAAGGGCACAAGGTGCTCTGCGTCGACGTGGATGCCCAGGGCAACATCGCCGCAAGCTTCGGCGTCCACCACCCCTTCACCATCTACGATCTTCTCATCGAGGACCAGGCTCTGGAGGATTGCATCACCCAGGCCCGGGACAACATCGACTGCATTCTCTCCGATCAGACATTGGCCGCGGCCGAGATGATCATGCAGGGGCAACTGCGTCGCGAGGAGCTGTTGGGGCTCCGGCTCCGGTCCTTGCCGGCGTACGACTTCGTCCTGCTCGATTGCAGCCCCTCCCTGAACATCCTGAACCAAAACGCGCTACTCTACGCCAACGAGGTCCTGATTCCCGTCTCGATGGACTACCTGGCCATGCTCGGAGCGGTGCATGTCATCGACAACCTCGACATGATTCGCCGCTACTTCGATCGCATCATTCAGATCGTCGGGATCCTCCCTACCTTCTACGATGCCCGCACCAACATCAGCCGGGAGGTACTCGAGGCGCTCCAAGAGACCTACAGCGGACTTATGTTGCCGCCAGTGCGCATTGACACCCGCGTCGCTCAGGCTTCGAGCCGGCACAAGACCATCTTCGAGTACAACCCTGCCAGCCGGGCCGCAGAGGACTTCCAGGCCCTCTGCGAGGTGATAGCCAATGAGCCAGGACAAGCGGAAAGCCCTGCATGATGTACCGAAGCCCAAGGAAGACAAGCTCGCCCTCTTCTACGGTGGTCAACAGGCCCATACGGCACCCGACAACCATGATGACAAGACAACAAGTCAACATGTAAACATACGTACAGACGTACAAGCTGACAAGGCATCCTATCGCCGTCAGACCTACTACCTGACGGACGACCTCATTGAGCGCCTGCGGATCTACGCCTTCTGCAATCGCTCCGACAAGTCCGAAGTGACGCGGGCGGCTCTAGACGCCTACTTGCCGAGTCTCGCCGAACTCTCCGAGCAGATAAGCGCCGGTGATCAGGAAGACCGGGATGCCGCAGACGGCGAGTAGAGTAGGGAGGAGAAGACAAGCGGGGAAACGGTCGGTGTGGCCCAGGGGACTCCCCGACCGTTACGGGCACAGTCGCTAACAACATGCCGGGGCGCCAAGCGGGGGAGCTACGCGTGACGGACAAGGGCAATAGCGACGACTTCTACTTTCCAGGTTTCCAGGCACCCTCCTACACTCAGGTGCCCGATGAAGCCTTCGATGTGCTCATGGCCAGACTCTCACCGGCGGAGTTCAAGGTCATGATGTACATCATCCGCCGGACCTTCGGCTTCAAGAAGAGCGCCGACGCCATCTCCCTGTCCCAGATCGTCTCCGGCGTTTGCACCAAGAGCGGCAAGCGCCTGGACATGGGCACCGGCCTATCGCGCCAGGGCGTCGTGAACGCCCTCGTCGGCTTGGTGCAGAAGAACGTCGTCCTCAGCCAGCAACGTCAGAGCGCCGAACGCGGCTTCGAGTCGACCCTCTACTGCCTGAACATCATCGGCTACGGAATGCAATTTCCCGACCCGGAGGACCCCCGCTATCAAGCGGTCCCGGAGGTACCCCCTAGTCAACTGAGTGGACTAGGGGCTAGTCAACTCAGTTTACTAGCCCCTAGTCAACTGAGTGGACTAGAACAAGATACAGACGTAATACAAGAAACAGAACAACAACAACAGGCAGCGCTCGGCGCCCTCGTTACGCTAGAGGGGCCCCCATCGCCCGCCGCTCCAGGCACCAGTGTTGTTGTTGCTTCTGATGCTTCACACCCAATGGCAAACGACCCGCTGCTCGATCAGCTCGCCGCTCTCGGCGTGGCTCAGTCTACAGCCCAAGCGCTCCTCCGAAAGACCGATCCAGCAGTCATCCAACGCTGGCTTGCATACACGGAGCACAAGCTCTCGCACGGATGGGTCCCCAAGGAATCACCGGCCGCCTGGCTGGTATCCGCGATCCGCTCCAAAGACTGGGTCATCCCGGACTGGTTTGAGACACCCCAGGAACGAGAGCAGCGTGTGGAGCAGCAAGCCGACCTTGCCGCCGAGGAACGTACTCGCCGAGAACGTGATGCCCAAGCCGAACAGCGTCAGGCGGAAGCACAGCGCCGCGCCATCGAAAGCGAACTGGGGATAGGGAAGAGGACCCGGGACACCTGGGACCAGACCCGCTCTCTTCTCGCCGAGCGGCGACAGTCCTCGCCGGCACTCCTCACATCCTACCTGCTCCCGATCAAAGGCCCTGTGGCAACGATAGCCACTCCGGTGGACTTCTTCCGAGGCGTGATCGAGGCACGGGCCGATGCCATTCGTGATGCTCTGTCAGAGGTCATCGGCAAGCCAATCGAGACTCTCCACACTCGCCATATCGACCTGGCAACCACGGAGAGCGCCAATCAACCCGCCTGACAGCCTGCTACTCCGGCTCCCCATGCCAGCCGCAGGAAGGCTCTAAGCCGCATACTCGGGATTGCGAATGTGTCTGTCGATAGGGCGCCTGCTTTCCGTGGGCGTATTGGCCTTCATCTGCTCACGTCGTCCTTCGTGCAAAAACAGGCCTTCTAAGCCACCGCAAGACCCGAATGCGCCTACAGGTAGGGAAACGTGATTTCGAGCCGTCCCTGGCCCGCACAGGCGCAGCACGGGGCATATTTGATGGGGCGAGCCTAGACAGACTTCCACCTGACAGGCGACAGGGGAGACAATGGGCCGTTTTGGGGCAACGTAACGGCTCCCCCGGAAGCTCTCTCGCGTAGTACCGAGGCGCTTGGAGTTGCAGCACCTGCCGCTATAGCGTTTCCAGGAGGCAATGGCCGTGGCACGGCTTGAAGACTTAACCAGGGGTGCGACCGTCGAGGGCGTACTGCCGGAGGGTGTCGTCACGGTCATAGACGCCAAGTGGCATGGCTCCAGCGTGGTGGAGTTGACGTACAAGGATGCCGGCGGGCGCTTGGGCAATGAGCTGCTCTATCGTGACCGCGAACCAGGCCTGGAGGTCGTGCAGGCCGGTCGGCCGTGGAGCTTCGACGGTGACGGTGAGCTGCTGCGACTGGTCTCCGAAGCCAAGCGCATCGACTTGGCGCACCTCTTCGACCCACTGCTGGCTGTTCATACCTCCCTGATCGAGCCCTTACCCCACCAGATCACCGCCGTCTACGGCGAGATGCTCTCCAGGCAGCCCTTGCGGTTCCTGCTGGCGGACGATCCCGGGGCCGGCAAGACGATCATGGCCGGCCTGCTCATCAAGGAACTCTCCATCCGCGGGGACGTGCATCGCTGTCTGATCTGCGCCCCGGGCAGCCTTGTGGAGCAGTGGCAGGACGAACTGGCGCTCAAGTTCCACCTGCCCTTCGAGATCGTCTCCCGTGCCACGATCGAGGCCTCGCTCACCGGCAATCCCTTCGCCGAGAAGAACCTGGTCATCGCCCGTCTCGATCAGATGGCCCGCAGCGATGACGTGCAAGCCAAACTGAGCCAGACCGACTGGGACCTTGTCGTCTGCGACGAAGCCCACAAGATGTCGGCCTCCTTCTTCAGCGGCGAGGTGCGCGAGACCAAACGCTACCGCCTGGGTCGTCTACTCGGACAGATAAGCCGCCACCTGCTCTTGATGACCGCCACTCCCCACAACGGGAAGGAAGAGGACTTCCAGCTCTTCATGGCGCTGCTCGATGCCGACCGCTTCGAGGGGCGCTTCCGCGACGGGGTGCACACCGCCGAGACCTCCGACTTGATGCGCCGGCTCATCAAGGAGAGCCTCGTCAAGTTCGACGGCACTCCCCTCTTCCCGGAACGGATCGCCCACACCACCGACTATCACCTATCGGAGCCCGAGGCGGTGCTCTACCACGATGTGACCCAGTATGTGACCGAGGAGATGAACCGCGCCGATCGCCTCGCCGAGGCGGGGGAGGGCAGACGCGCCAATCAAGTCGGTTTTGCTTTGACGAGCTTGCAGCGCCGGCTCGCCTCCTCGCCGGAGGCGATCTATCAGAGCCTGCGCCGCCGCAGGGAGCGGCTGGACAAGCGCCTGCGCGAGGAGAAGCTGCAGAAGCGCGGAGCCGACGCGGCCCTGGAGACGGACGCTGCCGAGTTGCCGGACTTCTCGGAGGATGACATTGACGATCTCGACGACGCTCCGGAAGAGGAGGTCCATCAGCTCGAAGAGCAAGTCATGGATCGGGCGACGGCGGCCCGCACCATCCACGAGCTGGAGTTGGAGATCCAGGCCCTTAAGCGTTTGGAGTCCCATGCGCAGGGGGTCTTGCGCAGTGACACCGACTGCAAGTGGGAGCAGTTGTCGGGCATCCTGCAGAATGACACCGAGATGTTCGACACCAACGGCCACCGGCGGAAGCTGGTGATCTTCAGCGAGCACCGGGATACGGTGAACTATCTGATCCGCAAGATCACCACTCTCATCGGCCGCCCCGAAGCTGTGGTGACCATCCACGGCGGTCTGGCCCGCGAGCAGCGCCGCACGATCCAGGAGGAGTTCACGCAGAACCGAGACGTGGAAATCCTCATCGCCACCGATGCCGCGGGCGAGGGTATCAACCTGCAGCGCGCCCACTTGATGGTCAACTACGACCTGCCGTGGAATCCCAATCGCCTGGAGCAGCGCTTCGGCAGAATCCACCGCATTGGGCAGACGGAGGTCTGCCACTTGTGGAACCTCGTCGCCGGGGAGACCCGGGAGGGCGACGTCTACGCCCGCCTGCTGCACAAGCTTGAAAAGGAACGCGAGGCCCTCGGCGGTCAGGTCTTCGATGTGCTGGGTAATGAACGCCTCTTCGATGTGCCCCTGCGCCGGCTCCTCAAGGAAGCGATCCGCTACGGGGACCGGCCCGACATCAAGGCCCGGCTGCAGCAGGTGGTGGACATCGCCACCGACCGCGACCACCTCCGCGAACTGATCGAAGAGCGTGCCCTGGCGCACGACACCATGAGCGCCGCCCACGTCCAGCAGGTGCGCGAGGACATGGAGCGCGCCGCCGCCCGCAGGCTCCAACCCCACTTCATCCGCTCCTTCTTCATGGCGGCCTTTGAGCAACTTGGGGGCAGCATCCGCGAGCGCGAGCCCAAGCGCTATGAGATCACCCACGTGCCCGCCGTCATTCGCAGCCGCGGCGCCGGTGACGGCGGAGGCCATCCCATTCTCCGCAAATACGAGCGGATTTGCTTCGACAAGGAGCAGATCAACGTCGACGGCAAGCCCACCGCGGCCTTCATCTGCCCCGGACACCCGCTGCTTGAGGCCACTATCTGCCTGATGCTGGAGCGTCACCGGGACCTGCTCAAGCGCGGGGCCGTGTTGGTGGACCCCGCCGACAACGGCGACCGGCTCCGGGCGCTGTTCTACCTGGAGCACGCGGTGCAGGACGCCCGGCAGGAGCGGTCCGGGCAGCGTCGAGTGATCTCCAAGCAACTGGAGTTCGTGGAGATCGACGGCGCGGGGCGCTGCATCACCGCCGGCTATGCTCCCTATCTGGACTACCGCCCGCTTACGGCGGAAGAACGCTCTCTGGTGACTGAGGCCCTGGAGGCCGACTGGCTCACCGGCGATCTGGAATCCCGCGTGATGGAGCACGCCGTGGAACACATCGTGCCGCGTCACTTCGCGGAGGTGCGGGCCCGGCAGGAAGAGCGCATCGCCAAGACCACCGCCGCGGTCAAAGACCGCCTGACCAAGGAGATCAACTACTGGGACCACCGGGCGAATCAGCTCAAAGACCAGGAGCTGGCCGGCAAGCGCAACGATCGCCTGAACTCCGGCCTCGCCCGCCAGAGAGCCGACGAGCTACAGGCCCGCCTGCAGCGCCGCATGGAGGAGCTGGAGCAGGAGCGCAGGCTCTCGCCACTCCCGCCGGTGGTGATCGGCGGCGCCCTGGTGGTCCCCGCCGGGCTACTGGCGCGCAGGAAGGGAGAGACGGCTGCCGAGGGCGCTAGCCCCGAGGTGGAGCGCCTGGCGATGGAAGCGGTCATGGCCGCCGAGCGGGCCCTGGGCCGCGAGCCCCGAGACGTGGCGGCCGACAAGTGCGGCTATGACATCGAATCCCGCGTCCCCGACACCGGCCGCCTCCTGTTCATCGAGGTGAAGGGTCGCACCGCAGCCGCCGACACCGTCTGCATCACGAAGAATGAGATCCTGACCGCACTCAACAAGCCCGAGAGTTTCATCCTGGCCGTCGTGCCGGTGGATGAAAGCGGCGCCCAGGAGCCGCGCTACATCCGCGAGCCCTTCCAGCGCGAGCCCGACTTCGGCGTCACCAGCGTGAACTACAAGCTCGCCGAGCTGTTGAGTCGCAGTGAGAGACCGACGTAGGGGAGCGCCCAGCCCATGGATGTCGAGGAGTTCCGGAAGAGCAACACCGGTCGCCTGGTGAAGGTGGGGGAGGGGGACTCCGCGTACTGGGCCTTCGTCCCGCATCCACTACCTCCAGCGGTGGACTTCAGTCTCGAACTGGTGCACAAGCTGTCCGCGGCCGATCGCGCTCTCGGAGAGCTGGCGGGCCTTGCCCGGATGTTACCCAACCCGGCCCTACTGGTCCGCCCCTTCGCGCATCGTGAGGCCGTGAGTTCCTCCCGCATAGAGGGCACAGAAGCCGCCATTGCTGACCTGTACGCCTACGCGGCCGGACACCAGTCCGCACGATCGGCAAGGCCATCCGTCGCGGAAGCGGACGTCCAGGAGGTGCTCAACTACGTCCGGGCACTGGACTACGGGTTGGAGCGTGCCGAGACCTTCCCGATCAGCCTGCGCTTGATCCGGGAAGTACACGAGCGCCTCATGCAGGGGGTGCGGGGAGGCCAGGCGACTCCCGGAGAGTTCCGGCGCACTCAGAACTGGATCGGCCCGCCGGGGAGCGCCTTGGCCAACGCCACCTACGTCCCGCCGCCTGTCCCTGAGATGCACGAGGCCCTGGACGCCCTCGAGAAGTACCTTCACCAGGAGGACTTGTGCCCGCCCCTCATCCGTCTGGCTTTCATTCATTGCCAGTTCGAGTCGATCCATCCGTTCCTCGACGGCAACGGGCGGGTTGGACGCTTGCTGATCGCATTCATGATGGTCCACTGGAAGCTGCTGCCCACGCCGCTACTGTACCTGAGCAGCTTCTTCGAGCGTCGTCGGGAGGAGTACTATGCGTTCCTGGACGGGGTGCGAGCGCAAGGCGCATGGGACCGGTGGCTGGTCTTCTTTCTTGATGCGGTTATCGACCAGTCGGCGGACACCATCGCTCGTGCCCGGCGGCTGCAAGAGGTGCAGGCAGCCTGGCGTGAGCGGCTGCGGGACATCAGCGCATCGGCACGGCTGCTGCAGCTCGCCGAGAGCCTCTTCGAGACCCCGGTTCTCTCCATCGCAGCCGCCCAGAAACTCATGGGCGTCTCCAACCGCAGTGCGCGACTCAACGTAGAGAAGCTCACCAACATCGGCATCTTGCGCCCGGCAGACGAAAGCGACTACGGTCGTACCTACGTCGCCCACGAACTGCTGGACATCCTGGAGTGAGTCTTCCGGCGAATTGATACCTCAGGCGCCCATAGGTATCAATTCGCCTGCGAGATTGATACTCAGGTACCAGTGTCGGGACGGCGGAATGCGGACGGCGGAATGCAGAAGACAGAATACGGAAGAACGGCCAACGGCGAAGCCGCCCCTCTGTATACATGTTGCCTCTGTTGCTATGTAAACATAGCAACAGAGGCAAACAAGACCAGGCCTCAGCCAGGAGCGTGACCTACAAATGGCTCGAAGGACGATCGGCAAGAGCGTGAAGAGACAGCTTCTCGGGGTACCGCTTGATTCCATCCTCCCACCTGATAGGACAGAGGCACCGGTCGGGGAGATGCAAGTCAAGGAACTGGCGGAAAGCATCAAGGAGGAGGGACTGCTGGTCCCCCTGCCGGTTCGGCAAGAGCAGGACGATCCCCCGCAGTACCGTCTGATATCAGGCGGTCTGCGTCTCGCGGCCCTTCGGTACCTGAGAGCAACCGACCAGGAGTGGTTTGGGAAGCACTTCGAGCAGATCAAAGTGGCCGTCGACGTGCGGCCCGTCGACATTGCACACGCAGTACTGCAACTGGACGGGCTAGGTATGAAGCAGATCGACATAGCTGGAGAGCTTGATGTCACGCAATCCTATGTAAGCCAGTTACTGAAGATCTATCGCGACGGCATTGAGCCGCTGCGAGCGGCCTTTGAGGCCGGCCGTATCAAAGTGGAGGATGCGGTAGGCATTGCGCGCAAGCCGTCTTCGTGCCAACAGGCTTCGCTGGATAAGTTGTGGGCCGATTCGGCATAGAGAGACGTGAGGAGTTGTCCACTGATGCGCAAGAAACTCATCGAAGTCGCCCTCCCGTTGGAGGCCATCAACAAGGAGGCGGCCCGGGAGAAGTCCATCCGCCACGGGCACCCATCCACTCTGCACCTGTGGTGGGCGCGGCGGCCCTTGGCCGCTTGTAGGGCGGTGCTGTTCTCCTCGCTGGTGGATGACCCCGATGAGCCTGAAGCTCCCGCGGAGTACCTCGCCGAAATCGACAAGCTCCCCGGCGGGGCAGGCTTGGCTCCGGACGCCTCACTTGCCGAGGTCCGGCGCGAGAAGCTCTTCCGCTTCATCGAGGAGCTGGTGAAGTGGGACAACTCCAACAACGAGCGCATCATCGGCACCGCCCGGCGGCTGATCCTGGCGGCCACGGAGGGGAGTCCCCCGCCGGTGCTGGACCCCTTCTGCGGCGGGGGCTCGATCCCCCTGGAGGCCCAGCGCCTCGGCCTGGAGGCCCACGGTAGCGACCTGAACCCGGTCGCGGTGCTGATTACGAAGGCCCTCATCGAGATCCCGCCGCGGTTTGCCGGGCTCCCGCCGGTGAATCCGGCAAGACGGCAGAATACAGAATGCA
>CAZXDD010000138.1:0-14348 GCA_964639415.1 uncultured Armatimonadia bacterium
GTGGACCTGGGCGAACCGCAGCATGTGACGAAGGTCGTGCTGGTGGGGAACTTCGGCAAGACCCTGGAGAAGGTCAAGCGCTTCCATGAGATCGCCGAGGCCCACGGCCTGGGCGACCGGGCGTATGTCTACGGCTTCGACGAGTGGAGTGATGTGGAGCGTTACGGGGAGATCAAGCGCACGTATGACCTGATCAAGGAGGTGGCGCCCGGGGTCAAGGCCTGCAGCACCGTGGTCCATCCGGTGCCGCCGATTGATGACGTCATCGACGCCTGGTGCCCGGCGCTGTGCTACGACATGCCCGGCTACAAGCAGGCCCGGGAGCGCGGGCAGGAGGTGTGGTACTACGCGGGCGGAGCCCCCTACGACCCCTTCCCTACCCACGAGCTGCTGGACGTGCCGGGCGTGGAGGCGAGGGCCTTCTTCTGGGTGGCCTGGCGGTTCCAATACACCGGCTGGCTGCACTGGGAGCTCAATGTGTGGACCAACAACCTCGAGGGCGACAAGCGCTGGCCGGAGGTGCCGTGGGACCCGGCCCGAAGCGGCATCCGCAATGGGGAGGTAGGCCGCATCTACCCGGGACCAGACGCCACACCCCTGCCCTCGGTGAGGCTGGAGAACATGCGGGACGGCATCGAGGACTACGACTACTTTTGGCTCCTGCGTGAGGCCGCCGGCAGGCTTCCGGAAACCGACCCGAAGCGCACGGAGTACGAGAGCCTGATCGAGCGGTCGATCCGCGAGCTGTGCCCCTCCCGGGCGCACTTCGAGCGCGACCCGGAGCGGGTGCTGGCGATTCACGAGGAACTGGGGAAAGCGCTGGAGGAGGCGCTGGCCGCCGTTCCTCGGTGAGCATGGTTCCCTCGGGAGGGCTATCCGACGCCTATCCAGGCGCACTTACTGACATTGGGAGCTGGTTGTGGAGCCGCAACCCCGCCGTTCGCAGGCAGGATCGCGGCTCCACAGCTTGCCCCAAGCGTCAACAATACCACGAACACCCGCGCCTCTCCCCTACTGTCCCCGGAACACGGTCCTCCTCAGCTCCGGCAGGATGTCGTTCCCCAACTCCGGCGTGTATGAGAACAGCAGGAACCCATCGGCGCCCAGCTCGCGGTCGGCCACGATGGCCTCGGCCACCGTGCGGGCCGAGGGGTGCAGCCACGAGCCCAGGCCCGCCATGAAGGGCTTGTCACCGGCGGCCGCCCGCAGGCGGGCCACGCGGTCGATATGCCGGTCGTAGTAGCCGGGGGCGTCGTAGACCATGGGGCAGACGAAGTCGATCCAGCCCTCCTTGAGCCACCAGGCCCAGTCCTGGCCCACGATCTTCCGATGGTACGGCCAGCTCGGGTATACGGCCGCCGAGATCTCGCAGTCAGGTCGTGCCGCGCGCACCGCACTGTGCACCGCCTGCACCACATCGCTCACCTGCTCGCAGCGCCATTCGCAGAACTTGCCGTGCAGCGGCCCCTCCGGCGTCTCGCCTTTCCGGGGCAGCACGTCTCCCGGCCAGTCTTCCACCTCGACCTGGGCCCACCGCTCGAACCGTTGCCGGTCGCGCTCACCGTACGAGCCATTGTAGTTCTCGTAGCGGATGTAATCGAAGTGCACGCCATCCACGGCGTAGTTGCCGGCGACCTCGGCCATCATCGCCGCCTGTAGCGCGACAACCTCGGGCTCCGAGGGGTTCAGCCAGTACACGCGGTCGCCGCCCTCCATGATCCCCGGCTTGCCGTCGGGCCCGAACTGCCACAGCCCCTTGGCCCCATACTGGTCGATGAGCTCCTGCGGCGGTGTGCGCCAGTTGAGGTTGATGAACCACGCGTGGTAGCGCAGGCCGTACCTGTGGCAGGCGGCGATGCCCGCGGCCACCGGGTCCTCGTCCCCCTCAAGTCGGCTGTGCAGCACCTCGCTGGGGTATGAGGCGCGGCCGGCCCACGCGATGCGCACGAACAGGTCGGTCAGGCCGTTGTCCCTGGCCACCCTGGCGGTCTTGTCCCAACCCCAGTCGCCGCAGCCATTGACGCCGACGACCCAGGCGCCCCGCATGGCGTCTGCCCGCGTGGGGAGGCTTCCCAGGTACAGGCTCTCGGCCTGTGCGCGCAACTCGCGGCCTTTGCGGATGATCTCCCACGCCGGAGCCCGCCCCACCTGCTGCTTGAGGGCCTCAAGGTCTGTCACCATCTGGGAGACCCCGGCCTCGGCTGCGCCACCCTGAGAGAGCTTCCGCAGGTCCTCAAGCGTGGCCGCATGGCGGAAGCCCAGGTCGGGATCCAGAGCCGCCTGCACTCCCTGCTCCCACACCGCCGGCCGCCAGTGCCCCACGATGGCCAGCAGCATCTGAGCCTTGCCGATCAGGTCTCCGCCGGTGAGGATGTGTCCCAGCCAGGCGGCCTCGTGAGACATCACCAGCGCGGCGCCGGAATTGGTCTGCCCATCCGCCGCGAGCCACTCCATGGCCACCCTCGCCTTGTCCGGGTCCACGCTGCGGAGCAAGAAGGCGTTCCAGCTCTCCTGCCTTACCTGCTGTGGCATGCCCTCGGGCGCATCGCCCGTGGCGTGCAGGGCCGCAAACAGCTTGCCCTCCCCGGCCGGGGTGTAGTCTCCCTCACCAATGCCGATGCGCGAGCGCAGGGGCTCCTCTAGCAGGAAGCAGAACAACCCATGCCCGCCGACGTCCAGGAACCTGCCCACCGCCGCGATGACCTCCGGCGGCATGGACGGGTTGTACGGACAGAGCAGGAACTCATCGGCGGGAATGCCGCCGTCGACGGCCTCGGCCTCGTCGATGGTGTGATGACGCAGGCCCGCGGCGGCCAGGATGTTGCGGGCGGTGTTGAAGTACCCGGTGACCTCGGAAGCCGTCCGAGGGTTGTCTGCCAGATACTTGTTGGGCCGCAGGATGACCACGTCATGCTCGGCGGCCGACGCCATCAGGGGAACGAGCAGCATCAAAGCGGGCAGAAGCGGTCGCATAGGCTCTCCTTGTGCGGTTGTGTGGGGCGAGGGGCCGGTGACGGCCAACGATCCCGCCCTGCGGGATCGCCTCACCCATAGCCCATCTTGTTCGCGATGCGGCCGCTGATGCGAGGGGAGCACGGCACCCGGCCCAAGCTTCCACGCTTTCCATGGCACCAGTCCAAGACCGCCGCCCTCACTTCGCCCTCTTGGCCGTCTTCTTCGGCTTGATGTCCCCGCTGTCTATCATGCTCAGATACGCGGAGTCCTTCTGCTTCAAAGGCAGGTCCACGCGGCCGCGGCGGCGGCTGGATTCGTAGGTCGCGAAGATCACCTCGGTGGCCTGTAGAGCCTTGCGGGCCGCCAGCTCCGGCTCCTGGCCGGACTTCAGGCACTCGACCATGTCCAAGATCGCATCGCCCACGGCGTCTCCTCCGTGCAGGTTCCCGCCGATCTTGGGCTGCTTCCACTTCCCATCACCGGCTCCGCGGACCCACAGCGGGCTCTCGCCCTCGCGCAGCTCGATGACGCCCTCGGTGCCGATGAGCCGCATGGAGCAGCCGATGTCGCTGTCCTCGCCCGTGAACAGCACGCCGCGCACGCCGTTTTCGAACTTCACCTCACAGATGGCCTGATGCTCGTAGGGCAGGCCGAACACCTCGTGCCACTGCCGGGCGTCGATCTGGCCCAGGACCCACACAGCGGGGCTCTCGTTGTTGAGAAAGAACATCATGTCCAGCCAGTGCGTGCCCCAGTCGATCATGTTCGAGCAGGCGCCCTCGAGCCGAACGAGGTCGCCGATCTTGCCGTCATTGGCCAGGTCCCTTGCCTGTCGGAAGGCGGGCAGGAAACGGCGCTGATGGTTGAAGGTAAGCTGGGTGCCGGCCTTCTCGCACTCGGCCGCCATCTTCTGGGCCTCGCCCCAGGTGGGAGCCATGGGCTTCTCGCAGTGGATGGCCTTGACGCCGGCCTTGGCGCAGGCGACCACCGTCGGGGCGTGCAGATGGGGCCACAGGCAGATGCTGACGATGTCCGGCTGTACGGCCTTGAGCATCTTCTTGTAGTCGGTGAAGACCTCGGCCTCCAGCTCGTACTGGTCCGAGAAGGCCTGCGCATTCTCAGGCACAATGTCGCACAGGGCCACGACCCGGCAGTGCTTGCATCGCTTGTAGCCGCCCATGTGCAGATGCGCCATGCCCGATCCGGTACGCCCTTCACTGCCCCACGGCCGCCCCGTGCCGATGATCGCCACCCGGAACTCGTCAGCCATCGTGGATACGCTCCCTTCGGATCGCCGCGGACTGTGCGCCGTAGCCGATGCGAGCCGGGCGCCGGAGTGCGGGACCCGGCACGGCCGCTGAGTAGTTCGCGTTCAGGGGATCAATCCCTCTCACGATGTGCCGATATGGGCGCACTTCCTGACGTTTTGAGGCAAGTTCTGCGGCTCGTCCCCGCCGTTCGCCGGCCTCCCGACCTGCAGAGATCGGGTTCTCCCGCCCGACTCCGCGCGCCTGCCGGCTCGCAGCCTGGCCGTGGCGCAGACAGGAGGTGAGACTCCGCGCGGGCCTCGGCGGGGTTGGCTCGTGACCACATGGCGAGGAGCCACATCATCCATGGGCAATTCAGCGCTACGCTCGAGATGCTCCAGGGCGATGGAGGACTCTTCGTGGCTCGTGTTCAACTATGTGTGGTCGATCAGCGAAAGTCGGTCACAGGAGATGATGGGAGCCAGAGCGCAGAGCAGGACCCGTCGGCCCGACTGCCGACAAGCCCGACCTGCGCCCCCGCGAGAGACCAGAAACCCAGGAGGTGTGTTGAGTGCGCAATGCGCGTGTGAAGTATGTGCCGATCTGGCTGGTGACCCTATGCGTCTGCGGTATCGCCGGAGCCCAGCCTGCCGACGAGGACTTCGGTGACAAGTACTTGAGGATCCAGGCCGAGCGCGGTGAGGAGCTCAAGCAGGATGCATCGCTCGACCTCAGGCTGGAGAGCAGCTACCCCGACCTGGCCCTGCTGGATGGCTTCGAACCCCAGGCCCCGGCATCCTTGACCCGGGTTCCCCACGGGCCTGATGGGTCCATACCCATCCTGCCGGGCCTCTGGCACATGTGGGTCGAGAGCTACTGCCTCACGCCGGGCGCCTATGCTCCCAGCACAGGTGAGGGGCATGTCCCGGTACGCCTCGCCGGTCCGCGGGCGGACCTGGTTGCCAGGGTACTCCAGCAATCCCACATGCACCCGGACATCGACCAGAAGAGCGTACAACTGCTGCTGTGGTCGATCCTGCTGCGCACCCGGGTATCCCAGCTCGCCCCCGCGGCGCAGCAGGCCGCCCATGCCATGCTCACCGCCGACGAGATCAGCCGCCTGGAGCAGGCGGCGTCCGAGCGCGAAGCCATCGACGCCAAGCATGACAAGAGGCTGCAGGAGGCCATCTTCGGCCCCGGGGGTATCCTGGCCGACCTCCCGCCCGAGCTCCGCGCGGAGATGGGCACGGAGGATGAGCTACGCAGGAGCATCTCCACCTCCGCCGCCGCATCTTACGACACGGTATCCGCTCTGGCGGTGCTCCAGGGCAATCCGCCGCCCATCCCCGATGACATGCGCCCCGTCCCCTACGGCCGCTGGGCCTACTGCCCCTATGACGGCGAAGCCTCCGGCGGCTGTGTGATGCGCTTCTTGCCCAGAGGCTACAAGACCGCCCAGCTTCAGTTCTACGCTCCCGAGCACCTCACCCTCGAGGCCGACGCTCTGGGGCGTGTCACGTTGCTCGCCGACGCTGCCGGCAACCGTCTTGAGGTGGCCTACGACGACGCGGTGCCGCCGCTTGCGTTCGGCAAGGATCCGGGGATCAAGGGCTACGCCATCGGCCGCATCCGCATCACCGGCCCCCGCAGGCCCGATGACTTCGACACCATGGCGCAGGCCGAGTACGAGGATGTGGGCTGGGTGACGGTAGGTCTGCCCTGGGCCAACGGCGGGACTCCCGAATCCGCCGGCAGGTTCCCCGGCGCCGCGGAACGCTATGCCTGGGCGTGCGAGCAAAAGGCCGAGATCCAGCGCATCGATGCGGAGTTCTCTCGTATCCACCAGGGGCGTCAGACGCCGCCGAAGGCCCTGCTGGGCGATGTCATGGACCTTTCATCGCTGTGCCGGGGAGTCAAGACCGCCCTGGAGCAACAGACCCCCGAGAACAGCCCCGAGTACCCGTTCCTGGGCGACCGGATAGGACTTGCGTACCGCGCGTTGGCTTCGGAGATCCTGTACCTGGCCCATTGGCGGCCGGCGGAGACAACCCGGACCGGAGCGCTACCTCCGAACGGCTCTCAGGCCGGAGGCATCCGGATGTGTGCCTATACTACCGGTGCCGTAGACCTTCTGCCCCAGGCCCTGTGGGGCTATTCACGCTCCGGGGGGCGGTCCATCCCCGAGTGCACCTGGGACCCCTATGGCGGGGAGGCCCCGCCCTATTTCAACCCGCGCACCGCAAGCTACTCATCCAATCCGGGCAGCCAGAATCTCGGCTACTCCACCAAGCCCGCCGCGACGCCGGTCAACACCAAGAGCAACAATAACTTCAAGCAGGCGCAGCAGTACTCAGATACGGTGGTGAAGGTGTTCGACAAGGCCCACGGTGCCGCCGGGGTGCCTCAGCCCTACACCGTACAACTCACCATTGTGCAGAAGATCATCCAGTTCAACGTCTCATCCTTCAAGGACGCCGGGGACCGCCTGGAGAAGGTGGGCACCGATCCGCCTCGGGATGACTACGACCAGATCGCGCGACCGAGTGTCCCGCAGTTCCCCGATGTACAGGGGGGTGAAGGCGTCGACGCGGAGTTGCTCTCCGCCTGGCGCGGCTTCTACAACGCCCAGAACGAGATGACCGCCATCCTGAGGGCTTTCGCCATCTCCCAGGACCGCCACGGCGGCGCGATGCGCGCCGGTGATGGCCGGTGGGCGGCCACTCAGGCCGCGGTGATGGTGGAGTACCAGAGGCAGGGCGGGGAAGCCATGCTGCGCACCGCGGACGCTCTCGAGGCCTGGGTCAACACCATGAAGGCCCGGCGTGTACCGGAACTGTGGATCACCCCCGAGGCGATGCGGGAGACCCAACAGGAGCTGGAGGCCCGGGGGTTCTCGCCGGAAGAGTTGGCCGTGGCCCGGCAGTGGGGGATGTCGGAGGAGGAGATCGAGCAGGTCAGACAGTCGCTGCTGCGCACCCCCGCCCCCACGCACAGGACGGGGCTGCTGACCTCCTGCACCCGGCTCGCCGGGGCCATGCGCAACCTGGGGGACGAGCTCAGGCGGCTCCCGCAGATGCCGCTGCCGTGAGCGGGACGGCCGGCCCGGAGCCGCGGGGAAGGGGATCCCCCTCCCCGCGCCCAATACACCGGGCGACAAGCGTTGGGCATCCGCCACCAGGGAGACAAGCAGACCATGAACAGGCTTCTTTGCTCAGTCGTCCCCGCCGTCTGTGCCCTGGGGGTCTGTCGGGCCCCGGCGGCCGCCGAGGAGGCCTTGGCCAACCCGCCGCTGGTGAAGCTGCCCTTCAGCTTCCCCACCGGCATGGAGAACACGCCCGTCGTCTTCCGCGGACGCCCGGTGATGGTGGCCAATTGGCGCTCCACTCGAGCCGATGACCAGGACCAGGCGTACCTGTTCATCCAGGACCTGGTGACCGGCGAGGAGCTGGCCCACTTCGGCAAGGGATTCTCCTTCGTCAGCGGCATCGTCAACGGCGACGAACTCAACGTCTTCGCCACGGAGAACACCAACACCGAGTGGACCAAGGACGTGTTCCGCTTCTGGTCCACCGACCTGCAGACCTGGCAGCAGGCGAAGGTCGTCACGCGTCAGGGCCACGAGCACCTGTTCAACACCTCGGTCTGCCGCGATGACCGGGGCTTCGTGATGGCCTACGAGTCCAACAAGCCGGTGCAGTGGAGCTTCCGCTTCGCCCGCTCGCAGGACCTGGCCACCTGGGAGCCTGTGGAGGGCATCCAGTTCTCCGACACCGCCCAGCAGACGGCCTGCGCCAATCCCACCATCCGCTACTTTTCTCCCTACTACTATGTCATCTACGGGGGATGGCGCTGGAAGGGCCCGGGCGCGCGGTATGAGTACCTGCTGCCCGAGACCCGGTACACCACCTTCGTAGCCCGCTCCCGGGACCTGGCGCACTGGGAGATCAGCCCCACCCGGGGCCCGATGCTGGACCCGGTGGAGGGCGAGGGCATCAACAACACCGACGCCGACTTGTTCGAGTGGGAGGGCCGGACGTACATCTACTATGCTACAGGCGATCAGGCCACCTGGGGGACGATCCGGGTGGCGATGTACGACGGGCCCATGGAGCGGATGCTGGCCGCGTACTTCCCCCCGGGAGTGGAGACGGTCACCTTCGATGCGACGGCGGGGGCGTACACGTATCCGTAGAGGTCACCACTGACGGCCGGAGGCAGACAGCAGGTCCGGGCGGGTGGGAATGCCACGCGCCCGGACCGTTTCGACAGTGACCATTGCCGCAGTGGCCCTCGCTATCCCTCCGGCAGCGTCAGGTCGATGTAGAACGTGCGCCGTCCGGGCTCGTCCCCTGTGCAGACCACCTTGTAGGGCCACCACTTGTACCCTCTTTGGTCGGCGTGGACTTTGCCCTCATAGACCATGTCCACCCCGTCCAGCCAGAAGTCATCGTGCTTCTCGCCGTCGGCCGGCTTTGCGGCCACGACCTCGACCGCGTTCAGCCGCCTGAGTTGCTCCGCGGCGATCTCCACCTTCAGCCAGTCGCCCTCCCCGGCGTCCGGAGCCGTCTTGGCCACTTCCACTCCGTTCACGAGCACGGCATTGGCCGCCGCCACCTCGTGGAGACGCAGCCGCAGCTCTGCCGGCCCCCGGGCGGCGAACTCGTCCTGCCTGCCGGTGAGCACTAGGAAGGGCTGCTTCTCCACCATCGGCTCCCCCTCGCCGCTGAGCACGAGCTGCAGAAACTCGAAGCCGTCGGGAGCCTGCGAGGCGTCCAGTTCACAAGTCAGCGTCCGGTACAAACCGTCGGTACCGAACTGATCCACGGTGGCGGCCGAGTCGAAGATGCGCGCATCGACGGCGGTCACCTCACCGGCGGGGTCCAGGAACCGGGCCCTGACCTGCACCTTCCCCGTGAGCGTGTCACTCCGGGCGGGCGCATCCACCGTGACCGGGTACTTCTCGGCCCAATCGCCGAAGGCGTTCTCGAAGCCATCCCCTGTGATCTTCAGGAGATGGTAGCCCATGGCATTGGGCCCGAAGCCTGCACCGTGCCAGGCGTAGCTGGTGGCCCCGCCCATGATCTCCTTGCCGCCGGCGAAGTCCCAGGACGCGATCCCGTGTCCATGGCCGGAGAGGGCCAGGAGCACCTTGTAGTCCTCGAGCAGTTCCTCCACCCGCCCGCGCTGGGCGAGGGTGACGAAGGGCTCGTGGATCAGCATCACGATCGGCGTGCCCGGCTCCACGTGCTGCAGGTACGTCTCCAAGAAGGCCATGCAGCCCTCCGGGATGGCGTACTGCAGCTTGCCATCGACGAGGTCCGTCCCGTCCATGGCGATGAACTGCACCCCGGCGTAGGTAAAGGCGTAGTGCAGCGGGCCGAAGTGCTCGGCGTACAACCCCTTGCCCCAGCCCGGCGTGTCGGAGGGGACGTCCTCACGGAGGACGGCCACGTGCTCGTGGTTCCCGGGCAGGTGGAAGAGCGGCATCTTGAGCCCGGCCACCATCTCCTGATAGGCCTCGAACAGGGCGCGGGAATCCGGCACCGTGGCGAGGTTGACGTCGACCACCATGTCGCCCGTGTGCACGACGAAGGCCAGCGGGAGCGGCAGGGAGTTGATGGCCTCCACATACATGGTCATCTTGTCCGCGATCTCGGGCCGGATGTGGTGGTCGGTGCCCTGGACGAAGTAGAAGGGCAGCGGCTGCTCCTGCCGGGACATGGGGAAGTCCGAGCCGGTGGTCCGGTCGCCCACCGGGCGCCAGAAGCCCCTGCTTGGCCAGGTGCCTGTGGGGTTGACCACGAAGACCGTGGGACCGTCGGTGTCCAGCGAGTAGATGCCGTCGGCGCCGGAGGTGACGATCTGCGCCCCGTCGCTGACGAGCGCACCGGCCAGGGCCTCCTCGCCCTCTTGCCATGCGCCGTCGCCATCGGCATCCAGGAACACGCGGCCGGTGACGGTGGCCGCCGACAGGGGCAGGGCGAAAAGCAGCGGCAGGATGAGCCAGAGCGAGCGGGTTGTCATCTCCGTCTCCTGTCTGGGTATGATGGGGTACTCGTCGTCCGTCGCGTGGGCGGGCACTGACCGATGGACGGCAGTGCGGTCGGGACGCCGGCACTCCCAGGAACGTCAGCGGCACACGGCACCACCACACCCTTCCCCCTACAGCCCCAACTCCCTGCGCAGGATGTCCCAGTAGGCACCTTTGGCGCCGCCGGCTATGGCCTGCGTCAGGGCTGTGTTGTCGTCGTAGTTGTAGTCCACCTGCGTATCGTCGGGCCCGCCGACGAAGTACCGCTTGTCTCCGGCCACCAGGCGCTTGATGTGTGCCATGATCTCGCCCGCGATCGAGGGCTCCAGGTAGAACGCGGGCATGCACAGATCCTCCTCGCGCTCGGTGCGCGATAGGCCCTCCGGGTCTGCATGGCCGGAGAGCAGGCTCTTAGCCAGCAGGGTGTCGGGGTACACCCGTAGCCCCACTGCGACCCCCACACAGGTCGGGTCCACCTCCTGCATCAGCCGCAGGCCGGTCTCCACCGACTGCAGGGTCTCACCGGGCGCCCCCAGGAGGAGGTCGAGCATCACCGGTAGTCCGACGGCCTTGCAGGCCGCAACCGCCCGCCGGATGTCCTCAGGCCGGTGGGCTCTTCCGAGGGAGGCCAGCATCGCCGGATCGCCGTGGTCGGTGCCGAAGTTGATCCCGGCGCAGCCGGCGCGACGCATCAGCCCCGCCAGGTCGGAATCAAAGGGTCCCGGCGCCAGGTACGCGTACCACCTCACGCGCTCGCCAAGGCCCCTTTGAACAAACTCCTCGCAGATGGCCTCGGCATGCTCGCGGGGGAGGTTGAACTCGCTGTCGCACAGGTGCAGCACATCGATGCCCATCGACAGCAGGTTCTGCACCTCAGCGGCCACAGCGGCAGGGGGACGCGGGCGAGTGCAATGGCCCTTGGAGTGTGGGTCGGCACAATAGACGCAGGCGCCGTCGCAGCCGCGCTTGGTCTCTACGCTCCCCTGGCCGCCCTCGCGGAAGTACCGCGCATTGTCCACCGTGGTCCGCTTCAGGGCCCTCTGCCCAAATGGTCCCCAGATCGGCGCATTGCGGCAGAAGGCGTCGCCATGGAGCCAGGCCAGGCCGGAGATGTGGGTGAAGTCCGTGCCGGCCCTGAGCGCCCGAGTCAGAGCAACCAGCGGACCCTCGCCATCGCCGATGATGCCGAAGTCGATCCCGGTGCGGCGCAGCACGCCCTCGGGCGTCACCGAGAACCCCGCCCCGCCGATGACCAGGGGCGCCGCCGAACCGGCCCGCAGACTCTCCACGATACCCCGCAGATGCGGGATGAACGAGTGCCGGGTGGCCATGTAGCAGTCGTCGGTATTGCGGAAGGTCAGAGCGATCAGCCGCGGGGAGACGGAGGCGAGCTTCTCGGCGATGGCCCGATGGGGGTCGTCGGCGAAGCACAGGTCGAGGAAGTCCACCGCCAGCCCGGCGTCTAGGGCGGCCTCGGCCAGGTAGTCGATGGCCAGCGGCGCGATGGGGGGCCTGATGCGGTTGGTGTTCACCAGCAGGATGTCCAGGGCCATATGGTCACTCCGATGCAGGAAGCGGGAGGTGTGGGAGGGGCGTCGAGCTCCTCCGCGAGGGTTGGCCGTTGGCCGTCCATCTCTCCCAGGCCCGAAGGGCCGACCGGGAGAGCCCGGCGACCCCTGGGGTCGCTTGCGGGTGAGGGGAGAACCCACCCAACCGACGACGGAGACAGGCCGTTGGCCGTTGGCCGTCCACCTCTCCCCGGCCCAAAGGGCCGCCCGGGAGAGTCCGGCGACCCCTGGGGTCGCTTGCGGGTGAGGGGGACCGCCACCGGGCATGGCCCAAGGGCGCCCCTGAGGGGGCCAACGGCTAACGGCCAACGGCGGGCGGGCCTGGAGACCCGCCGGCACGGTGGCTCTCATGAGTGTGTTCCGACGGCCTGAAAGGTCCTCCGGCATCGGTGCCGTTTCGCGCCACGGCCGTTCACAGCCCGCGTTCCTCCACCATTGCCACCAGCGGGTTCTCCCTTGTCTCCAGCGGGAAGCCGACCTTTGCTCCCCCCAGACGGGCCGACTCGTAGATGCCGATCGTCGCTTCCACCACTTGCCGCGCCTCGGCCAAGGTCACAGAAGGTTGCGCTGCGCCCCGCAGGCACTGCACCAGCTCCTCGATCTGCAGGACCTGCAAGGCCCCGGCGTCCTCGGGCTCCCAGGGCTCCTGCCGCATGAAACTCCACCTGGCGTCCACCGCCTGCGGGAGGAAGAGGCGGTAGGGGTTGTCGTGCAGGCCGCTGGTGAACTCCATGCGGCCCCTCGAGAGCTGCAGGTCCACAGAGAACTCGAAGTAGTCGCGGTAGGCATCGACCTGCAGGTGCGCCCGGGCGCCGCCCTCGAAGCCGAAGGTGGCAAGGACGAAGTCCTCCACCCGCAGCGACTTGTCCCGCCGCTCTACCTGCGCCGAGACCCACTGCGGCTTCCCGGCCAGCCACAGGTACAGCTCGATGAGGTGGGTCGGGTCGTAGGTCAGAAAGCCCCCGGAGATGGCGGCCTCCGCCTGCCAGCCGTAGGGCTTGAACCGCGACATGTGACCACACAGGTACAGTAGCTCGCCCCACTCGCCTCCGTCCAGGGCCTGCTTGATGCGCCGGAAGTTGCGGTCCCAGCGACGCAGGTACGAGACCGAGGCGACGACGCCGTGCTCGTCGCAGGCGCCGATGATGCGGTCGGCCTGGGCAAGGTCCGTGGCCAGGGGCTTTTCGATGATCAGGCCACGGACGCCCGCGGCGGCGCAGGTCTCAACAAGGTCGGCGTGGGTGGCATGGGGGGTGGCGATGGCGACGATGTCCAGAGCCTGGGAGGCCACCATCTCCTGCGCGTTGCCGTACACAGGCAGACCGGGGCGCTTGGCCGAGAAGGCGGCGCGGCGGTCGGCGGAGAGGTCGCAGGCGGCGGCGAGCTGCACCCCATCCACGGCCTCGAAGGCCTCGGCGTGGGTGCTGGGCGAGCCCCGCCAGCTCTCGGCTTCGTACAGGCTGCCGATCTCACCAAGGCCGATGAGGCCGGCGCGGAGCTGTGTCATAGGAGGGTCACCTCGGGTAGACGTTAGGGGTCGGCGTGCAGCGCAGGTATATTGGCCTCGGGCGAGACGGGGGCCTCCTGGGGTGACGGGGCGAGGTCCCCCGTCGGCGTGGACCCGCAGACCGCCCTCGTCCGGAACCGCACCCACACAGCCTTCCGCGGGCTCACGCCCACGGCTACGGATGTGTCGCCCCTGAAGGGGCTGGACGGCAACGCCAATCCGGCCGGGCGCATTATGGAGGTCTGCACCGAACGGCTTCCGCGGGCTCACGCCCACGGCTACGGATGTGCCGCCCCTAACGGGGCTGGACGGCAACGCCAATCCGGCCGGGGGCATTATGGAGGTCTGCACCGAACGGCTTCCGCGGGCTCACGCCCGCGGCTACGGATGTGTCGCCCCTGAAGGGGCTGGACGGAAGGAGGCCTTCGGCCAAGGGCCACCGCGGAGTACCGGAGCCCTTAGATCTCGCCGGGATCGTGCGCAATTCCGTGCCACCGCAGAAAGCCCACAAACTCGTCTCCGAAACTCTCTGTCCTGTGGTGTTCGTCCTGAGCGTCGATATAGGCCTTTACCTGAGGCACGCTCTTCACACCCACGGTGAAGACACCCGCTCCTTTCTGCCAGGCAGAACACCTGTGGTCTGGATAGGTTGAGCGCACCCAGCGGGACGAATTGGCCTTGATATCTCGAACGTAGTCTTGCAAGAGCCGGCTCTTGCCCAGCTCGGCCAGTATGTGCACATGATCGACGGTGCCCCCGATCGCGTATGTCCTGCCACCGATGTTATCAATCACCCCGGCGAGATAGGCATACAACGGCTCGCGGATCTCCGGGGTGATAAGGGGAGCCCGGTTCTTGGTGCCAAACACAATGTGGTACCTAAGACCGTAGTACGAACGCGACATGTGACGGACACCTCCAGTGCGGACGTCGCGAAGGCTCGGGCCTACGGCCACAAATCTGCCGCCGTCACGATAGTGGAATGCAGGACCCATTCGGCCAAAGACGGTCCTGGCCACACATGCAAACCCAACGCAGCC
>CAZXDD010000139.1:0-14303 GCA_964639415.1 uncultured Armatimonadia bacterium
CGACGGCACACGGCGGCGGGGTACGGGCCCCCGCCCTACAGCCCGACGGCACACGGCGGCGGGGTACGGGCCCCCGCCCTACAGCGCCTCCGCACCTATCCCCCTGATCACTGCTGCTGCGCCTCCTTGAGCCTGCAGATGGGGCAGACGCGCATGCGCGTCTGAGCCCCACAGACCTCGCAGGGGCCCTCGGTGGCGGTGTCGTCCCGCTCCGGGCGCATGACGGTACGCATTGTGTGGAAGAACTGGAGCTTCCCCATGGGGGCCAGGCGCTCCAGGTGATCGAAGACCTCCTTGAGCCTGTGGGCCTCGTCTCTGAAGTGCGGACAGGGCTCCCGCATCACCGGCAGCCCGACCAGCTCGGCATAGCGCTTGGTGGCCTGTTCGGGGATCTGGATCAGAGGCTTGGCCTTGGCAGGATAGCCGGGGCGGGCGGGTAGCAGCGGGGCCGGGCTCTCGGGATGTCCGGAGAGCACGTTCTTGAGCATGAACATGAGCTGGTCGTCCAGGGTGTGGCCGACGCAGATGACATCCGCCCGGATGCGCTGCGCGACCCTGGGCAGCAGGGCGCGGCGCACGGCGCCACAGACCGCGCAGGTGCGCCACTGCCCCACGGGCGAGACGGTGACGCCGTAGTCTTTTGCCCGCTCCAGCTCCAGGCTCACGGTGCACTTACGGGCCTGCTCGCGGCAGACCTCGAGGCAATCGTCGGAGTACGGGCCCAGGCCCATATTCAGGTGTACGGCGGTGAGGGTGTAGTTCAACCGGCCCCGGGTGCGTGCCAGCATGTCCAGCAGGGCGCCACTGTCGCCGCCGCCGGAGATGGCCACCGCGACGCGACAGCCTTTTGGGATCATGCGGAAGCGCCGGACCGTGGCCTCCATCCGGCGTCTGACGAACTCCGGATAGCAGCGGGGGCAGAGGGCCTTGCCGAACTCGCTGATGCAGATGAGCCCATCGGTGCCGCCGCACTTGCAGCAACTGCCGCTGTGGAAGGCCATGGCGTCGGGTCCGGCCGCGGCGGACGGCGCCCCCGGTCCCACCGGGGCATCACTTCTGCTGTTCATCGGTCCCTGCGCTCTCGGACTGCTCGGAGTCCTGCTCTTGCTCCGGAACCTGCCGAGCCCCGGCATCGGCCTTGCGCAGGTCCTGCTCGCTCTCGCCGACCTCCTCGAGGCCGACCAGGTCCTTGGCGGCGTCCCCGAGCTCCGCGGCAATGCTCTTGGGAATCAGGAAGCCCACCATCCCGCGCTTGCCCAGGGTCTGCAGGTACTCGGTGAGCGAGAACTCGATCTCGCGCTTGCCGACCCTGTACTCCTCGGACATCATCGCCACCAGCTTCTGCACCGTGTGCTCGCCGTCGCAGTGCAGCCAGACGAAGGAGCCGACGTCATCGAGCGTGATCGGCTTTGCCTCGGGGACAAAGAACATCCAGGCCAGGAACTTGCCGGTCAGGTCGGTGCGGCGGGGCAGGATCACTTCCACCTCCCCGTCATCGTTCTCCCGCCACTTGAGCGCCGGGTTGCGCACCGGACGGGCCTGGAGGGCCTGGTCACGGGTGAGCTGCGGCTTCTTGGGTGTCCTGCGCGCCCACGGCATCAGGCTCATGGCCCTGCTTACCACATCACCGATGTCCAACCGGCTTCACTCCCTCGTTGGGTCTGACGGCTCGTCCATCGCCGGCGGCGTACGGGTAACGATGGCCGCGGCTTTCACCGCCACTACAAGGCAGGCGATCACCCATGCCAGCCCCAGCAGTAGCCACACCAGGGCCTGTCCGGAGACGGGGCGGGTCGTCACCGCGGTCTGCGCGGCGTCGTAATCCACCAGGCCGCCACCGACCCGGCTGCGCACCAGCAACAGGCCCGCGATGCAGGCCACCAGCGCGGCCCATACCCGCAACAGCGCCGCGCGCAGCATCCCGGGGGCCAGACCCCTGCTGCAGCCACTTATCCACAGAAGAGCGCTAACCAAAGCCCCCATCAAGAGCGCTCCGACGCCGAAACCAATCCACTCGCTGACGCTCAATGTGCTCTCCTTCGGGGATCGCGGGTCGGGCAATGGTCTCCCAGAAGCCCGCTCCCACGGGACCGGGGTCGATACCCAGAGCCTCGCACACGGTAGCCCCCAGATCGGCGAAGCTACGGCGCTCGCCCAGGTCAACTGCCTGTCTCACTCCGGGGCCGCAGGCAAGAACCGGCACATACTCTCTTGTGTGGTCCGTGCCGGGCATGGTCGGGTCGCAGCCGTGATCGGCCGAGATGAGGAGCAACTCCCGCGGCCGCAGGCCTTGCCTGATCTCACCGACGAAAGCGTCCACGGCCTCCAGGGCGGCGCCGAAGCCGGCCACGTCGTTCCGGTGCCCGTACAGCATGTCAAAGTCGATCAGATTGGCGAACAAAAGCCCGGTGCCGAACAGCGACAGCTCGTCCCGCACCGCTGCCATCGTGGCCGAGTTGCCCGCGGTATGGATGGCCTCTGTGATCCCTCGCCCGGCGAAGATGCCGTCCACCTTGCCCACGGTAACCACGGGCACCAGCGCGTCGGTGAGCCTGTCCAGCGCCGTGGGCACCGGCGGCGGGAGATTGATGTCCCGGCGACCGGGAGTGCGGCGCAGGGCCCCCGGCTCTCCCACGAAGGGCCGAGCAATGACGCGCAGGATCCGCCGGGCGGGCATCAGGTAGTCCGCCATCGCCTCGCAGGCCCCGTATAGCTCATCGACACGGGCGACCCTCTCATGGGCCGCGATCTGCAGCACGCTGTCGGCCGAGGTGTAGACGATCCAGCTTCCGGTCCGCAGATGCTCGGCGCAGAGATCCTTGATGATCTCGGTGCCCGAAGCGGCCCGATTCCCGATGACGCCTCTCCCCGTGGAGGCCTGAAGATGCGCGAGCACGTCCGGAGGGAAGCCCCCGGGGTACGTGGGGAAGGGCCGGGGCGCCACGCAGCCCATCAGCTCCCAGTGGCCGATGGTCGAGTCCTTGCCCACCGCCCTCTGGGCCATGCGCCCATAGGCACCTTCCGGCCGCGATGGCAATGCCCGGCCGGGTAGGCCCAGCACCTGGCCCAATCCCAGAGACCACAGGACAGGCAGGCGGGCGCCGGTCTGGGCGAGGACGTGTGAGAGCGTGTCGGAGCCGACATCGCCATAGGCCGCGCTGTCCGGGAGGGCGCCGGCACCGACACCGTCCAGCACCAACAGGATAACCCGATCCATGCGCGGCCGCGGCGACGAGCGGTAAGGCTCAGTCATTGGTGATGATACCCGCCCGGATACCCTCCCGCTCCAGCTCCTCCTTCAGCTCGACCGCCTCGGCCCTGGAAGACGTGGTCGAGACCACGACACGCCGCAGCTCGCGCCCACCGCGCTGCGTGAGCTCCACGGCGGGTGAATAGCCTTTGGCCTTGAGATCAGCCACGACCTTCTGCGCATTGGAGGCGTCGTCAAAGGCCCCCGCGGTCACGACGAAGCGTCCCCGGGTGCCCTTGGCCTTCGCCTTCTCCGGCCGGGCGCGGGGCCTCTCCCGTTCCACAGGCTCTTCGCCGTCATCCCCCTCATCGGCCAGCGAAGGGGCGTTCCCTGAGCCCTCCCGGGTACCCTCGCCCTCCTCCCCGTGCAACTGGGCACCGTCCTGGGGGCCGGAGGTCTCCTTGTCCTCAATCCGCCGAAGCTCGAAGTCGTCGGGTTCCCGCTCCTCCATCTTGACTTCGGCCTTCGCCGGCGGGGCCTTGCTCTTCGGCTCGTCGATGGCCGGGTCCTCGTCGGTGGGCACCATGCGCGGCGCTCCGGGGGTCATGTCGACGCCGGCCATGCGCCGGCCCAGCCAGTCTCTCCCCAGGACGAAGCCGGCACAGGCAATGCCGGCGGCCAGAAACAGCACCAGCGACCAGAAGACCAGAGAGTCTCGGAGAGCGTTGGTCTTCCGGCGTCGCGACGATCGCATGGACGCCACCTCCCGCTTTCGCTCCTGCGATGTAGGCTGCAGCCAAGAGTTTGATAGGCCGATTGTAGCACCTGAGGCGATAGCCGGGCAAGGCGGCGGTGGGGGACGGCGGCGGCACACGGCACAGGCTCAGCCCCTCCTTCTCGCGATCTGGCCGCTCAGGAGAGGTGTGCACGACAACGCCCCCCGCAGGCGGGCACACCGGCGACGTCGGCGCGCTTGACAACCGGACCCGCCCCGCCTACGCTGGACACGCGGACCAGCTTCCTGGAGAGACCATCCCGTGAACGATCCCGACCTGTGGCAGTTGATCCACCATCTGCGGCGCCGGGCCCTGGAAGACATCCCTCCGGACCTCCCGGCTCCGCAGCGCGAGGCCCACCTGTTTGCGGCGGTGCTCTCCGCCGTGCCTCTGGGCGTAGAGCCCGATGAGACACTGGCCGGAGACCTTGGCCGGGGCTATCTCTCCCGCTCGGAGCGGGAGGCGCTGGAGGCGGCTATCGCCGGCTACGAGCCAGCGCCCTGCTCCCCTGTGCCCGCGGAGCCCACGCCGGCAGAGTGCATGGCCCGGTGGTTTGACTGCCGCGCCGGGTACACCACCGCGCACACCTGCCTTTGCTACGAGGAGGTCATCCGGGACGGCCTGGCGGCCAAGATCGTCGAGGTTGGCGAGGCCCTCAAGACGGCCGACGGTCCTGCCGTCCACACCCTGCGGGCGATGCTCATTGCGCTCGAGGCCGTGGGGCACTGGGCGGGGCGATATGCCGGGCCGGCACGGGAGCAGGCCCGAGGGGAGACCGATCGCGCGCGGCGTGACAACCTGCTGCGGATCGCCGAGGCCTGCGAGCGAGTGCCCATGCAGCCGGCACGCAGCTTCCATGAGGCCCTGCAGGCCCTCTGGCTCACCCATGTGGCCATCGGCATCTCCGAGCTGTCGGACTCGTCGCTTTCGCTGGGCCGCGCCGACCAGTACCTGTACCCGCTGTACTGCGCCGACCTGCGGCGGGGCGTGCCCCAGGAGCAACTGCGCGGGCACCTGAGGGACTTGTGGCTGAAGCTGAACCGCTTCGGTGACCCGGCCTGTGCGGTGAACCTCGGTGGCGCCGACGGTCGCGGTGGCGATCTCTACAGCCCGCTCTCGGCCATGATGATCGACCTGAGCCTCGAGCTCCGGCTCCCCTCTCCCCTGCTGGCCGTTCGGGTCCACGAGCACACTCCCCCGGAGGTCTTCAGCCGCTATGCGGACCCGGACCTGCTGTCCATGGGGCAGCCCACATTCTACGGCGAGGAGCCCTGCGTGCAGGCCATGGTCTGTCGCGGCCTCTCAGAGCCGGAGGCCCGGCGTGTGGTGATGAACAGTTGCATGGGCCTGGTGATCCCCGGCGAGGAGATCAGCGACATGTGGGGGGGCGTGGTGAACCTGCTTTTGCCACTGGAGCTGGCCCTGGGCGGCGGGCGGCCTTTGCACCACAAGCTGCCTATCCAGACCGCTGTGCGGCCGGTCGAGACCTTCGGCGACTTCGCGCAGTTCCGGGAGCAGTTCGCGGCCTATCTGCAGAGCCTCATCACCTACTGCGTGGGGCAGAATGCGGCCTCCACCCGCTGGATGGCCGAGCACCGCCCCAATCCGCTGCTATCGGCACTAACGAAGGACTGCATCGCCCGCGGCCTGGACCGCGCGGCGGGCGGAGCCCGCTACCACTGCGTCATCATCGAGGGCTTCGGCTGGGCCAACGCCGCCGATAGTCTCACCGCCATCGAGCGCCTGGTATTCCGGGAGCAGCGCTGCGGCCTGGGCGATCTGGCCCAAGTCCTCCGCGATGACTTCGCGGATGCCGAGGACCTCCATCGCGAGCTACTGCGGATGCCCAAGTACGGCAACGGCCACCCGGAGGCGGACGCCATGGCCCGGTGGGTAACGGACGCCTTCGCCGCCGCTGTGAGCGCCCACAGCGCCGATGGGCGCTACTATCTGCCCTCCTACCATACCCTGACGCAGCATGTGGCGGCGGGGATGAAGACCGGGGCCAGCGCCGACGGCCGCCGGGCCGGCGAGCCGCTGGGCAAGAACGCCGGGACGATGCCGGGCCGGGCCACGCAGGGCCTCACGGGCCTCTTGCTCTCGGCAAGCGCCATCGACCAGCAGGCCCTCAGCGGCGGCCAGGCGCTGGACATCTCCATCGACCCCGGACTGGTGGCCGAGCAGGAAGGTAGGGACAAGTTCCGGGCGCTTCTGGGTGCTTACTACGCCCGAGGGGGCCTGCAGGTGCAGGTCAACGGCGTCGGCGCCGACGATCTGCGGGCCGCCATCGCGGATCCGGCCGCACACCGCGACCTCACCGTCCGCATCGCCGGCTACAGCGCGCGCTTCATCACCCTCCCGGCGCCGATCCAGGAGGAACTGGTGACGCGGCTGGAGGCCGGGATGTGAGGCCGTCGTCGTTCCCGGGACGGCGGGTCTCACCGTCCCGGGAACGCGAAGGGCAAACGGCTGCGGGCCGCAGGGCCCGGTCTGCGCGACGGTCAGGGGGCGGCGGCCCTGGAGGTCCGGTCGGAGACCCCGCCTGCGCCGGGAGTGCCATTCTGAGAGCGTCCGCTCCCGACAGGAGCAGCCCGAAGAGCCTCCCGGCACCCAATGAGATCCTTCGCTATCTCGCTGCGCGAGATGGACGCTCAGGATGACATACTGACGGCAGGACCGGCTTGTCGGCCGCGATTCTACAGCTCGAACCAGACGTCCACGGTGATGTTCTCGCCGTGCGGGATCATGATCCCCTCGCCGTGGGCCCAGCCCGGGGGCTGGGTGAAGACCACGTCGGCGACGTACGAGGAGACCTTCCGCCCGTCCGCGAGGTCCAGCTCGATCCAGAAGCGCCGGACTTTGAAGTAGTCGTTCCGGGGATTGCGCAGCTCGAAGCGGTTGCGGAAGCCCAGGGAGGCGATGGCCTCCGGCGTCAGCGCCACACCGACCTGCTCTTCCCAGATGTTCTCCGCCTCATTGCCTCCCGCCGGCGCCATGTTCCCCAGCTCGATGCCGTTGAGCACAGCAAAGCTTCCGTAGCTGTCGCCGGTGCCGGAGAGCCCGACACCGTCGTAGCGCAACCAGCCCTGCTTGGCGGTGCGCAGGTCATTGAGCGTCAGGCCCGCCGTGGGGAAGGGACCGGGCCGGCGGCGGTACAGCTCGGTATTCTCATCGAGCGACCACTTGAGATCCTGTGTCGTGCTCTCGATACGCATCTCCGCCCAGGAGGCCCAGTCGCCCGAGGAGTTGTCCTCCGGCCCCACGTCGCTGATGAGTTTGAGCGATACGGTCTTGCTGGCCCAGGGGCTCAGATCGGCCTCGATGGGCAGCCAGGCATGGGTGGTGACGGGCTGCTCGCCGGCGATGGTCTGCTGCCCCTCGGCGTCGACCACGGCCACGTAATAGACGATCCCGTCGCCCAGGTCGCTGCCGTCGCCCTTGCCCACCACGGCGCGGAACGCCGCCGGCTGAGTGGGGAGCTCAATCGGCCCGAAGGTCGCGAAGGCATACCCGGTGCCGCCCACGTACGGCGGGTGCATGAACAGGCTGTCCTTGGTCACATCGCCGCAGGTAGCGCTCCTTTGCACCACATACCCGCTGGTCTCGCCGAAGTCCGAAGTCTCCTGCCCGCCGCGCAGACACATGCCGGCCTGATGCTCCGTGGGGAAGGGCACAAGCGGGGTGTACTGACTGGTGGCGATCAGACCCCGCTCGATGACCTGCGACAGGTCGCCGGCCTGCAGCACGATGCGGAGAACCTCGGTGGTCTCGCTCTCGGGGGCGCCGAGGTCGATGGTGGCCGTCGCCGGCTGCTCGGGGACCAGGCGCACTGTGGCCTCATGCCCGCGGGCCGCGATCCGCAGCTCGTCCTCCCGGGGCAGGTTGCTTCTCAGCCGCAGGTTCAGCTCGGTGTCGTCCAGGGAGACGTCGGCATAGGCCAGGGGGACCACGGTGAAATCGATCCAGGCGTTCTCGAACTGCCGCCAGACCCGCTGTCCGACTTCGGCGTCGGCGGGGATCTGCAGGCGGTGCTCGGCGGCGCCGGTGACCGTCACCGTCTCTCCGGCCACCACTTCGTCCCGCGGGCAGGTGAGTGCCGTCGCCTCCGCCGTCTCAGCGCCCCGGAGGATGTAGCTCACGGCGCCCTCGACGGGAACCACGTAGGTCAAGCCGCGGGAGGTGCGCAGGTTTGCCGGGCCCAGCTCCCGTTCATCGGCGTCCAGTGCCACGGCGCTCTCGGCCTGGATGGCGAAGCCACAGTCGGTGCCCTCGTAGGGGATGACCTCGTAGTTGCCGTCCGGAAGGCTGCGGCAGATGCCGATGCCGTCGCCGGCGGCTCTGTCGAAGCGCCGGAACCGGTCGCGGCCGTCCACGTACAGGTACGCCGGGGTGGCGGCATAGTCGCAGCGGTGGCCGTCGGGATCGGCGGAGATGACCTCCACGGCTCCGTCCGCCGACCAGCCCGCATAGCCGTTGGGCGGCAGGTCCAGCTCCCGCCCGTACGCGGTGACCGTCATCCGCTCCCTGCGGTTACCGTTGACGGCCGTCACCGTGCCGTCGGAGTAGCGCGTCACCACCTGCGAGCGCCTGTGGGCGCCGGAGGCCACGGCTGTGGTGGTGGGAAGCAGGTTCCCCTGCCCATCGGCGTAGCGGATCTCTTCGGCGCTTGCCAGGCAGTACAGGCTGTGGAGCTGCTGAAGCATGTAGTAGCTGCGCAGCGCGTGGCCAAAGCCGCCTTCGAAGGTCAGAAAGCCCGGGTGCCCGAAGGCCACCGTTGCCGCCAGGAAGCGGTCGATGGAGGCATCGACCTCCAGACGCGTGCGGCCGTAGTTGTAGTCCCGGCCGTAGAACATCTCCGGGTTGCCCATGCCGAAGTTGCAGCACAGGTCGTGGAGCTTGAGCAGGTCGAAGTCCACCAGCCAGGGGCTGTCGGCGATGAAGTAGTTCTGGTCCTGGCCGTAGTTGCCGTCGGTCAGGCCGCAGTAGAAGCTGTGGTGGCCGCCCTCGGAGTACACCGGGCCGTTCCAGGCGGCCTTCTGGTGGAGCATGATCTCCCCGTAGGAGTAGAACGTGGCGGCGAAGGTCCCTGCGCCCGGCACCCGAGCGTCGTAGTCCGTGCGGCTCCACGGCGAGACGGCGGTATGCACGTCGCAGTAGGCCGTGCTGAAGTGGAACTTGTCCTGGATGATGTACGGAAGCTTGGCGGCGTACTCGATGGCCCGCGCGGGCTTGGGGGCATAGCAGCGCATCCAGGCGTGCTGGAGCTGGTTGTCCGAGGTGCGCCCGGCGATGTCGGTGCTCCAGTATTCGTTCACCGGCGCGAAATCGGTGTAGTTGTTGTACGGCCCGTAGACGAAGCCCAGCTCCTCTTGCATATAACGGGAGTAGTCGCGCTGGCCCTCATCGCCGCCCTTGCCCGGGGCCGGGCGGGTGCGGAAGGTGAAGCTCTCTCCCCCGTCGCGCCAGCCGGTCTCGTGATCGGTCACCACCACCTCGCGCATCCCGTAGCGGTGCACCTTCTTCCAGTATTGCTTGTCGTAGTCGCGATTGCCGGCCCCGTGGGCGCGCCAGACCTTGGTCCCTGTGATGTGCTTCCACGGCGACACCGGATTGGCCACGGTGGGCAGGACTTCCTCGTACCGCGGCGACAGGGTGATGAAGAACCGCTCGTAGCAGTCATTGCGCACGCCGTCGGTGCGCGGGATGTACCGCGCGCCACCGTTGTACTGCGCCCCGCCGTCCAGGCCGTTGACCGCGAAGGGTGTGGAAGCGTTGGACAGGTACCAATCCAGATGGCCGGAGAGGAACAGGGGCGCCTCGGCGCTTCCGGCCACGGCGATGGCCGGTCGGCCGGGGCTGTACACATAATACGGAGTGGCCACCAGCCGCGGGTCCCGCAGGCCTGTGGCCGTCCCGAAGCGCACTTCGGCCACGTTGCCTCCGGGAGCGAGCGTGTCGATGACCAGCGACTTTTGCCACAGACGGTAGGTGAAGGTGGCCTCGGCGGCGACCTCCCCGGCGCTCAGGCGCCACCGCGACTGCAACGTATCGCCCTGGATCTGCGAGCCCAGATGCTCGGCGTTCTCGGGAGCGACGACCTTGTCTCCCACCGCCAGCATGATGCCGCCGTCCACGCAGGGCTTCACGGGCTCTCCCCCGGCCCAGACAGCGGTGAGGCCCGAGAAGGCGCCCTCGGCGGGCTGCAGGCGGTAGGTGAGCTCGCCGTCACTTCCTGAGTAGGTGAACGAGAAGGCCTCGCCATCGCGAGCCAGGGCGGTCTTGTAGTCCTCGGTGAGGTTGACCGGCAGGATAGTCTCCAACCGATTGGGGAAGGGGACCTCGCCCGGCCCGGTATTTGTGCCCACCGTCTGGCCGGGGAACATGGGGATACCGCGCTCAGGCCGGGGCTCGAACTCAAGCGGCTCGAGGGCCTCGGTGTAGGCGCAGAGGCTGTCGAAGTACAGCGTCCGGTCTTCCTTGTTCCGCCCGCCGGTGATGTGGAACCCGGAGAAGGCGCCGCCTGCCTTGACACTCTCGATCTGCGCGGGCGACAGGCGCCGATGGCACACGAACCACTCCTTCCAGTGCACGTACACCAGCGGAATGGAGAACTCCTCGCCGGCGGCGTCCTGCAGCAGCACCGCCACACTCACCGGCGGCGTACTGGGGTCGCGGCTGTAGCCCCAGTTGTTGCCGTAGATCCAGCAGGTGACGGCATCGAAGCCACCGTCGATGGCCACGGGCCGGGGCGGGCGGATGGTCACCGTCGGCCCGGCGCCGGTACCGCGGTAGGTGAGCTTGCCCACGTAGTCGCCGAAGAGCTGCTGCTCCCGGGTCCTTTGGAAGCTTGCCTCGGAGTTACTGGTCTCCACAGTCCAGCCGGTGAGGTCCTCAAAGTCCACAAGCTGCGGCTGGTCGTCCTCGTACCGACCGGCCCAGTCCATCTCGTAAGGCCTTGTGCCCACGGTCTCTGCCTCCTGTGCCGGCGCACCTGAAGCGATCATTGCGATGAGCAGATACAGCATTCCGTTTCCTCCCCTGTTGGGTAATGATGGATGAAAGAAGGCTCCGGGAGCCCCGAGGCGCAGCGATCGCGATCAGCACGAGGGACGGCTGCAGGCCGCGAGCCTATAGCGCGCGCGTATCTGCCCCCAACGACCTTGTGGCAAGGCGGCCGGACACCCGCGCATCCAGGAACGGCGTTGGCGAGCCCCCGATGACCCCGGCGAAGGACTGCGACAGGGCCGCCGCGAATGGTTGTCACGAACCGCCGATTCCTCAGGCCCGGAGGTCGCCATGAGACTGAGCACGATCCTGCTCGCAGCCGGCACGCTCTTCGCCGGGGCAGCCTGGACCCAGCAAGAGCCCCTCAAGGACGACCTGATCCTGTGGCTGGACTTCGCCGAACCCGGTGAGGACACCTTCGCCTGCCGGGCCACGGGAGAGCTGTGTCGCGTCACCGGGGGGGTGCACACCCAGCACGGCGCCGCCGTGGTCAGCCAGTTTGGCTCGCTCTCGGTCCCCGGTTTCACGGGCGCCGACGCTCTGGAAAGCCTCACACTCTCGGCGTGGATAGCGCCCTCGGCGCATCCCGGCTCATACCAGACTCTGCTGTACAAGGGCCTGCGGCGGGGCGCAGCGCAGCAGGAGATCCAGTTCATGCTCTCCCTGTGGGAGGGTAGGCCGGAGTTCAAGTTCAAGGACGCCGAGGGCCGCTGGCAGGGCATCATGCGCAATGGAGAGCAGTTCACCATTCCCGGCGGGGAGCCGGTTGGCGTCGGCGACGTGCCCGTCGTGGCGGCCAAGCGATGGAGCCACGTGGCGGCCACATTCGACCGCGGACTCGTGTGCCTGTACCTGGATGGCGAGAAAGTCCTCTCGGCCACCGCGCCTGTCGAGCACCTCACGGTCAACCAACAGCCGCTCACGATCGGCGAGGCCCATGCCGACGGCGGCGGCCGGGCGTACCTGTTCCACGGTCTGATGGATGATGTGCGGATCTACCGCCGGGCTCTGAGTGAGGAGGATCTCCGCGGCCTGTACGCCCTGGAGCGCGCGGACAAGTCCCGGGACGCCCTGGACATCGTGCGCCCCCTGCCCGAGGGCTATGACCCGGAGTTTGGGACGAAGCTGCCCCTGGTGGCGGCCTACGAAGCCGCTCTGCCGACGCCTCGCGACGGGAGCGCCGCGCCGGAGGCTCAAGTGCGCGCCCACGGGGGCGTCCCCACGCTGCACATCGACGGCCGGCCGGTCACCACCATGGCCATGATGCCCGAGCCCTATGTCTCCGACGAGCAGATCGCCCTCTCCTGCCGCGACTTCGCCGCCGCCGGCCATGAGCTGTACAGCGAGATCTTCTGGAGCTGGATGACGCCGGGCCAGGGCTGCTTCGGCTGGTGGACGGGACCGGGGGAGTATGATTTCGACAGGATCGACGCCCGCATCCGGGCCATCATCGCCGCCAACCCGCGGGCCCTTATCATGCCGCGGATCAAGCTCAACCCGCCCAAGTGGTGGCTGGACGCCCATCCCGATGAGATCACCAGGGAGGCCGACGGCAAGCTCGGGCAGCAGGTCTCCCTGGCCTCCGAGCTGTGGACGGAAACCTACGAGCGCATGCTGCGCGATGTTGTGGGCCACATGGAGAGCAGCGACTATCGGGGCCACATCTTCGGCTACCATCCGGCGGGCGGCGGCTCCAGCGAGTGGTTCTGGTGGGGCAGCTCCGGCCACGTGGACTTCTCCCCGGCGGCCATCGCCCGCTGGCGCAGGTGGCTTGGGGAGCGCTACGGCGGCGACGTGGTGAGACTACGTGAGGCCTGGGGCGACGGGAATGCAGGCTTCGAGGCCGACCCGCCCGGCCCGGAGCAGCACGCCGCGGCGGCCGACGGCATGTTCCGCGACCCCGTCAAGGGCCGGCGCGTGGTGGACTATCGGGAGTTCCTAAGCGACATGGTGAGCAGCAACATCATCCATAGCTGCCGGGTGGTCAAGGAGGTCACCGGAGGGAAGAAGATCGCCGGCGTGTTCTACGGCTACTCGCTGTATTGCCTGAAGACCGACGGCTTCCAGGGGCTCAGGGAGGTGCTCGCCTCGCCCCACGTGGACTTCCTGGCGGCTCCCACCGCTTACGACCGCCGCCGCGGCGGCGAGGCCGGGAGCTTCATCTCGGCCTATGGCGGCAGCTATCGACTGCACAACAAGCTGTACTTCGACGAAGTCGACACCCGCACCCATCTGTACCCGGGCTTCGAGAGCTACCGCACGGACAATCTGTCCGAGACGCAGGCGGTGCTCCAGCGCGCGGCCGGGTATTCGCTGACCCGGGGGACGAGCCTGTGGTGGTTCCTCCTGGCCGGGAACGCCACGTTCCACCAGGCCGAGGTGATGGACACCGTCGCGGCGATGAAGCGGGCCTGCGACGACGCTTTGGCGGGCGGCCGCGAGCAGGTCGCACAGGTGGCCGTGTTCGCCGACGAGCGCGCCATGCACACCTGCAACGGCAACGACCGGCTGCACACCATGCTCTGCCGCGAGACTGTAGACGAGCTGGCCTGCATGGGTGCCCCCTTCGATCTGTACCTGCTGTCGGACATCGCCGACGCCAACCTGCCCCAGTACAAGCTCTATGTGTTCCTGAACGCCTTCGAGGTGGATGACGGGCTGCGCCGGCGCATCGACGCCGTCGTCCGCGGGGCGGGCAAGACGGCCGCATGGGTCTACGCCCCCGGCTACGTGACGCCACAGGGATTCGACCCGAAGGGGCCGTCGACGCTGACGGGCATCACCATCAAACGCCATGTGGGTGGACTGAATGACGAGCTGAGCATCGCAGCTCCCGAGCACCCCATCGTGGCCGCCTACCCACAGCCGCGCCGGACACCGGTGGCCATCGCTCCGGCCTTCGTGGTGGACGATCCGGACGCGACGGTCCTGGGCACAACGGCGGGCCTGCCCACGCTGGCGGTCAAGGAGCAGGACGGTTGGCGCAGTGTCTACTCTCTGCTGCCGCTGGACCGCGGGCTCCTGCTGGGCCTGTGCCGGTACGCCGGGGTCCACGTGTACTCCGAGACGCTGGACCCCTTCAGCGCGAGTGCCGGTTACCTCATGCTCCACACGGCCACCGAGGGCACAAAGCGCCTGAAGCTGCACGAGCCCGCGGAGGTTACCGAGCTCACCGAGGGGCGTGAACTGGGCAAGGGGCTGGAAGCGATCGAGGAGCAGTTGCCGGCGGGAGTGACGAGGGTATACCGGTTGGGGAGGTAGCGGTGCGGGCGTTGACCTCACATTATGCATGAACACACTGGGGCCGCATTTCGCCATTCCCGCGTCGGGAA